>JAENWD010000124.1 GCA_016650245.1 Vicinamibacteria bacterium
CGCCGAGCAGGAGCTGTTGGCCGGTCTGGCCCCGCGCGTAGAACGTGCGCGATACCTGCGCCCCGCCGAACGAGCGGTTGTCGAGCAGGCCGCCGTATTCACGCGCGAAGGGAACGCCCTGCGCGACGCACTGGTCGATGATGTTCACCGACAGTTGCGCCAGCCGGTGCACGTTGGCTTCCCGCGCGCGATAGTCGCCGCCCTTGATCGTGTCGTAGAACAGGCGATAGACGCTGTCGCCGTCGTTCTTGTAGTTCTTGGCCGCGTTGATGCCGCCCTGCGCGGCGATGCTGTGAGCGCGGCGCGGGCTGTCGTGGATGCAGAGGCTGAGCACGTTGTAGCCCAGCTCGCCCAGACTGGCCGCCGCCGAGGCGCCCGCCAGCCCCGTCCCGACCACGATGACGGTGAACTTGCGCTTGTTGGCGGGGTTGACCAGCTTCATTTCGAACTTGTGCCGGTCCCACTTGTCGGCCAGCGGCCCGCCCGGGATCTTCGAATCGAGCCTCATAACCGCGCTCCGAGGAAGTAGACGTAGAGCGGGATGCTGAGGAAGCCGACGGCCAGCACTGCGGCAACGGTCCACCCGATCCGGCGCAGCGCCGGCGACCAGCCCAGCCGATCGATCCCCAGCGACTGCAGCGCGCTCGACACCCCGTGCCAGAGGTGGAAGCCGATGATGGTCATGCCGGCGACGTAGAAGACGACGTACCCGGGACGGCTGAAGACCTCGGCGACCGTCCGCCACAGGTCGCGCACGCCGGGTTCGGAGGATTCGTAATGCGATCCGTACTTGAACGTCTGCAGGTGCAACGGCACGAACAACAGCAGAAACGTCCCCGACAGGATCATCGTCGTCGAGGCCCAACTCTTCCGGCTGGTGTGCCCGGCGCGCGCCTTTTTCTGGTAGCCGACCGGCCGCGCGTCGTTGGCGCCAAGGAACATGCGCACGGCCTTATAGGCGTGGAGCAGGAAGAGCGCGATCAGGCCCAGTTCCGCCGGAATGACCAGCGGGTTCTTGATCAGTGTGTCGCCGTAGTGGTTGAAGGCATCGGGCGAGACGTAGACCAGCAGGTTGCCCGCCAGGTGTCCGACGAGGAATCCGACCAGAGACAGGCCCGTGAAGGCGATGAGGAACTTGGAGCCGACGGAGGACGAGAAGAAGGACGGTCGAGAGGGCATGGGCAGACGGCGTCCCGAGACGCCGCCGGAATTCTATCAGGAGCGCGCCCGCGCCGCTCCCAACCCCTTCTTCTGCCTATTCGCACCGGAGCGCGGAGATCGGATCCACCCGCGCCGCCCGTCGCGCTGGCACGTAGCTGGCCACCAGCGCCACGCCGATCAACAGCAGCGACGCGGCACCGAGGACCAACGGGTCGGCCGGTTCCACGTCGTAGAGCATCGTGCGCATCAACCTGAGCAGCGCGACGGATGCGACCAGTCCTGCTGCCACGCCTATCAGGGCCCACCTCATGTTGTGCCGCACCATCAGACGCTGCACCTCGGTCGGCCGCGCGCCAAGCGCCATCCTCAGGCCGATTTCCTGCGTGCGCTGGACGACCGAGTAGCCGACCACACCGGCAATGCCCACGGCAGCCAGCACCAGCGCGAGCAGCGAGAACCCGCTGAGCAGGAGCATCGGAAAACGCCTCGATGACACCGACGCCCCCAGCACCTCCTCCATCGTCCGCACGCCGGCAACCGGTTGATTCGGCTCGATCGCGGCGAGCGCCTTCTTCACGGGCGCGACAAACGCGCCGGGCGCCGATGTCGTCTTCGTCACGATGGTCATGTCGGGCCAGCCTGCCTGGCTGTAGGGTCGATAGAACAGCGGCGGCGGCTCATTGGCGAGGCCGAACTGCCGGATATCCCGGAACACGCCAACGACGGTGAGCCAGGGGCCATCGGCGTCGACACGCCCGATCTTGAACCGCTGGCCGATCGGATCCTGATTGGGCCACTCCCGCCGCGCCATGCGCTCGTTCACCAGCGCGACCCCGGGCGCGCCGACGGTGTCCTGGTGGGTGAACTCGCGGCCCGCCATCAGCGGGATGCCGAGCGTCTGCAGCACGTTCGGGCAGGCCACGCTATACGCGGCGTCCGGCTGAATCCCGCGTCCAGGGTCCGGGCGCTCCTGGACCGAGTAGTTCCGGCCGGCGCCGGCCCCGCTGAGCGGCAGGTGAGCGATGGCGCTTGCCGACATGACGCCGGGTATGTTCCCGACCCGCTCGTCGAGTTCCCGACAGAACTGGAGGTTGTCCGGCGGACCGTAGAAGAGATCCTCCTGTGGGAGCGACATGGACATCACGAGCACATTGCGCGAATCGAGCCCTGGGTCAACACCCAGCAGCCGCATCATGCTCAGGATCAGGACGCCCGCTCCGGCCAGCGCCACCAGCGTCAGCGCCACTTCTGATGCCACTAGCGCGTGCCGCAGTCGGCTCTTCCCTCCCGTCGATCCGCGGGCGTTCCTTTTCAGGGGGTTGTTCAGATCGCTGCGGAACGCTGCCAGCGCCGGCACCAGCCCGAACAGCACGCCGCTCAGCACCGACACCAGAAGGGTGAACCCAAGCACCGACGTGTCGATCTCGATGCGATCGAGCGGGCGCAGCGGCATGAACCTGATCGAGTTCGGCAGCAGCGGCAGCAGCAGGCTCGTCCCCCAGAGGGCGAGCAGGAGACCGGCGCCCCCGCCCAGCACGCCCAGCAGAACGCTCTCTGTGAGCAACTGCCGCAGGATGCGCCCGCGGCCCGCGCCCAGCGCGCACCGGATGGCCAGCTCACGCTGGCGTGTCGCCGCGCGCGCCAGCATGAGGTTTGCGACGTTCACGCACGCGATCAGCAGGACGAAGGCGACGACGCCGAGGATCGCGAGCAGCGTCCTTTGCAGATCCCGCATGCCGACCTCGCTCATCGGGACGACCCGGGCCGTCCAGTTCGCGTAATCCTCGCCGTCGTGCGCCTCCGCGGGCCCGATGCCCGTCAGCTCGCTGCCAAGCTCGGCGAGATGCGCGCCGGCCTTCAGCCGGCCGATGGCCGTGAACGAGTTCGAGCCACCCGCCAGATCGCCTCTGGTCCAGCCTGCCGGCACCCACAGCTGGCGTGGCCCGCTGAAGTACTGGAAACGGAAGTGCGCCGGCATCACGCCGATCACCGTCCGCGGCTGCCCGTCGATCTGAATGGCCCGGCCGACCAGCGTCGGATCCGCGCCGTAGCGACCGGTCCATAGACCGTGGCTCAGGACGACCACGTCGTCTCTGCCCTGCTGTTCCTCCTCCGGCAGGAACGTCCGTCCAAGCATCGGCCGCACGCCGAGCACGTCGAAGAAGCTGGCGGTGACGCGAATCCCGGAGACCTGCTCGGGCTCTCCGTGCCCAGTGAGGTTGTATCCGCGTCCGGCCGAGTCCAGCACTGCCAGCGTCTCGAGGCTGTGGGTGCGCTCGAGCCAGTAGCGATAGTCCTGGAGGGAGACGATGTTGAATTGCTCCGGGTCGTCGATCCGCCCCTTCCAGATGCTCATGAGGCGGTCGGGCTCTGGGAACGGCAGTGGCGCGAGGAGCGTGGCATTGACCACGCTGAACATCGTGGTGTTGGCCCCGATGCCGAGCGCGAGGGTCAGCACCGCCACGGCGGTGAAGCCGGGGCGCCGGGCCCACATGCGAATCGTGTAGCGTGCGTCGCGCAGTATGGCTGCCATGAATGAAGCTCCTTCGCGTCGCTTGCGCCACGCCCTGGCGCGCCCTCATCGCAATCGATGTGCCATCCGGGGTGATGCGTCGAAGCCGGCCATACGACGAAGTGGAGCGCGACTTTCGAGTCCGGGTGACAAGCGGAGTGTCCGCTCGTGGGAACTGGACGTCCCACGAGCGCGCGCCGGGGACGCGTCTGGACGGCCTGGCGAAGATGGAGCCCGCGTGGACATCGCCGATCTAGGGTCCCGGCTCGGACAGCCCTCACTCGTCGGACAAGAACGGGCTGGGCCTGCAGGTTCGATTCTGATGAGCCGGAACCGCCCAGGCCCTGAGGCGCCTGCCTTTCGCTGGCGTCAGCGCAGCGCCGTGAGGAGATCGTCGGGACGCGCATCGAGCGCCTTCAAGTAGCGCAGCGCGACCACACTGTCTACCCGCTGGTCGCGCACGAACGTGGTCCACAGCGCCTGCTCGCGCTGTCGGGCCTCGCGTTCGTCGGCGCCATCGACGTCGGCCATCTCGTGCCAGATGGCCACAGCCAGGGCATGCGTGTGGGTCGCGGACCCGGCGCGAGCGCCCTGCAGCAGCGCGCTCTGCCTCACGATGTAGACGACCGGGCTGCCGACGGTGACAAACGCGTCCAAGCTGAGCAGGGTCGGCTGCACCTCGGGCCTGGCCTCTGTGGCATCGATGACTGCGACTCGCGCCGGCAACCTGGGCAGCAGTCGCAGGGCCTTCACCAGCGCCCCTCGCTCTGACTCGGCCCCCGGGCCGTCGGTGACGATCAGCCATCGCCAATCGGGGTTGCTTCCCGCCGCGCCGACTACGTCGCCGAACAACCCCACCGTGACCAGGAGAAGGGTGCAGATCCGTCGCATGTCTCGCCTCCTTAGGGCGCGACAGTGCGGCCGGGTCGCTGCTACCTCAATGCCGGCACGGTACCGGGAGGGTGAAATCGACGTACCCGGAAGGTGACCGAGCTAATCTCGCCCATGGCGCGCCAGGACGAACCGAGAGCGCTCGATCAGGCCCTGGGCTGGCATCCACATGGCCAGCTGGTGTGGTTACGCGGCACCGGCGCCGACATCTCGATGGTGTCGAGGCGTCTCGCCGCCGATTCGCCCCACGCGCTCCTCATTCCAGATGATGTCTCACGGGACGACAAGCCCCGGTGGTCCTCCGATGGCCGGCTGCTGTATTTCCTGTCCCTGCGCGATCGGCGGTCTCAACGTGTGGGCGGTCACGGTCGATCCCCTCCGTGGCATCGCGATCGGACCGCCGTTTCGCGTGACGCGCTACGAGGGACCGGCCGAGACGATTGCGGACGACATCGGGTCGGCCGAGCTGAGTGTCGGGGGATCGCGGATGGCGTTGCTCGTGCAGCGGCTCGCCGGTGGCATCTGGGTCTTGCGCTAAGTTCGCAAACGCTCCAACCCGACCGAACCCGACCCAACATGGCCGAACCTGATCAACCCGACCGAACCCGTTCTTGACCTGTCGTCGGTCGGCCCGCTACCATCGTCGGTCGCGGCCATGACCGCCACAGCTCCCAGCTGCCCCGGACATACCCTGTGAAAATCCACGAATATCAGGCCAAGACCATCCTCGCGCGATACGGCGTGCCCATTCCCAAAGGCGAGGTGGCGTTCAACCCGGCCGAGGCCGGCGAGATTGCCAAGCGGCTTGGCGGCGGCGCCGTCGTCGTCAAGGCGCAGATCCACGCGGGCGGCCGCGGCAAGGCCGGTGGCGTGAAACTGGCCAAGAACGCCGAGGAGGCCGAGCACATCGCGCGCGACATGATCGGCATGACACTGAAGACGCACCAGACCGGGCCGGAAGGCCGCCTGGTGTCGCGCGTCTTTGTCGAGGAGGGCCTGGGCATTGCCCGGGAGCTGTATCTGGCGCTGATCCTCGACCGGACGGCCGCGCGCCCCATCCTGATGGCCAGCCCCGACGGCGGCATGGACATCGAAGAGGTCGCGGCGAAGACGCCGGACCGGATCTTCAAGGAGTACATCAGCCCTGGCGCCGGCCTGGTGCCGTTTCAGGGTCGAAAGCTGTCGTTTGCCCTGGGGCTTGACGCCGCGCAGGCCATCAAGGCGACCAAACTGATGCTCGCGCTTTACGAGGCATTCAAGGGCACCGACGCCTCGATGGTCGAGATCAACCCGCTGGTGGTGACCACCGGCGGCGACCTGCTGGCGCTGGACGCGAAGATGAACTTCGACGACAACGCGCTCTACCGGCACCCTGACATCCGCGAGCTGCGCGATTTGGGCGAAGAAGATCCGCTCGAGATCGAAGCCTCGAAGTTCTCGTTGAACTACATCCGTCTGGACGGCTCGATCGGGTGCATGGTCAACGGCGCCGGCCTGGCCATGGCGACGATGGACATCATCAAGCTGGCGGGAGGCGAGCCGGCCAACTTCCTCGACGTGGGCGGCGGCGCCAATGCCGAGCAGATCCGGAACGCCTTCAAGATCCTGATGGCCGACAAGAACGTGAAGGCGGTGCTGATCAACATCTTCGGCGGCATCCTGCGCTGCGATGTGCTGGCGGCCGGCGTGATTGCCGCCGTCAAGGAACTCGACGTCAAGGTGCCCATCGTCGTGCGAATGGAAGGCACCAACGTGGAGCAGGGCAAACTGATGCTCAAGGACAGCGGTCTGAATTTCGCGGCCGCCGACGGGATGGGCGATGCGGCCACGAAAGTCGTGACCCTGGCGAAAGCGCACTGATGGCCATTCTTCTGGACAAGTCCACGCGTTTGCTCGTGCAGGGCCTCACTGGCCGCGAGGGGACGTTTCACGCCAAGCAGGCCGCTGCCTACGGCACGACGGTGGTCGGCGGCGTGACGCCCGGCAAGGGCGGCACCCAACACGAAGGCTGGCCGATCTTCAACACGTGCCAGAACGCAGTGAAGGCCACCGGCGCCAACGCGTCGGTGATCTTTGTGCCGCCGGCCGGCGCCGCCGACGCGATCATGGAAGCGGCCGACGCTGGCATTCCGCTCGTGGTCTGCATCACCGAGGGCATCCCGACGCTGGACATGATGCGCGTGTTGACGTTCCTGAAGGACAGGCCCACGCGGCTGGTCGGGCCCAACTGCCCCGGCGTGATCTCGCCGGGCAAGAGCAAGGCGGGCATCATCCCGGGGCACATCTGCAAGGAAGGCCGGATCGGGATCGTGTCCAAGAGCGGCACGCTGACCTACGAAGCCATCCACCAGCTCTCCGGCCTGGGCCTGGGGCAGTCCACGTGCGTGGGCATCGGCGGCGACCCGCTCATCGGCACGTCCTTCATCGACGTGCTGGGCTTGTTTGCGGGCGACCCGGACACCGACGCGGTCATCCTGATCGGCGAGATCGGCGGCAGCGCCGAGGAGGAAGCCGCGGCGTGGATCAAGTCGCACTTCAAGAAGCCCGTCGTCGGGTTCATCGCCGGGCAGACGGCGCCGCCCGGGCGCCGGATGGGCCACGCCGGAGCGATCATCGCCGGAGGACAGGGCACGGCCGACGAGAAGATGCAGGCGCTCGCCGCCGCCGGCGTGACCGTGGTGAAGAGCCCGGCGGACATGGGTAAGGCGCTCGCGGGGCGGCTCAAGTAGGGCGCATTCGCTTCGCTCGCCGCGATCTCGGAGCCCCCAGGCGAGCGATAGCAAGCCTGCCCCCGCCGAGCGCAGCGAGGCACCCCCTCGGCGCCGGAGGCGCCGGGCCCCCGCGGGAGCGAAGCGACCGCGCCCCTGTCGCCGAAGGCGACGCCCCTGCCGCCCCTCTTGTATACTCAGTAAGTTAGGCGCGCGACTCGCCCCGAGATGGAGCGCTGTGACGTTCGCGCCCCCTGTTGCTCAATGGCCACGACCGACCCCGCGCTACAACCTACCGCCCCGACGACCGGCCGCACGATCAACGAGTTCAGCATTCAGGTCGCCACCGTCAACGGTTCGGGGAGCCAGACGGCCAACCTCATCCTCATCCGGTCGTTGTTCCAGATGGGGATTCCGGTGTCTGGCAAGAACCTGTTTCCGTCGAACATCGCCGGGCTGCCGACCTGGTACACCATCCGCGCCAACAAGCACGGCTACGTCGCACGCAAGAAGGAGATCGACTTTCTCGTCGCGATGAACGCCGAGACGGCGCGCGAGGACGTGCAGACGCTCGAACCTGGCGCCGGGGTGGTGTACGACGAGCCGTTGAACCTGAAGGCGCTTCGGCCGGACCTGTCGTTCTACCCGGTGCCGTTTGACAAGCTGGTCGCTGCCGTGTGTCCCGACGCCAAGCTGCGCCGTCTGGTGCGCAACACCATCTACGACGGCGTCCTCTCGTACCTGCTCGACATAGAGCTGGGCGAAATGGAGAAGGCGCTCACCAAGCAGTTGGCGAAGAAGCAGAAGGCCCTGGTACTCAACATGGCCGCGCTCAAGGCCGGATTCGACTACGCCGAGGCGACGTTCGGGCAGAAGGCCAGCTTCGGCGCCGAGCGGATGAACACCACGGCCGGCAAGATCCTCATCGAGGGCAACCAGGCGGCCGCCATCGGCTGTCTGATGGCGGGGGTGACCGTCGTCGCGTGGTATCCAATTACGCCGTCCTCGTCGCTGTGCGAGTCGCTCATCGACCTGATGCGCAAGTACCGCATCGACAAGGCGACCGGCAAGGCCACCTTCGCCATCGTCCAGGCCGAGGACGAGATCGCGGCCGTCGGCATGGTGATTGGCGCAAGCTGGGTGGGCGCGCGTGCGATGACGTCCACCTCGGGCCCCGGCATCTCGCTGATGGGCGAGTTCACGGGCCTGGGCTATTACGCCGAGGTGCCGGCTGTGATCTTCGACATCCAGCGTGTCGGGCCGTCCACTGGGCTGCCCACACGCACCGCGCAGGGCGACCTGCTGTCGACGGCCTTGCTCTCTCATGGCGACACGCGGCACCCGATGCTGCTTCCTTCGTCGATGCGCGAGTGCTACTCGATGGCGATGGATGCCTTCGATCTGTCCGAGCGCCTGCAGACGCCGGTGTTCGTGATGTCGGATCTCGATCTGGGCATGAACATCTGGATGTCCGAGCCGTTCCCCTATCCCGAGCAGCCGCTGGATCGCGGCAAGGTGCTCGACAAGGCCACGCTCGAGCGCCTGGGCGCATGGGGCCGCTACAAGGACGTGGACGGCGACGGCATCCCGTGGCGCACACTGCCGGACACCGACATGCCGGCGTACTTCACGCGCGGGTCGGGTCACAACGAGATGGGCCAGTACAGCGAGCGCGGCGACGACTATCAGCGCAACCTCGACCGGCTGGCGAGGAAGTTCGACACGGCGCGGACGCTGGTGCCCAAGCCCGAGGTCGACGTCGTCGCCGACGCACGCATCGGACTGATTGCCTTCGGGACGACGCACTGGGCCATCGTCGAGGGCCGCGACCAGCTCTGGCAGGAGGCCGGGTTGGCCACGTCGTATCTTCGGCTGAAGGCGTACCCGTTCACCGACGACCTGGCCGCCTTCATCGATCGCCACGACCGTGTGTACGTGGTGGAGCAGAACCGCGACGCGCAGATGGTCGCGCTGATGCGCATGGAGCTCGACCCGGTGCGGATTGCCAAGGTGCGCAGCGTACTGCACTACAGCGGCCTGCCCATCGATGCACGGAGCATCACCGATGCCGTGCTGGCGCAGGAAGGCCTGGCGGTGGCGCGCGCAGCCGCGAGAGCCGCCGATGCACCCAACGCCGCCGGCGTGGGAGGGGAATAGATGACGACATCCACAGGCGCCGCGCCTTCGCCGGGCAGGAAACTGAACCGCATCGGTCTGGACGTGTCGCAGTACCGCGGCGGCAAGACGACGCTGTGTGCTGGCTGCGGCCACAACGCGATCTCCGAACGCATTATTGAGGCGTGCTTCGACCTGGGCGTGGACGCCAAGAAGGTACTGAAGCTGTCGGGCATCGGCTGCTCGAGCAAGAGTCCGGCGTACTTTCTGAGCCAGTCGCACGGCTTCAACTCGGTGCACGGCCGGATGCCATCGGTGGCCACCGGCGCGCTGCTGGCCAACAAGACGATGGCCGCCATCGGCATCAGCGGCGACGGCGACACCGGCGCGATCGGCATCGGCCAGTTCGTGCACCTGATGCGGCGCAACCTGCCGATGGTCTACATCATCGAGGACAACGGCTGCTACGGGCTCACCAAGGGCCAGTTCTCGCCGACCGCCGATGTGGGCTCGACGCTCAAGAACGGCGTCGTCAACGACCTGCCGCCCATCGACACCTGCATCATGGCCATCGAGCTGGGCGCGACGTTCGTCGCCCGGTCGTTCTCGGGCGACAAGAAGCAGCTCTCGGCGCTGCTCAAGGCGGCGATGTCGCACAAGGGCACGGCGATGCTCGACGTGCTGTCGCCTTGCGTGACCTTCAACGACCACGAAGGGTCGACCAAGAGCTACAGCTACGTGAAGGACCACGAAGAGCCTCTGGCCGATCTCAGCTTCGTGCCGTATTTCGAGGACATCGCGATCGAGCACGAGGAAGGCACGACGCGTGAAGTGGTCCTGCACGACGGCTCGACGATCGTGCTCAGGAAGCTGGACCACGACTACGACCCAACCAACAAGGCCGAAGCATTGCGCGTGGTTCGCGAAACCGCCGGTCGCGGCGAGTACGCGACGGGCTTGCTCTTCATCGACCAGCACAAGAGAGACTTCTGCACGACACTCAACCTGGTGGACGAGCCGCTGGCGGCGTTGCCCGTGGAGCGCACGCGCCCGTCGCGCGCCGTCCTGGAGCTGCTCATGGACCATCAGCGGTAAGCAACCCGATCAACCCGACCAACCCGACCAACCTGACCAACCCGACCAACCCGATCAACCTGTCATATGGAACGCACGTTCGCCATCATCAAGCCCGACGCCGTCACCGCCGCACGCGCCGGCGCGATCCTGTCCCGTATCGAGCAAGCCGGCTTCCGCGTCGTCGCGATGCGGTTGCAGCACCTGACCAGAGCCCAAGCCGAGGGCTTCTACGCCGTCCACGCCGCGCGGCCGTTTTTCAGTTCGCTCACCGACTTCATGTCGTCGGGCCCATGCGTGCTGCTCGCGCTCGAAGCGCCCGACGCGATCAAGAGGTGGCGCGCCCTGATGGGCGCGACCGATCCCGCCAAGGCCGACGCCGGCACGTTGCGCAAGGACTTCGGCCAGTCCATCGAGTTCAACGCGACGCACGGATCGGATGCGCCTGAGACCGCGGCGTTTGAGCTGGGTTACTTTTTCCGCGGTCTGGAGTTGCGGTGACATTGACGATTGCCGATTGACGAGTGACGATTACGCGTGGCCCGGCACCTGTGCTAATCCGCGTATAATCTGCAATCGTCAATCTACAATCTGCAATGGGCAAGTCCCTGGTCATCCTCGGCCTCCTCATCGCCGGCCTTGGCCTGCTGATGATGGCTGGCGTCCCGTTGGGCCGCTTGCCTGGTGACTTCTCGATTCGCCGCGGCGCGTTCACGTTCTACTTTCCGCTGGCGAGCTCGATTCTGGTCAGCGTCGTCCTGACGGGCGTGATGTATCTGCTCCGGCGCTAACGAGCAACCTGTCCCAACCTGACCCAACCCGTTCCCATGGCCATCAAAGCTGACCGCTGGATCAAACGCATGGCGCTCGAGCACGGCATGATCGAGCCGTTTGTCGAAGGCCAGGTCCGCGAGAATGTCGTGTCGTACGGGCTGTCGTCGTATGGCTACGACATCCGCGTGGCCGACGAGTTCAAAGTGTTCACCAACGTCTACGGCAGTGTCATCGACCCGAAGTCGTTCGATCCGCGGTCGTTCGTGGACATGAAGGCGGATGTCTGCATCATCCCGCCCAACTCGTTTGCCCTGGCGCGCACCATCGAGTATTTCCGGGTGCCACGCGACGTCCTCACGGTCTGCCTGGGCAAGTCCACGTACGCGCGCTGCGGGATCATCGTCAACGTCACGCCGTTCGAGCCCGAGTGGGAAGGACACGTGACGATCGAGATCTCGAATTCGACGCCGCTGCCGGCCAAGATCTACGCCAACGAAGGCATCGCGCAGGTCTTGTTCTTCCAAAGCGACGAGGTGTGCGAGATCTCGTACAAGGACAAGAAGGGCAAGTACCAGGCGCAGCGTGGAGTGACCCTGCCGAAAATCTGAATTGACGACTGCAGAGTGACGAGTGCAGATTGGGATGGTCGGCGGACAACTACGTGCAGTACCGGCTGGACTATCTCTGACATCAACCAGCCCCAACCAGCCCCAACCAGTCCAAACCAGTTTCATGTCTACGTCCACCCAACCTGCACGCGGCATGCGCGACTTCCTCCCGGAGGACGTGCGCCGTCGCGCCTATGTGCTCGACGTCGTCACCGACGTCTACGAGCGGTACGGGTTCGAGCCCCTCGAGACACCGGCGGTGGAGAACATCGAAACTCTGCTCGGTAAGTACGGCGACGAGGGCAACCGCCTCATCTTCAAGATCCTCAAGCGCGGCGAGCACGAGCAGACAGGCCAGGCCGATCTCGCGCTGCGGTACGACCTGACGGTGCCCCTGGCTCGCGTCGTCGCCGAGTACCGCGGCACGCTGCCGAAGTTCTTCAAGCGGTACCAGATTCAGCCGGTGTGGCGGGCCGATCGCCCAGCGCGTGGGCGGTTCCGCGAGTTCTATCAATGTGACGTGGACGCCATCGGCTCGACCTCGCCGGTTGTCGAGGTCGAGGTGTGCGCGGCGGTGAGCGACGTCCTCGAGCGTCTGGGTTTTGGTGACTTCACGATCCGGCTGAACCATCGCGAGGTGTTACGTGGGCTGCTCGACGGCGCCGGCGTGCCCGAGACCCTGCACGACACGGCGCTGGTCGCCATCGACAAGCTGGACAAGATCGGCGCCTCCGGCGTTGTCGAGGAACTGGTGGCGCGCGGCGTTGGTCCAGGGGCCGCTCGTCAGGCGCTCGAGGCCTTCACCGCCACGGGAGATGCGTCCAACGAAGCCGTGCTGGCGCGCCTGTCGACGCAGATCGGCAGCCACGCCAGCGCGACCGACGGGCTGCACACCCTGCGGGCAATTCTGCAGTTGTCCCAGGCGACCTCTGCGGGCCCGCTGCTGCGACTGGATCCCTCCCTCGCACGCGGCCTGTCGTACTACACCGGCGCGATCTTCGAAGTCGCGGTGGACGGTATCGGGAGCCTCGGCGGTGGCGGGCGATACGACAACCTGGTGGGGATGTTCTCCAGCGGGTCGGTGCCGGCCTGCGGCTTCTCGCTGGGCCTCGAGCGTATCCTCGTGGTGATGTCCGAGCGCGGGATGTTCCCTGCGTCGGTCACCCGCTCCAGCGCCGACGTGCTTGCGACAGTCTGGAACGCCGATGCTTTGACCGACACCCTGGCGCTGGCCCGTCTGCTTCGTGCCGCGGGCCTGCGCGTCGAGGTGTACCCCGACGCCGACAAGATCGGCAAGCAGATGAAGTACGCTTCCAGCCGCGGCGTCCGCTTCGCGACCATTGTCGGCGACGATGAGCAGGCCGCCGGAACCGTGATGGTGAAAGACCTTACCACCGGCGGGCAGACGCCCGTGCCGCGCGGCGAAGTCGCCGCCTGGCTCTCGCGACGCCTTCAGTCTCAATCCGCATAATTTCGTTGTAATCGTCAATCCGCAATCTGCAATCGTCAATATGTCCGATCCTCTTGGTTCCCTCTCCCGCACCCACACCTGCGGCGCGCTGCGGCTGTCCGATGTCGGCAGCCACGTCGTGCTCCTTGGCTGGATCCATCGCGTCCGCGATCTCGGCGGCCTGCTGTTCCTCGACGTGCGCGACCGCCACGGCCTCACGCAGGTGATGGTCCCCAACGACAGCCCGCTGATGGCCGAGGCCAAGAAGCTCCGCTCCGAGTACGTCGTCGCGGTGCTGGGGCCTGTGCGGCGGCGGGATGTCGACACGGTGAACGCGAAGCTCGACACCGGCGAAGTGGAAGTGGTGGCGCAGGAGATTCGGCTGTTGAACGAGGCGAAGACGCCGGCGTTTTCCATCACCGACGACTCGCCGGTGAGTGAAGACGTGCGGTTGCGCTATCGCTATCTCGATTTGCGCCGGCCGCGCCTGCAGAACAATCTGGGCCTGCGGCACCGCGTGACGATGGCGATCCGGAAGTATTTCGACGCGAACGGCTTCTGGGAAATCGAGACGCCGATTCTCGGCAAGTCCACACCAGAAGGCGCGCGCGACTACCTGGTGCCCAGTCGCGTGCACCCGGGCCAGTTCTTCGCGCTGCCGCAGTCGCCGCAGTTGTTCAAGCAGATCCTGATGATCGCCGGCACCGACCGCTACTTCCAGATCGTGAAGTGCTTTCGCGACGAGGACCTGCGGGCCGACCGCCAACCTGAGTTCACACAGGTGGACGTCGAGATCTCGTTCGCGCACGTGGACCTGGTGTTCGGCCTCATCGAGCCGCTGATCGTCGAGGTGTTCAAGGAGATTGGCGTCCACGTGCCGACGCCGTTCCGCCGGATGCCGTACGGCGAGGCCATAGCGAAGTACGGATCGGACAAACCCGACCTGCGCGTTGCCCTGGAGATCGCGGACGTGTCGCTCGTCTGGACCGACGCCGCGTTCAACGCCTTCCGCACGATTGTCGCCGACGGGGGTGTCGTCCGGGCGCTGGTGATTCCTGGCGCCGCGCGGTACTCGCGGTCCGAGCTCGACGCGCTGGTGGACCAGGCCAAGCAACTGGGCGCGGTCGGGATCATGTGGGCGCGCAAGGTGGATGGCGCCATCAACACCAACGTCAAAGCGGCAGGGGAAGGCACGCTGCTTGCCAGCATGGCCGCTGCCGGCTGCGGCGACCAGGATCTGATCCTGCTCGCGGGCGGCAAGGCCGACGACGCGTCGAGGCTGCTCGGGGCGTTCCGGCTGTCGCTGGCGAAGAAGGAGAACCTGATCCCGGCCGACCGGTTCGAGTTTGCCTGGATCGTCGACTTCCCGATGTTCGACTGGGACGCCCAGGACAAGCGCTGGGTGGCGATGCACCACCCGTTCACCGCGCCGCTCGACGAGGACCGTGCGATGCTCGACGGCGATCCGTCGAAGGCGCGTGCGAAAGCCTACGACCTCGTGCTCAACGGCAGCGAGATCGGCGGCGGCAGCATCCGTATCCACGACTCGGCGATGCAGAGCCGCATCTTCCAGTTGCTGAACATCAGCGACGAGGACGCGAGGCTGCGCTTCGGCTTCTTCGTCGACGCGCTGCAGTACGGCACGCCGCCGCACGGCGGCATCGCGCTGGGCCTGGACCGCATGGTCGCGATTCTGGCGGGGGAGAACTCCATCCGCGAAGTGATCGCGTTCCCGAAGACCGCAGCCGCCGTGGACCTGATGACCGGCGCGCCGTCGCCCGTGGACCAGAAACAGCTCGACGAGTTGAAGCTTCGTCTGGCCGCCCCCAAGCCTCCGCAGTAGCGCTCGGTCGGTCCACGTCGGCTCGCCACGGAAAGTATCCGCAGATGACGCCGATTCGATCATCACCGGAACCCGAGTGACCCGCGGCGAAGCCGCGGCAGTGAGACGAGACGAGCCGTCACGATGAGGCCTTCTTGATCGAGCGGGCTTCGTCGTCACGGGTCGTCTCGTCTCATCGACCGGCCGCTGCGCGGCCGGTGTCGCTCGGGTTTCCGCGTTGTGGGTCGGCCGCGTTGTCATGTGTTCAGGCATCTGGGGCATCTGCGAAATCTGCGGTTGGATTCGTTTGCATCGGTCCCCCAATGCAGCCAAGTTGGTCCGCTTCAGGCAGCCCGTTTGACCGGCCGTGGCTGCTATGGTACAATCGCTGTCTAACTCTCACTGATTGAAGGAGTTACGAGCGGCATTGCCGCAGCCGATGCGCAAGATTTCGGTCCCCGAAGACAACATCGAGACCCTGTTCGGGTCATACGACGAGAATCTGCGACAGCTCGAGTCCACCTTTGATGTACAGATCCGTACGCAAGGGCACGACCTGCTCGTCGATGGCGCTCCAGCAAACGAAGAAAAGGTGGCGCGCACGGTCAGCCAGTTGGCGGCGCTGCTGCGCGAGGGATATCGGGTGTCAAACGGCGAAGTGAAGACGGCCGCGCAGCTGGTCGCGGAAGACAGCGACGTCGACTTGCGGGACTTCCTGGTGCGCGGCGCGGTGGTCTCCGCCGGCAAACGCCAGGTCGCGCCCAAGAGCGTCAACCAGCGCCGGTATCTGGAAGCGATCGACAAGCACGACATCGTGTTTGGCATCGGCCCGGCCGGCACGGGGAAGACCTACCTCGCCATGGCGCAGGCCGTGACGAACCTGCTGCAGAAGAAGGTGAGCCGCATCATCCTGGCGCGGCCCGCGGTAGAGGCTGGCGAGAAGCTCGGCTTCCTGCCCGGGGACCTGCAGGAGAAGGTGAACCCGTACCTGCGCCCTCTCTACGACGCTCTCTACGACATGCTCGACACCGACCGCGTGGAGCGCCTGCTCGAGCGGGGCGCGGTCGAGATCGCGCCGCTGGCGTTCATGCGCGGACGCACCCTGAACGACTCGTTCGTGATCCTCGATGAGGCGCAGAACACGACCGCGGAGCAGATGAAGATGTTCCTGACAAGGCTTGGGTTCGGGTCCAAGGCAGTGGTCACCGGCGATGTGACCCAGATCGACCTGCCGCAAGGCCGGGTGTCGGGACTGGTCGAGGCGATGAAGGTGGTGTCGGGCGTGGAGGGCATCGAGTTTGTCCACTTCGACGACCGCGACGTCGTGCGGCACAAGCTCGTGCAGCAGATCGTCAAGGCGTACGAGGCGTTCCAGTCGGGCAAAGTCCCGCGAACGTCCTGATCGTCATGCCAGCCGGCGGCCAACGTCCCTCCAAAGTCATTGTCTCTGTCGTCGATGGACAGGGCCGGCCGTTTTGCGCGCCCGGGCTCGGGCGCTGGCTTGCCCGCGTCGCGCCGGCGCGCGCGCACGGCGAGGTCACGGCGGCCTTTGCGTCCGATGCCCGCGTGCGAGCGCTCAACCGCACGTACCGCGGAGTCGATGCGGCGACTGACGTGTTGTCGTTTCCGGGGCCTGGCCCCCGCGATGCGTACGGGGGCCAGGCCCCTCCTTTTCTCGGAGACATCGTCATCGCCCGGGGCGTCGCGCGGCGTCAGGCCAGGGCGCAAGGGCACGCCGAGTCCACCGAGTGGCGCGTGCTCGCGCTGCACGGCCTGCTGCACCTGCTCGGCTACGACCACGAGGCTGACAACGGCGCGATGCGGCGACTCGAGGAACGCCTGCGGCAGCGTGGCGGCCTCGACCGCGGCCTTATCGAACGCGAGCCGCGTCCGCCAAGGCTTCGGCGCCCGAGGGGAGCCGCGCGATGACGCTTGCGGTGCTCCTGGTCCTGGCGCTGGCCACCACGTACGTGGGGACGATCGAGGCCGCATTCAGCGCCTTGATGCGGCTGTCGCTGCGCCTCACCGTCGAGCGCAACGGCCGCGCGGCCGGCCTCGGGCCGTACCTTGACGACCCTGTGCTGCTGTTTGTGCCGGTCCGCCTGCTCCTTGGCCTGATCATCGCGATTACCGCAATCACTTTCGCGACGCTCACCGGCGTAGACGACGCGAAGGACCCCGGTGTGCTGCTGCTCTCGATGGCCGGGTTCTTCCTCGTGTTCGAGCACCTGTTGCCGCTGCTGATCGTCAGGCGCGACCCCGAGCAGGTGCTGATCCGGCTGCTGCCCACCTTCAAGGTCTTCGAACGGCCGATCCGCCCGATCACGCTGGCCCTGGTTGGCCTCATCGCGACCCTGCGTCCGGCACGCCACACCGGCGCCGTGGAGACCGCACAGTCGCAGGACGGCCAGGACGACACGGGCGAGGCGGCGAATGCCTACCTCGAAGCCGGCGAGCAGGAAGGCCTCATCGAGCGCGAGGACCGGCGGCTCATTCAGTCGATCGTGGACTTTGGCGATACGCAGGTCCGCGACGTCATGACGCCGCGGCCCGATGTGGTGGCCGTGCCGCTTGACGCGACCCTGGCCGAGGTGCGGCAGGTGTTTCTCGAGCAGCAGTACTCGCGGGTGCCCGTGTACAAGGACACGCTCGACCACATCCAGGGCTTCGTCTTCATCAAGGACCTGATCCGGATGACCGACGCCCAGGCCGGCGATCAGGTCGTGCCCAAGCTGCTGCGGCCGGCCTACTTCGTCCCCGAGACCAAGCGTGTCTCGGACCTGCTCAAGGAGTTTCAGCGCCAGCAGGTGCAGTCGGCGGTGGTCGTCGACGAGTACGGCGGCACCGCCGGGCTGGTCACGCTCGAGGATCTGCTCGAGGAGATCGTGGGCGAGATTCGAGACGAGTACGACGTCGAGGCCGAACCAGTGCTCGATGAGGGCAACGGCGCGTTCATCTTCAGCGGCAAGGTGGACATCGACGAACTGGCCGAGCGGCTGGGCGTCGAGATCCCGCGCGACGGCTTCGGCACCGTCGGTGGCTACCTGATGTCGCACCTTGGACGCGTCCCGGCGGTGGGGGAGACCTTTGAGGTCGGCGGCCTGCGCGTCCAGGTGCTCGAAGCCGAGCGGCGGCGAGTGGGCCGCGTTCGAGTGCAGCGCGTGGCCGAAACGCCCGCGCACGAGACGGCCGGGGAACCAGCGTGAAGGCCGGACTGGTCTCGCTGGTCGGGCTGCCCAACGCCGGCAAGTCCACGCTGCTCAACCGGCTCGTCGGCACCAAGCTGGCGATCGTCTCCGACAAGCCGCAGACCACACGCACGCGGATTCTCGGCGTGCGCACCTACCCCGAGGGACAGGTCGTCTACGTCGATACCCCCGGGATCCATCGACCCACGCATCGCATGAACGTGCGGATGCTCGACACCGCGCGCGACGCCATGCGCGACGTGGATGTCGTCGGCGTGGTGCTCGATGTGAGCCAGAAACCGGGCGGTGGACAGCAGCACCTGTTCGAGATGGTGCGCCACGTGCCCACACCGGTCGTGCTGGTGCTGAACAAGGTGGACCTGGTCGCGAAGATGAAGCTGCTGCCCATCATCGACCGGCTGCGGCAGGAGCGCGAGTTTGCCGACATTGTCCCCGTGTCGGCGCTCTCCGGTCACAACGTCGAGCGGCTCGAGCAGGTGTTCCTGTCGCACCTGCCCGAGGGCGAGCCCCTCTATCCGGCGGACTACCTCACCGATCAGCCCGAGCGCGTCTTCGTCGCCGAGATCGTGCGCGAGCAGGTGCTGCAGCACACGCACGCCGAGTTGCCGTTTTCCACGGCGGTCATCGTCGACAAGTTCGAGGAACCGGAGCGCGAGAAGGGGCTGATGCGGCTCTACTGCTCGATCCTGGTCGAGCGCGAGTCGCAAAAGCCGATCATCATCGGCCGTCACGGGGAGATGATCAAGACCATTGGTACGGCCGCTCGCGAGCAGCTCGAACGGTTCTTCGACACCAAGGTGTTCCTCGACCTGCACGTCAAGGTGAAGTCGGCGTGGCGCGAAGACGAGCGCATCCTCGACGAGCTGTTCAACAAGCCGTTGTAGCCCCTCTGCCAATCGCGAAGGCGCGAAGGCCTCAGGAGCCGCGCCCAGCTGCCTAACGGCGCTCAGCCGCGAGCCGCGCGCGACGCCTTCCGCAATGGAGCCTTGCGTTTCGCACGGCTTACCGGCTGCAGCGCCCGGTTAGGCAGCCCGCCTGTGCTCCTCACAGCTCGTGTCGTGTTGAGCACGCCTTTGAGTGCCTCATTCACCGCTTCTTCAGTCGGAAACGCCTCGGCGACCTCTGGCTGAATCAACACGATGTTGGTGCCCTCACGCACTCGTCGCGCATACTTGCCGCGAACGCCGCCCTTCATGGACGCAAAGTCGTACTCGGGGCGCAAGCCGTCAGCTGGGATCGGATTAGCCTTCTTCATAGAATGTTCGCTCGTGCCGTGTCGCGGTCCTGGTACTGATGATACGGATGTTATCGGTGGCTTCGGTGTGTGACACCACGAGGATGCGGCCTCGAGCAGACACTCCGATGATCAGGAATCGTTGCTCGCCGGAGTGATCGTCGTCCGGAAAGGTCATCGAGAGCGAATCGTCGAACACTGTCGCCGCCTCACGGAAGTCAACGCGGTGCTTCTTGAGATTCGCATCCGCCTTTGTCGGATCCCACGTAAACGTCACTGGATCAGTGTACGCGTTGTTTGAAGGCGGCGTCAGGTCGCCTGCGCCCGGGTGCCCGCCGCAGCGGCGATGAACGCACCAGCCGCCGACCGCTAAAACGCTGGTCAGACGGACAACGTCTCCTGAGTACGTCAGATCCGCCGTTTCGAAAGCGCTTCTTGAACGTACTCATTGAACGATACTGCAAGCAGCTCACGCCTGGACTCCCAGAACGACTCGGCCCGGTCGATCCTCCACAAGGCGTTGTCGGTCGGTATGCACTGGCTCTCAAGTACGCGAGTCTTGCGCTATCGCTAGATAGACCTCTGGGCCAGCCTGCCCAATGGATTTGTTCACATCACCCGCGATAAACGCCATGTTTGCGATGTTGTCGGCCGTCGGCCGCACGTCCTCGGAGAACCGCGCGCGAGGAAGGATATGATGCCGACAACTCGGTTCCCGGAGGCTTCAATCGCGGCTGCAGTCTGTCGCGGCGATGGCGTGGATTCAATGTGTGCGGATGTCGGGTCATCGCAATCGCCTGCTCGAAGCCGAACGGCGCGCGCGTGGGCCGCGTTCGAGTGCAGCGCCCCTGACGCCCTCGGTTGCGGCCCGAGTTCGGTCGAGGGCTGGGAGGCTAGCTGAAGTGCCCGGCGAGCAGCTGGTTGATCTGGTCGGCGCACTGAATCGGCACGGCGTGACCGGCCTCCGCGATCTCGATGTAGCGCGCCCCGGGGATGGCGGCGGCGAGCTGCCGTCCGAACGCCGGCAGCGCGATGCGGTCCTGCGCCGCGCTCACGACCAGTGTCGGAATCGACGCGAGGGAGGCAAGGCGGTCCAGCGCGTCGTAGCGGCCCATGGCCTTGAGCTGCGCCATGACGATCGGCGGCTGATCGGCCAGGTCGCGACCGAACAGGTCGGCAAGTGTCGCCTCGAGGGCGCCCCAGATCCGCGCGCACGAGGTACTCGCGCGTCATCACCAGTTCGACAAACGCGCGCCGCCGCGCCGATCGCGGTCCGATGCGCGAACGGAGGCCGGCCACCAGCAGGTCCCACGACAATCGCGCGCCTTGCGCGCCTCGCGCGAACGTGCAGAGCAGCGACAGCGACCGTACCCTCGAGGGCGCTGACAGGGCGACCTGTTGCGCGATGACCCCGCCCATCGAGTGGCCGACGACGTCAAGACGGGCAGCGCCTGCCGCGTCGGCGACCGCCAGCGCATCGGCCGCCATGGCCTCGATGGACAGGGGCACCGCGCCTGGCGAGCTGGCGCCGATGCCGCGGTTGTCAAAGGCGAGGACCGCATGGTCCGAGGCCGGTGCCTCGATTTGCGGCTGCCAGGCGCGACCGATGGCGCCCACGCCTTGGATGAGCAGCACCGGAGGCCCTGCGCCTGCCATCGTGTAGTGGATCGTCGCGCCCGCACGACTGGTCGTTGGCATCGAACCAGTGTGTCCCGTCGGGCGCGGCGTTGTCACGACGTTCAGGCTCGCCGCGTCCAGAGTGGCAGGCCGGCCGCGGGACCGGCTACACTGCTTTCAGCGCCTCCTGCGCGAGGATCTCATGACCTACGTGCGTCTCCGTCTGGTGATCGTCGCGGTGGCACTGGCGATCTGGCTGGCGCCCGGTTCAGTCGCTGCCCAGACGACAGCGCCCGGCCAGGCCGAGGTTCAGGCGCTCAAGGTGGAGCTCGACAAGACACGCGTGGAGTTCGAGGCCGTCCGCCAGCAGTACGACCAGCGTCTGTCCGCCCTCGAGCAGAAGCTGGCGCAGCTGACCGGCGCGCCGCAGCAGACCAACGCCGCGCCCTCGCCGCCGGTGCCCCCTGCTGAGCCGTCGCCGCCACCAGACCCGGTGCCCACCGGAGGCGGGTCGTCGGCCTTCGCCAAGATCTTCAACCCCGACATCGCCGTTGTCGGCAACATGCTTGGGGCCGCGGGTCACAATCCCGTCGAAGATAGCCCCGCGCTCCAGTTGAGCGAGGCCGAGGCGTCCTTCCAGGCGATCGTCGACCCCTACGCCAAGGCCGATTTCTTCATTGCCGTCGGACCCGATGGCGCGGAACTCGAAGAAGGCTTCATCACGTTCAACACGCTGCCCGGCCGCTTCCTGCTCAAGGCCGGCAAGCTGCGCGCAAACTTCGGGAAGGTCAACACGCAGCACACGCACGCGCTGGCCTGGACGGACCGCCCGTTGGTGACCCGCAACCTGGTGGGCGGAGAGGAGGGGCTTGCCGACGGGGGCCTGTCGCTGTCGCGCCTGGTGCTGAACCCCTGGTTCTTCCTGGAGGCGACCGGCGAAGTCTTCGGGGGACGCTCTGATTTGTTCGAAGGCAACCAGCGCTCGCAGCTCACCTATGTCGCGCGGCTGCGCGGGTATCGCGACCTCACCGAGGGCAGTAACCTCGACATCGGCACGTCGTTCGCCTACGGCCACACCGCCACCGGACCCGACACGACCGCGCAACTGGTCGGCGTCGACGCCACATTCCGGTACCGACCGCTGCGGCGCGCGATCTACAGCCGTTTCCAGGCGCGCACCGAGCTGGTCTGGAGCCGCCAGGATCTGGAAGACTTCGAGCGGTCCCGTGCCTTCGGGATGTACGGCAGCGCCGAGTACCAGTTCGCGCGGCGCTGGGTGGGCGGCGCGCGCTACGACCGGTCGGGCCGCGCGCTCAACGGCGATCTCATCGACAACGGCGGCGCGTTCACGCTCACGTTTTGGCCAAGTGAGTTCAGTCAGATCCGTGGCGAGTACCGCCTGACGCGGTACGCCGACGATGTGACGGCCAACGAGTTCCTCTTCCAATTCCTCTTTGCCATTGGTGCCCACGGCGCGCACGTTTTCTAACTACGAGGGAACTGGTATGCGATTGCTGGTGCGTTGCGCATCGCTCGGTCTACTCTGGCTTGCGGGTGTGACTCCAGCGGCCGCGGCGCTCAAGGTCGTCGCGACGACCGAGGATCTCGCGGCCATCATCAGCGAGGTGGGCGGCGACAAGGTGAGCGTCGAGACGCTGGCGCGCGGGTATCAGGACCCGCACTTTGTCGAGCCCAAGCCCAGCTTCATCCTCAAGCTTCACGCCGCCGACCTGCTGGTCCTGGTCGGGCGCGAGTTGGAGATCGGGTGGCTGCCACCGCTGGTCCAGCAAAGCCGCAACGCCAGCATCCAGCCAGGCGCGCGCGGCTACTTGGACGCGTCGATGACGGTGAAGATCCTCGAGATCCCCACCGGGCAGATCACGCGCGCGATGGGCGACGTCCATCCGCAAGGCAACCCGCACTACTGGCTGGATCCCGGCAATGGCCGTCGCGTCGCCCGGGCCCTGCAGGCGAAGCTCACCGAGCTGTCGCCGGCCGACGGCGCCTACTTCGCTCAGCGCTTCGCCGACTTCGACAAGCGCCTCACCGACGCCGAGAAGCGCTGGGACGCGGCAATGGCGCCGTACAAAGGCGTCAAAGTCGTCACCTACCACCGCTCGTGGCCCAACTTCGCCGACCGCTTCGGCCTCGACGTGGTCGGTTACGTCGAGCCAAAGCCGGGCATCCCGCCGTCGCCCGGGCACACGCTCGACCTGGTGAACGAGATGAAGCGCCAGAACATCAAGGTCATCGCCGTGGAGCCGTACTTCGATCTGAAAACGCCCAACGCCGTCGCGCGCGACACCGGCGCTGTGGTGTTGGTGCTGGCGCCCTCGGTCAACGGCGTGAAGGAGGCGACCGACTACCTGCGCCTGTTCGACTACAACGTCAACCTGCTGGTCCAGACGTTTACCAAGCTCGGTGTGAAGTAGGCCATGGACACGACTGTCCTGCAGTTTCTTGCGGCGCCCTTTGCCGCCAGCCTCATCCTGACCGGGATTCACGCGTACCTGGGCGTGCACGTCGTGGAGCGCGGCGTGATCTTCGTGGACCTCTCGCTGGCGCAGATCGCGGCGCTGGGCGCCACGATGGCCGTGCTGATGCCGTTCACCGGCGGCGATCCCCATCACCCGGGCGTGTACTGGGTGAGCCTCGGCTTCACGTTCATGGGGGCGGCGGTGTTTTCGCTCCTGCACAGCCAGAAGGCACGCATCCCGCAAGAGGCCATCATCGGCATCTGCTACGCCGTGGCCTCGGCGGCCTCGATCGTCGCGATGAGCTCGTCGGCCTCGCAGGCCGAGCACCTGCAGCACATGCTGGTGGGCAACATCCTCGCGGTCTCGTGGCCGGAAGTGCTGAAGACGGCGGCGCTCTACGGCGTCGTGGGCGTGTTCCACTACGTCTTCCGGCACAAGTTCCTGCTGATCTCGATGGACCGCAGCCGCGCGGCCGCTGAAGGCGTGTCGGTGCGCTCCTGGGATTTCCTGTTCTACGCGTCGTTTGGCTTCGTGGTCACCTCGTCGGTGTCGATCGCCGGTGTGCTGCTGGTGTTCTGCTATCTGATCGTCCCGTCAGTGGCGGCCATGCTGTACGCCGACCGTGTGGGGCCGCGGCTGGCCATCGGCTGGACCATGGGCACGGTCGTGTCGGCGCTTGGCGTGTTTCTGTCATTGCAGCTCGATCTGCCGACCGGCGCGACGATCGTCTGCACGTTCGGCATCGTGTTGCTGCTGATGGCGGCCCTCAAGCCGCTGATCCGAAGGAACGAGGTCTAGCGCAGGCCTTCAGGCATGCGCTACTGCACCAACCGCGCGCCGGTCTGGAACCGGCGATAGTTGCTGTACGTCGCGGTGCCCTCCACGACGACGCCATCGGGAGACTCGTAGCGTTCGTCGAGGCGGACGGGGAGCACGAGGTCCATCGCGGCGACGCGTTCGAACCGGGTGGTGAGCGCGTAGTCGACGCGCTCGAACTCCAACTCGAGGTCGGTGCGGAGGATGGCGCCCGTGGCGGCCTCGATCCACACGCGTCCGCGTGAGAAGACCGGCCGGCCGTCGCCCCGGCGGACCAGCGTCGGCCGGCTGCGCTCGCGAAACGCCAACTCCCACACCGGCGCGTTCGCCGCTGACCGGCGCTTCCAACTGAATCGCGCCTGCCGTTCGGGATGCAGGAAGAACACCGCGACGGTGGGCAGGTTGAAGTTGCGCGAGCCCGGCGCCAGATTGTGGCGTGCACCTTCCTCGAGAATGGCGCGCGCGTGTGACCAGCTGGCCTCGCGTGAGCCGTGCAGCAGCTCGACCAGACGCCTGCGCTCGGGTCCGACCGGCTGACCGTCGACCTCGATCACGTCGCGAAAGCCAATCGCCTCGGACTCGCCGGGCAGCGTCACCCACGCAAACTCCGCCACCAAACGCCGCGCGGCCGACCGCCCGCTCTTATTGTCCGGGTCCGGCGTCAGTTCCTGCGAGAGCGTCTCGGTCGCCACCAGGCGTGGCAGCTCGTCGGCGTAGCGAGCCACGAACGTGCCGGCGCGCGCCATCACCGCCTTCTGCGAAAGCGTCGATGCTTGGTCGGGCATCGCGCCGGACACCAGCCACGCAAGCAGCCACACGACGCGCACGCCAGTGACGGTACCACGCCCATGACGCAGTACTCGCGCCAATTAGAGGTATCCCGGAACCCATAGCGTGTGTTACCTTTAGGAGTTTTCAGCAACCGCGGCACTCCGCGCATACACCCGTCGCTGAAGTCCGTAGTCCGAAAGTCGGTAATCCGAAGTCCGTACCAAGGTCTCTCAAATGGCGCAGCCGCGAAGAATCGATGTCGTGCTCGACTCGGTCAGACGACTGTTGCGCATTGGTGCGACCGCCAACCTCTTCAATCTGCTCCAGAAGCAGCATCCGGCCGACCTGGCGGCCGTCTTCGGCGAACTGCAGGAGCGCGACCGCAAGGCCGCCTTCGCCGTCGTCGTCGAGCGCAGTCCCAAGCTGGCGATGGAGTCGGCGGCCGAACTCGGGCCCGAGATGGCGGCGCAACTGCTCGCCGACCGGCCTGCCGAAGAGGTCGCCAAGCTGATTCAGGAAATCCCTTCCGACGACGCGGCCGCGCTGGTGGACTACCTGCCAGAGGAGCTGTCGACGGCGGTGCTCGAGTTGATGCGCCAGAAGGAGTCCGGGCAGGTGGGCAACCTGCTCGAGTTCCCCGAGAAGACCGCCGGGCGCATCATGAACCCGAACGTCTTCGCGCTCAACGAAGACCTGACGGTGGCCGAGGGGATCACGCAGCTTCAGGCGTCGCGCGACGTGGAGATGGTGTTCTATCTCTACATCGTCGACTCGCGGCGGCATCTGGTGGGCGTCACCTCGCTGCGGCGTCTGCTGCTGGTGTCGCCCGAGACGCCGCTGAAGCGGATCATGACGCCGGACCTGATCAGCGTCCGCGTGGATACCGATCAGGAGGAAGCGGCTCGCCTGGTCGCGTCGTACAACCTCCTCGCCATCCCGGTCGTCGACGAAGAGAACAAGCTCATTGGCGTCATCACGGTCGACGACGTCATCGACGTCATCAAGGACGAGGCGACCGAAGACATCTATCGCCTCGCCGGTGTCACCTCCGACGAGCGAGTGTTCACTCCGCCGGGCGAGTCGCTCACCAAGCGCCTGCCGTGGCTGGCGGTGAACCTCGTCACGGCGTTCATCGCGGCCAGCGTCGTCAGCCTGTTCGAGCAGACAATCGATCAGGTCGTGGCGCTGGCCGTGTTCATGCCGATCGTGGCGGGCATGGGCGGCAATGCCGGGACGCAGACGCTGACCGTGATCGTCCGCGGCATCGCGCTGGGCGAGTTGAACTGGGGCAACACCCGCAAGGCGCTGCTCAAGGAAGCGCTGGTCGGCCTGGGCAACGGCCTGGTGCTCGGCACGCTTGGGGCCCTGATCGTCTGGCTGATGAAGGGCAACCCGGTGCTGGGCGGGGTCCTTGGGATGGCGATGGTGATCAACATGTTCATTGGCGCCACCGCCGGAACGCTGATTCCGCTGGGATTGCGGGCGATGAAGGTCGATCCCGCCCTGGCCAGCTCCGTGTTCATCACGACGTTCACGGACGTGGCGGGTTTCGCCTCGTTTCTGGGGCTGGCGACGGTGTTCCTGAAGTACCTCAAGACCGGGTAAAATGGGGGGATCTTGCCCTCAGGGCCATGCCACTCTACACAGCCGACGCGCTGGTGCTGCGCACCTACAAGCTTGGCGAGGCCGACCGGATTGTCGTCTTCCTGACCTCGGATCGGGGCAAGAAGCGTGGCGTGGCCAAGAGCGCGAGGCGGCCCAGGTCGCGCTTTGTCGGGGCACTCGAGCCGCTGACGCACGTGCGGGTGGCGTACTTCGAGAAGGAGACCCGCGAGCTGGTGGGGCTCAACTACGCCGAGCCGGTGCGGTCGCCGCTGTCGGGACCGGGCGAATCGGTGAGCCACGCCAGCTACTTCGCCGAGTTGCTCGACGAGTGGGCGCAGGCCGACGACCCCAACGAGACGCTGTTCCGGTTGGGGGCCTCGGTGCTCGACGCGCTGGCCGAGGGAGTGGACATCGAGGGCCTGGCGCGGTATTTCGAGTACTGGCTGCTGCGCCTGCAGGGCGTGTATCCGCCGCACCTGGTGTGTCATCGGTGCGGCCAGCGGTTCACCGGCGTGCCCGAGGCGGGCGCCTGGTTGTCGCCGCTGGACGGGGTGCTCACGTGCGCGACGTGTGCCGATGGCCTGGCGGGTCACCGCATGGGCACGCCGCTGTCGCCAGGGGCGCTGGCGTTTCTGGCGCACGCACGGGCGCGCGGCCCGCTCGAGCTGGGGGATCTGTCGAGGTCCAGCGGCGTGCTGGCCGAACTGGAGACACTGCACCGCGCGCTGATGGTGCGGCACCTCGAGCGGGAGTTGCGATCGACTCGTGTGTTACAGGCGATTAAGCGTGGACACTGATTCCCTTTGACCTTCCAGGACCTCATCTTCAAGCTGCAGCAGTTCTGGGCCGCCAACGGCTGCTTGATCCAGCAGCCTCTGGACCTCGAAGTCGGCGCCGGCACCTCGCATCCCGAGACGCTGTTACGCGTGCTCGGTCCGGCGCATTGGAATGTCGCCTACGTGCAGCCGTCGCGGCGCCCCGACGACGGGCGATTTGGCGAGAACCCGAACCGGCTGTTCAAGCACCACCAGTTCCAGGTGATTCTCAAGCCCTCGCCCGACGAGGTGCAGGACCTCTATCTGCAATCGCTCGAGGCCTGCGGCATCAACCCGCGTCAGCACGACATTCGCTTCGAGGAGGACAACTGGGAGTCGCCGACGCTGGGCGCGTGGGGCATCGGCTGGCAGGTGCTCTTCGACGGCCTCGAGATCACGCAGTTCACCTATTTCCAGCAGGTCGGCGGCATCGACCTGTCGCCCATCGCGTGCGAGATCACCTACGGGCTCGAGCGCATCGCGATGGCGCTGCAGAAAGTGGACAACGTCTACGACCTGGAGTGGGCGCCTGGCGTGACGTATCGGGAGGTACGGCTGCGCGAGGAGATCGAGCAGTCCAAGTACGTGTTCGGGCACGTCGACGGCGTCAGCGGCGAAGAGTTCGCGACACACCATCGTGACCTCTTCGAGCGACACTATGTGTTTGGCCAGAAGCTGCTCGGATCGGTGCTGGTGTGGCCGGCACTGGAGGAGTGCCTCAAGTGCTCGCACCTGTTCAACATCCTCGACAGCAGCGGCAGTATCGGCGTCACAGAGCGGACGGCGTACATCCTGCGGGTGCGGCACCTGGCGGTGGCGATCGCCAGGGCCTACTACGAGAGCATCAAGCCGGTGGAAGTGGAGCAGGCGTGACGGTGAGCCTGTAGACAATGGATCGAGAGCTTCTCATCGAGATCGGCGTCGAGGAAGTCCCCGCGAGCTGGCTGCCGTCGCTGACGACGCAGTTGGCCGACGTGGCGTCGGCGCAATTGAGGGCGGCGCGCCTGAACGTAGATGGCCCGGTCGAGTCGTGGACGACGCCGCGGAGGTTGACCGTGCGCGTCCACCGGGTGGCCGAGCGGCAGACCGACCTGGAAGAAGTCCTGAACGGCCCGCCGGTCTCGGCGGCGCGCGGCGCCGACGGCCAGTTCACGCCGTCGGCCATCGGCTTTGCCAGGAAGAACGGCGTCGATCCCGAGGCTCTCGAGGAGATCGACACGCCCAAGGGCCGGTACCTCGCGGTGCGCAAGCGTCAGCGTGGGAAAGCGTCAGTCGATGCGTTGCCTGACGTGATGACGGGGTTACTGCGCGGCCTGGCGTTCCCGAAATCGATGAACTGGGATGCGTGGCTCGACGACGGCAAGGGCGACTTCCGGTTCGGCCGGCCCGTGCGATGGCTGCTGTTCCTCTACGGCGGCCGCGTTGTCCCCTACGACATCCGCCGTGCCGAGAGTGCGCAGTCGCCGCTGGTGCAGGACGTGCGGTCGGGCGCGACGACGTACGGACACCGCTTCCTCACCACGAGCGGGCGGGCCGGCCGCGCCGTCAAAGTCAAGACCTTCGACGACTACAAGGCGCGCTTGCTCGAGCACTTCGTCGTCCTCGAGCGGGAGGATCGACGCGAGCGAATCGCCCGTGATCTGGAAGTGCACGCCGTCCGTCTCGGCGGACGCGTGCACCGCGCGGCGGCCGGTCAGGCCGGGCTGCTCGACGAGGTGCCGGACCTGGTGGAGTGGCCGTCGGTGGTCGCCGGCGTGTTTCCAGCCGAGTTCCTCGCGCTGCCCGAAGAAGTGCTGACGACGACGATGATCCATCACCAGCACTACTTCCCCGTAGTGGACGATCAGGGCAGGCTGAAGGCGGCTTTTCTCGCGGTGACCAACGTCGAGGTCGAGAAGCCGGAGCTCATCAGCCGCAACTCGGAGCGGGTGTTGACGGCGCGGTTGCGCGATGCGCAGTTTTTCTGGAACGCCGATCGTAAGGTGACCCTCGAAGACCGTATCGGCCGGCTGGACACGATCCTGTTCCACAAGAAGCTGGGCAGCTACAAAGCCAAGGCCGAGCGCGTCGAGCGGCTGGCCGAGTGGATTGCCCGTGAGGCACTCGCGAAGCCCGCCGAAGCCGCGTCAGCGGCGAAGGCGGGTCGTCTTGCGAAAGCCGATCTGGGCACGGATCTGGTGCGCGAGTTCACCGAGCTGCAGGGCACGATGGGCGGCATCTACGCGCGTGAGGAAGGCCTGCCCGAGGCGGTGTGGAAGGCCATCTACTACCACTACCTGCCCGTGGCGGTGGAGCCGGAGGCGCCTCCGACGCGCGCGCAGTTGGGCGCCGGCGCGATCTGTTGGGCTGCGGTGTCGATTGCGGACAAGCTCGACACGCTGGTCGGGCTGTTTTCCGCCGGGGAGCGCCCGACCGGGTCGCGCGACCCGTACGGGCTACGGCGTCAGGCGCACGGCCTGTTCCGTACGCTGGTGGATCTGCCCGATCTCACGGGCCTGTCGGTGCGACCGACGGTGGGCGCGCTCATCGCGGCCGTCCAACGCGAGCTGCCGCTCGACGAGGTGGCGCGCACGGCGCTCACCGCGTTTCTCGCCGAGCGATTGACCTACGTCCTCGAGCAGCGCGGGTATGACGTGCGCAACGTGCGCGCGGTGCTGGCGGGCCGGCCGCTGGGCCAGATCAGCCCGCTTGAAGCGCGGCGCATGCTGGAGGTGCTGCCCGAGTTCACCGGCACGCCCGAGTTCCAGCAACTGGCGACCGCGTTCAAGCGGGTGAAGAACATCGCGTCGGGGGAGTTGGGGCCTGGCCCCGGCGCGATCACAACGGGGCCAGGCCCCGTCAGCGACCCCTATTCGGTTCTTCACGAACCCGCAGAGCTCGCCCTGGTGGCCGAGCTCACGCGGCGGCAGCCGGTCATCGAGCGCGTGCTCGACTCCGGCGACCACTACCGGCAGGCCTTTGCCGAGGCCGCCGCCTTCGGTCCCTTCGTGGACCGCTTCTTCGCGGATGTGTTCGTGATGGTGGAGGACCCCGCGCTGCGGCAGGCGCGGCTTCACCTGATGGCGTCGCTGTCGCGGCTCATCCTTCGGCTCGCGGATATCTCGGAGATCGTCCCTCAATCGGAGTCCTAATCGACCATGGCAAAGAAGCTCGCGAAGAAGAAGGCAGTGAAGAAGGCAGTGAAGAAGACGACCAAAGCCAAGGCGAAGAAGTACGTGTACTTCTTCGGCGGCGCCAAGTCCGACGGCGATCGCAGCTTGCGCGACCTGCTCGGCGGCAAAGGCGCAAATCTCGCCGAGATGGCCAACGCCGGCTTGCCCGTCCCCCCGGGATTCACCATCACGACGACCGCCTGCATGCTGTGGTACGACAACGGCCGCAAGTTGACGCCGGCGATTGAAGCCGAGATGGAGAGCCACGTCCGCAAGCTGGAGAGGACTGCCGGCCTCACGTTCGGCTCGACGAGCAACCCCTTGCTGGTGTCGGTGCGCTCGGGCGCGAAGTTCTCGATGCCCGGCATGATGGACACCATCCTCAACCTCGGGCTCAACGACCAGGCCGTCGAAGGGCTGAAGAAAAAGACCGGCAACGGCCGCTTCGCCTACGACAGCTACCGCCGCTTCATCCAGATGTTCGGCAGCGTCGTGCTCGAGATCGGCAAGGATCAGTTCGAGCACGCGTTCGAGGCGATCAAGCACGCCCACGGCGCGGCGACCGACACCGACCTGGGCGAGGACGGCTTGAAGGAGACCGTCCAACGCTACAAGGCGCTCGTCAAGAGCAAGACCGGCAAGCCGTTCCCGCAGGACCCGTTCATCCAGCTGCGGGGCGCGCGTGACGCGGTGTTCCGCTCCTGGAACAACGATCGCGCGAAGACGTACCGCCGCCTGTACGAGATTCCGGATCACATCGGCACGGCCGTCAACGTGCAGCAGATGGTGTTTGGCAACACGGGCGACCGGTCGGCCACCGGCGTTGGCTTCACGCGCAACCCGGCAACGGGCGCCAACGAGTTCTTCGGTGAGTTCCTCGTCAACGCCCAGGGCGAAGACGTCGTCGCCGGTGTCCGCACGCCGCTGCCGATCGCCGAGCTCGAGAAGGTGATGCCGAAGGCCTACAAGGAGCTGCGCACGATCACGTCGCGACTCGAGAGGACCTACCGCGACATCCAGGACTTCGAGTTCACGATCGAGGAAGAGAAGCTCTACATGCTGCAGACCCGGAACGGCAAGCGGACCGGGTATGCGTCGGTGGTCATCGCCACCGACTTCGTGAAGGAGAAGCTGCGCTCGCCCAAGGACGCGCTGCTGCTGGTGGAGCCGGCGGCGCTGTCGCAGCTTCTCTCGCCGGTCTTCGATCCGAAGGCGTGGAAGAGGCTGCCGACGGCCACCAAGGGCCTGCCGGCCTCGCCGGGCGCCGCGTCGGGTCAGGTCGTCTTCACCGCGGACCACGCGGTCACGTGGGCGCAGAAGGGCAAGAAGGTGCTGCTGGTCCGCAAGGAGACGGTGCCCGATGACATCCACGGCATGGAAGTGGCTGAGGGCGTGCTCACGGCCACTGGCGGCATGACGTCGCACGCCGCGGTCGTCGGCCGCCAGATGGGCAAACCGTCCGTCGTGGGAGCCGGTGCGCTGGTGGTCAGTGAGAAGGACAAGTCGGTGACGGTCGGCGGCCACACGATCAAGGAGGGCGACTGGCTGTCGTTTGACGGCCTCACCGGCGAGGTGAAGCTGGGCCAGGTCGCGACCCACCCGAGCGAGATCCTCCAGGTGCTCGACGGCAAGATGAATCCGAAGGACTCGGACATCTACCAGCGCTTCCACCAGCTGCTGGGGTGGGCCGACAAGGTGCGCACGCTGGGCATCCGCGCCAACGCCGACCTGCCGGACCAGGCCGAGCTGGCCTACGCCTTCGGCGCGCGCGGCATCGGGCTGTGCCGTACCGAGCACATGTTCTTCGGCGAGGGCCGCATCGAGAAGGTGCAGCAGATGATCCTCGCCGACAACGAGGCCGACCGCCGCAAGGCCCTCGACGCCCTGCTGCCGCTGCAGCGCGCCGACTTCTACGGCGTGTTCAAGGCGATGCACGGCGAGCCGGTGACGATCCGCACCATCGATCCGCCGCTCCACGAGTTCCTGCCCAAGCGCGAAGACCTCATGGTCGAGGTCGCCCGGCTCGAAACGGCTGGCAAGGGCGGCCACGAGCTTCAGGAGAAGAAGACCCTGCTGGCGCGCGTCGAGCAACTCCACGAGTTCAACCCGATGTTGGGCCACCGCGGCGTGCGTCTGGGCATCACGTATCCCGAGATCACCGAGATGCAGGCGCGCGCGATCTTCGAGGCGGCCGCGCAACTGAGCAAGGAAGGCCTGAAGGTCGTCCCCGAGGTCATGATCCCGCTGGTCGGACTGGTCAAGGAGCTCAGGGACCAGAAGGCCATCGTAGACCGTGTGGCCAGAGACGTCATGAGAGAGCAGGGCGTCAAGTTCAAGTACCTGGTCGGGACGATGATCGAGGTGCCGCGCGGCGCTGTCACCGCCGACCAGATCGCGACCGAGGCGCAGTTCTTCTCCTTCGGGACCAACGACCTCACGCAGCTCACATTCGGGTTCTCGCGTGACGACGCGGGCAAGTTCCTCGGCGTCTACCAGGAGCGCAAGATCCTGGAGCGCGATCCGTTCCAGTCGATCGACACGGTCGGCGTCGGACAGCTCGTGGCCATGGCGTGTGAAAAGGGCAGGAAGGTCCGGCCGGATCTGAAGCTCGGTATCTGCGGCGAGCACGGCGGCGACCCGTCGTCGGTGCACTTCTTCCACAAGGTGGGGCTCGACTACGTGAGCGCCTCGCCATACCGCGTGCCGGTGGCGCGACTTGCGGCCGCCCACGCAGCACTCAGCGTTAAAGTCGGCGACTAGCTAGGCTGGTTGGGTCTGGTTCGGTCGGGTTGGGTCTGGTTCGGTCAGGTTGCTTGCAACCTGTTCAACCGACTCCAACCCGGCCCAACCTGATCGAACCTGGCCCAACCGGGTCAACCTCAGTGATTACTGTCTTCGTTCATCGTGATGGCAGAACCGAGTCGGGGTCGGAGCTCGATCCCGCGCTGCTGGATCCCGCCAGCGGGGCGAAGGTGTGGGTGGACCTGGCGGCCGCGACCGAGGCGGAGCTGCGGATCCTCCCGGACGTCTTTCACTTCCATGCGCTGGCGGTGGAGGACGCCGTCGCCTCGCTGCACCATCCAAAGATCGAGGCCTATGACGGCTATCTGTATCTGATACTGCACGGCATCGATTACCAGAAGTCGCGCGACCAGGAATCGTTCATCACGCACGACACCGACTTCTTCCTCGGACCCAATTACCTGGTCACGATCCACGACGGTCAGGGGCGCAGCATCACCGGCATCCAGGAGGTGTGCGGGCGCAACGACCACGTGCTCGGCGAAGGACCTGGGGCGCTGATGCACCGGATCATCGACCGGATGGTCGACAACTACCGGCCCGAGATCGAGCAACTCGAGAAGTGGCTCGACGAGCTCGAACGGGACGTCTTCGGCGTGCCGCGCAAGGAGACAGTGCGCGAGATTCTGTCGGTGAAGCAGGACGTCACGGCCTTGCGCCGCATCGCTACACCACAGCGCGATGCGATCGGCCGCCTGGCGCGCCGCGAGTTCCCGATGATCGCCGAAGAGCTGACCTACCGCTTCCGCGATGTCTACGACAACCTTGTGCGGATCGCCGACGAGGGGCTGATCTTTCAGGACCGCATCACCAGTCTGCTCGACGCGCACTACTCGAACGTGTCGAACCGCCTCAACGAGATCATGAGGGTGCTCACGGTGATCACCGTGATCGTCTCGCCGCTCACGCTGGTGGCAGGCATCTACGGCATGAACATGAAGCTGGCGATGGTGGGGAGCGATAGCGATCCGCGCCCTTTCTGGTGGCTGCTCGGCGGCATGGTGGCCACCGTCGTCATCATGTTGGGATTCTTCCGGAAGAAGAACTGGCTCTGACGGTCGTCACGTACGCCAACCACAGAGCCACTGAGAACACCGAGGCCTCACGGAGATCTTTGGTGGTTTGATACCTCCCAGGTCAGCCAGATCCAAGGAGCATTCTGTGCGTTCTCCGTGTCCTCGGTGTTTCCGTGGTTGGCGTACGTGATTGTTTATCGCTGATGCCGAAGATCCATCGTCTTTCCGTCGAGCTCGCCAACCAGATCGCGGCAGGCGAGGTCGTCGAGCGTCCGGCCTCCGTCGTCAAGGAGCTCGTCGAGAACGCCATCGACGCGGGCGCGCGGCGAGTGACCGTCACCGTCGAGTACGGCGGCAAGCGCCTGGTCAGAGTGGAAGATGACGGCGAGGGGATGGAGCCAGACGACGCGGAGCTGGCACTGGAGCGGCACGCGACGAGCAAGATCAGGACGAGCACCGACCTGGCGGCGATCGCGACGCTGGGCTTCCGCGGCGAAGCGCTGCCGTCGATTGCGTCGGTGTCGCACGTGACGCTGCGAACCCGCGCCCGCGGGGCGATGAGCGGCACCGAGATCAAAGCCCACGGCGGCGTCATTGGGTCGATCACGGAAGTCGGTGCGCCGGAAGGAACGCGGATCGACGTCGAGGATCTGTTCTACAACCTGCCCGCCAGACGGAAGTTTCTCAAGTCGGACCAGGCCGAGTCCGCCCAAGTGTCACGCATCGTCACGCAACTGGCGCTGGGCGCGCACGACGTCGGGTTTTCCCTGGTGAGCGGCGGACGGCGCGTGCTCGAATGCCCACCCGCCGGCAGCCGGCGCGAGCGGCTGTTTCAGATTTACGGGGATTCCAGCGACCTGCTCGAGGCCTACAAGGAGACGGCCGGCATCCGCGTGGTGGGCTACATCGCGCCGCTGGCCGAGACCGGCCCCAGGCGTGGCCCGCAGAACGTCTTCATCAACGGCCGGCTGGTGCGCGACAAGACGATCGCGCATGCCATCGGCGATGCCTACAGCGTCGCGTCGATAAAGGAACGCAGCCCGGAAGTGCATCTGTTCATCGAGATGCCGCTCGATGCGCTCGACGTCAACGTGCATCCGACCAAGGCCGAGGTGCGCTTCCGCGAGCAGTCGCTGATGCACGAGGTGATTCGCCGGGCCGTCGGTGATGCCCTCGGCCAGGGCCCCGCGCCG
>JAENWD010000125.1 GCA_016650245.1 Vicinamibacteria bacterium
AGCGTGACCGTGCCGCCGTGCGCTTCGGCGATCTGCCGGCAGAGGACCAGCCCGATGCCCGATCCTCCGGGCTTGGTCGTGAAGAACGGCACGAACAGGTTCGCGGGATTCGACACGCCTGGGCCCTGGTCGTCCACCCACACCCGCACCCGCCCGTCGGCCAGTCCCCAGCCCACCTGCACGGCACCGCCCGTGACGAGCGCCGCATCGGCGGCGTTGCGTACCAGATTGATGAGCAACTGCTCCAGTTGCGCCGCGTCGGCGTTTACGGTGACCTGCGGGCCACTGTCGACGCGAACGGGCAGGCGGCGCTCGAGTCCGGCGACCCGTGCGACCAGCGCCGGCAGCGGCACGGCCTCGATGGCCGGTGCGGGCAGGCGCGCCAACTGCGCGTAGGCCGCCGTGAAGCGGCCGAGCGAGTCGGCGCGACCGCCGATCACTTGCAGCCCGTCGCGCATGTCGGCCTCCCAGTCGGCCGGCTTGGGGTCGCGCACGACGAGGCGTTCAAGGCTGTTGGCGATCGACTTGATCGGGGCGAGCGAGTTGTTGATCTCGTGGCCGATGACGCGGATGAGGCGCTGCCAGGCCTGGCGCTCTTCGTCGCGCAGGGAGCGGCTCACGTCGGTCATGACCAGCAACTCGAGGGGGATGCCGCCCTGGCGGAAATGCCCGCTGCGAACTTCCCAGCGTCCGGTCCCGCCGGGAAACGTCAGGCTCGCGCTGGTCGGGCCGCTCATCGAGAGGCATTGCGCCAGGCCCAGCTCGTCGGCGGTCCGGCCCAGCAGGCGCTCGATGGGCCTGGCCAGCAACCGCTCACCGGCGCGGTTGACCACGCGCAGCCGCCGGTCGGGATCGAAAGCGAACACCGCGACCGGAATCTCTTCCATCACAGCGCGCAGGAGCGAGGTGGCTTCGAGCGCTCCCAGACGCTGCTCTCGCAGCGTGTCGGCCAGCGCGTTCATCTCGAGGAGCACTTCGCCCAGCGGGTCGTTGCGCCGCTGCCCGCGGGCGCGGATCGAGAAGTCCTGCTCGCGCAGGGCCGCCAGCAGATTCGACAGCGTCTGCAGAGGGTAGACGACGCGGTCGCGCAGCGCGACCGACACGCCCCACCACAACCCGACGACGAACAGGGTGAGGGTCCACTGGACCTTCGATGAGAAGTCGCCCCCCCAGAGCAGGATGAGCGCGATGGCCGTGCCGGGCAGGCCCGCCCCCAGGGCCATCAACCATACCCGTCGGTCGTGGGTCAGCCAGTTCACCTACAGTCCAAAACGCTGCAGCCTTCGGTACAGCGCGCTGCGGCTGAGGCCCAGGGCCTTGGCCGCCTGGCTGACGTTGCCGTCGTAGCGCGCCAGCGCCTTCTTGATGAGGAAGCCTTCGACTTCCTCGAGGCTCATGTCCTCGATGCGTGCGGTGGCGTCGCGCGTGGCGCGCAGGCCCAGGTCGCGGCCCTGCACCTGGTCGCCTTGTGCCATCAGCACCGCACGCTCGACGGCGTGGTCGAGTTCGCGGACGTTGCCAGGCCACGCGTGGTCGAGCAGCAACTGCATCGCGGCGGCGTCAAAGCCGTTGAGGCGCTTGCGGTAGCGCTGCGCGTGCTGCGCGAGGAAATGGCGCGCCAGCAGTGGGATGTCTTCCCGGCGAGCGCGCAGTGGCGGCATCGGGATCTCGATCGTATTCAGCCGGAAGAGCAGATCCTGCCGGAAGCGACCCGCGGCGACCTCCGCGTTGAGATCCGCGTTGGTCGCCGAGATGATGCGCACGTTCGCGCGTCGCGTGCGCGAGCTGCCCACGCGTTCGAACTCACCGGTCTCCAGCACCCGCAGCAACTTGGCTTGCAGGTTCATCGAGGTGTTGGCGATCTCGTCAAGAAACAGGGTTCCGCCTTCGGCCAGTTCGAAGCGGCCCACACGGTCGCTCTTGGCGTCGGTGAACGCGCCTTTGACGTGGCCGAACAACTCGCTTTCGAACAATCCTTCCGACAGGCCGCCGGCGTTGACCGTGACCAGCGCGCGCCCGACCCGGCCAGACACGGCGTGGAGGGACTGGGCAACGGTGCCTTTGCCTGTGCCGTTCTCACCGGTGAGCAGGACGTTGGCGTCGGAGGGCCCGACCCGGGCAATCAGGTCAAGCACCGGCCGCATCGCCGCCGACTCGGCGACGAGCGTGGGCCGGCTCGTGCCCTGGTCGCGCAGCACGCGGTTTTCGGCTTCGAGCCGCTGGCTGCGCCGTAACGCGCGGGCCAGTTCGACCTGCGTGCGGACGACGGCGAGCACCCGCTCGTTGTCCCACGGCTTCTGGATGAAATCCCGGGCGCCGCGGCGCATGGCCTCGACCGCCAGGTCCACGGTGCCCCACGCCGTCATGACGACCACCGGCATCGGCGTGTCCAGCGCCTGGAGCCTTGACAGGAGCGACAAGCCCTCGAGCCCCGACGTGGTGTCGCGCGCGTAGTTGAGGTCGACGAGCGCGACGTCGAAATCACGGGCCTCGACGGCGGCCAGCACGCCGGCAGGCGATGTGGCGGTGTCGATCTCGCAGCCCTCCGCCTTGAGCAACAGGCGCAGCGCCTGCAGGACGTCGGGCTGGTCGTCGGCCAGCAAGATCCGCGCCTTCTGCAGGACCTCGCTCGCAGCGGGTGTGCGGGTTGCCGTGGAGTCTGCCGCCATCAATCGTTCACCAGCCAGCCGTCCTTGAGCCGCACGACGCGGTGTCCGTACTTGGCATTGATCTCGGAGTGGGTGACCTGGATGATCGTCGTGCCAAGGGCGTTGAGCTGCTGGAACAGCTCCATGATCTCGCGGCCCTGGTCCGAGTGCAGGTTGCCGGTGGGTTCGTCGGCCAGGATAATCGTCGGTTTCGTGATGAGCGCACGCGCGACCGCCACCAGCTGCTGCTGGCCACCGGACAATTGTGCCGGGTACAAGTCTTTCTTGCCGACGATCTGGAAGCGGTCGAGGATGTCGCAGACCAGGCTGTCGCGCTCCTTCTTCTTGATATCGCGATAGGAGAGCGGCATGTCGAGGTTTTCGTACACCGTGAGGTGGTCCAGCAGGTGATACGCCTGGAACACGAACCCGATGTGTTTCTTCTGCAGCTCGGCGCGGTCGCGCTTGCCGAGCGCATGAATGGGCTCGCCGTGCAGGGAGTACTCGCCCGTCCACGCGGAGTCGTGCATGCCGAGGATATGCAGGAGCGTGGACTTGCCGGCGCCCGACGGCCCCATGATCGAGGCGAACTCACCGGGTTTGAAATCGAGAGAGACGCGCCGCAGCACATACGTGCGCTGCAC
>JAENWD010000126.1 GCA_016650245.1 Vicinamibacteria bacterium
GACGGTGACGCATGGAGAGCGGAGGAGTGCCAAATGCAAAGTGCAAAGTGCTAAGTACGAAAACACGCGGATGGCGCGCGCGATATCGCGGTGTGCGCACAGCATCCGCGCAATTTCGTACTTAGCATTTCGCACTTCGCATTTCTAGGTGTCTCCCAGTTTTGGCGCAGGCTTCAGCTCCCCCCGGTCGTTCAACACCTCGATCCGCCGTTCGGCCTCTTCGAGACGAGTGTGGCAGAACCGTGAGAGCTGGACGCCGCGTTCATACAGGGCCAGCGACGATTCCAGCGTCTGGTCGCCCTCTTCGAGCTTCTTGACGATGGCGTCCAGTTCGGCGAGGGCCGCTTCGAAGTCTTTGATGGATGTGTCCATGACGGAATTCGGGAGACGCGTAACGCCAGGCCGGAACTAAAGTTCCGGCCTACGTACCTCACAGAGTAACTCGCCTTTGGCCAGCGTCACGCGCACGGTGTCGCCAGCGGCGGCTTCCGAGGCGGCGCGAATCACGTGCGTGCGGGTCGCGTCCCAGCACACGGCATAGCCGCGGCCGAGCACGGCAAGCGGGCTGAGGCTGTCGAGCCGCCCCGCCAGCGTGCCGAACCGACCGGCGTCGCGCGACCGGCGACGCTCGATTGCCGCGTCCAGGCGCGCGCGTCCGGAAGTGAGGCGCGTGGCCGTCTCGGCCAGTCGGCGACGCGGGTCGTGGCGTTCCAGCGCGCGTTCGCCGGCGACCAGGCGGCGCGTGCAGGCGCGGACCCGGTCGGCCAGCGCGTGCCGCAAGTGCTGAGCCAGCTCGCCGACATGGCGGCCGCGCAGCGCCAGGGTGGCCGGCACGCGTGCCAGCCCGCGGCTGCTGTCGAGCGCGTGCACCCGCGAGCGCAGCACGAGCAGGCGTTTGTCGAGCGCGGCGTCGAGCCGTTCGATCTGGCGATCGATGCGCGACACAAACTCATCACGACGCGCAACGACACGCTCGGCGGCAGCCGATGGGGTCGGCGCGCGCAGGTCGGCGACGAAATCGGCGATGGTGACGTCGGTCTCGTGCCCGACGGCCGAGATGACCGGTACCGGACACGCCGCGATGGCGCGCGCGACGACTTCTTCGTTGAACGCCCACAGGTCCTCGATCGACCCGCCACCACGGCCGACGATCACGACATCGACGCCCTCGACCCGCGCGATCATCTGGAGGCCGCGTGCGACGTCCTGCGCGGCGCCCTCGCCCTGGACCCGCACCGGGCGGATCACCACGTGCGCCTGCGGATAGCGCTTGGCCAGCACCGACAGGATGTCGCGAATCGCCGCGCCGTCAAGTGAAGTGACGACGCCGATCTTGCGCGGCAGGACTGGAAGCGTCCGTTTGCGCGCCGGATCGAACAGCCCGTCGGCGTCGAGCCGCGCCTTCAGTTGCTCGAACGCCAGTTGCAGCGCGCCCAGCCCCTTGGGTTCGAGCGCGTCGCAGACGATCTGGTACTCGCCTTTGGCGTCGTAGACGCTGACCCGTCCGCGCGCGACGACGTGCTGGCCGTCCTCGGCCTTGAACTTCAGGCTGCGAACGGCCGAGCGGAACATCACACCGCGGATCTGCGCGCCAGCGTCCTTGAGGGTAAAATACAGGTGGCCGGTGTGCCACAGCTTGCAGTTGGACAGCTCGCCTTCGACGGTCACCTCGGCAAAGCCGGATTCAAGGACCGTGCGAATGTCGGCCGTCAGCTCGGTGACCGTGAGCGGGCCGCGCGGCGCGACGAATCGCTCAGGCGCTGGCGCATCCTCGAACGGCAGGTCGAACAGCGACGCCATCAGCCCCGTCCCGCCGCCGCCTTCTCATCGTCGGGCCACTGGTCGGCCAGGTGCTGCAGGTCGGCGAGTGACAGGCTCAGCGTCTCGACCCGCCGCGCCTTGCCGCTGGTCTCGTCGGCGTCGATCACCACCGCGTGCAGACGAAGATCGCCCGACGCCGTCTCGAATCGCGTCGGCAGGCCCGTGAGGAAGCGCTGAATGACGGGCTCCTTCTCAACGCCGATCACGCCGTCGTGCGGGCCTGTCATGCCGACGTCGGTCAGATAGGCGGTGCCGCCAGGCAGCACACGGGCGTCGGCCGTCTGCACGTGCGTGTGCGTGCCGACGACGGCCGTGACCGAGCCGTCGAGAAACCAGCCCATGGCGATCTTTTCCGAGGTGGCCTCGGCGTGGAAGTCGACAAAGATGATCGACGTGCGCTGACGCAGCGCGTCGATCTCGCGGCGCGCCGTGAGAAACGGGTCGTCGATGTTGGCCAGGTGCACCCGGCCCATCAGGTTGAGCACCGCTACCGATCGGCCGCTCGGCGTGCGCGCCACGTAGCTGCCGCGGCCGGGGGCGTCGGGGTAGTTGGCCGGCCGCAGCAGGCGCGCCTCGACCTTGATGTAGTCGAGCACCTCGCGCTTGTCCCAGATGTGGTTGCCCGAGGTGATGACGTCCACACCCTGGGCAAAGAGGCTGTCGCCGATCTCGCGCGTGATGCCGTTGCCACCGGCCGCGTTCTCGCCGTTGACGATGACCAGGTCGATGGCGTGGCACGCCACCAGCGGCGCCAGCCCCACGCGCACCAGATCGCGGCCGGGGCGCCCGACGATGTCGCCGACAAACAGCAACTTCATGCGGGCCGCGTCGACTCGATGGGCACGATCAGGCCGGTTCCGCGGCGGTCAGCCCGCTTCGGCAGGGTGATGCGCATCTCGCCGTCGATCAGGGTGGCCCGGACGTGGCTGCCCTCGAACGCGCCGCTGACGCGCACGGCCCGGGCAAAGCGTCCCGATCCGCGCTCGACCAGGTGATAGCCGCCAGTGCCGGGCCCGGGGCCGGCCACCCACTTCTCACCGGCAATCAACACGACCGAGCCCTTCATCAGGACGCGCAGCGAGGAGGCGGCAACGCCAGGCATGTCCAGCAGGATCTCAACGGCTTCATCAGTCTCAATCACGTCGAGCGGCGGGACACAGTCGCCGGCCGCGGCTCGGCCGCCGGCCGCGGCGCCAAGCTCCTGGAACAGGCGCCGAATGTCCTCGGTCAGGTCGCCCAATTCGGCCGAGTGCAGGACAGAAGGCCACGCCGCCATGACCAGCCAAGGATCGCACAAATCGGGGAGTGCTGGGTGCCGGGTGCCGGTGTGCTGGGTGCTGTGCCGGGTGCCGCGTGCCAGGTGCGGGGCGCAGTGAGCGTTATTGACTAAGATTTACTTATTGACAAGGACTCAAGTTATCGGTAGGCTACCAATATCTTCAGGAACCGGGAGGAGTCGTACTCATGGCGAGCAAGGTGATCGGAATCGACCTCGGGACCACCAACTCGGTGGTCGCGGTGATGGAAGGCGGGCAGCCGGCCGTCATCGTCAATCAGGAGGGCGCACGGACGACCCCGTCGGTCGTGGGCTTCTCGAAGGATCAGGACCGGCTGGTCGGCCAGGTCGCCAAGCGGCAGGCCGTGACCAACCCGGAAAACACGATCTTCTCGATCAAGCGCTTCATGGGGCGCAAGTTCGAGGAGGTCGGCAGCGAATCGGCGCGCGTGCCGTACAAGGTCGTGCGTGCCGACAACGGCGATGCGTGGGTCGAAGGGCGCGGGCGCAAGTACTCGCCGCCTGAGATCTCGGCGATGGTGCTGCAGAAGCTGAAGCAGGCCGCAGAGGACTATCTCGGCGAAAAGGTCACCGATGCGGTCATCACGGTGCCGGCGTACTTCAACGACACGCAGCGGCACGCGACCAAGGACGCCGGCAAGATCGCGGGCCTCAACGTCCTGCGCATCATCAACGAGCCGACGGCCGCGGCGCTGGCCTACGGGCTCGACAAGAAGACCAACGAGACGATCGCCGTCTACGACTTCGGCGGCGGCACCTTCGACATCTCGATCCTCGAGGTGGGCGAAGGGGTGGTCGAGGTGAAGTCGACCAATGGCGACACGCATCTGGGCGGCGACGACCTGGATCAGCGCGTCATCGAGTGGCTGATTGCCGAGTTCAAGAAGAGTGACGGCGTTGACCTGGGCAAGGACCGGATGGCGCTGCAGCGGCTGCGCGAAGCGGCGGAGAAGGCCAAGATCGAGCTGTCGACGGTCGCCGAAACCGAGCTGAACCTGCCCTTCATCAGCGCCGACGCCTCGGGGCCCAAGCACATGGTGCTCAAGCTCACGCGGGCCAGGTTCGAGCAGTTGGTCGAAGACCTGCTGCAGAAGTCCATGGGCCCGGTCAAGCAGGCCCTGGCCGATGCGGGGCTGCAGCCTTCGCAGATCGACGAGGTCGTCCTGGTCGGCGGCAGCACGCGCACGCCGCGCGTGCAGCAGCTGGTGAAGGACTTCTTCGGCAAGGAACTGCACAAGGGCGTGAACCCTGACGAGGTCGTTGCGGTTGGCGCGGCCATCCAGGGCGGCGTCCTCACGGGCGACGTCAAGGACCTGCTGCTGCTCGACGTGACGCCGCTGTCGCTTGGCATCGAGACGCTGGGCGGCGTGATGACCCCGCTGATTCCGCGCAACACGACGATTCCGACGCGGAAGAGCGAGACGTTCTCGACGGCCACCGACAGCCAGACCAACGTGGAAGTACACGTGGTCCAGGGCGAACGGCCGCTGGCGCGCGACAATCGGACGCTCGGCAAGTTCCACCTGATCGGACTGCC
>JAENWD010000127.1 GCA_016650245.1 Vicinamibacteria bacterium
GCCGGGGTGTCCTGGTCCGTCGTGTACTTCCAGAGGTCGCACATCGCGCAGTGCCAGGGGCACTCGCGCCCGGTGAGAAACACCGTGACGACATCGGCAAGGGTGCCCGATGGTTCAGGCTCCTGCTCGACCGTGACGCCGTGCGAATGCCATGGGTCGTGGCGGTGGCGCATCGGGCGGCGCTCGAGGATGAAGGCGTCGCGTGCCGCGGCGGCGAATGGATAGGCGGTCACGGTGCGGTCATGCGTAGAGCGCCAGGAACTGCCGGCGATACTCGCCCTCCGCCGCCGCGCCGTAGCCTTGGCGAAGGCGGGCGTGCAGCACGTCGGCCGGCACGGCGCCGTGCTGGAACCGGCGCTTCGGAAAGACCGGCATGTCCCGGCCGGTGATCGCGCGGACGCCGCGGCGCACGATCTCGCCCTTCAGGCTGTACAGCGTGGGGACGTCGTACTGCGTCAGCTCCGCGAAGGGAATCCCCTCGGCCACCTCGACCAGCGACGGCCGCGTGAACGGGCTGAAGTCGTCGAACCCGTAGCGGCGTGCCGGCGCGTAGCTGCGCACGTAGCCCCGGCTGAGGCCGCCGCTGTACGTCAGCGAGTGCTTGATCCTGCCGACGCCCCAGCCCTCCTGGTACAGCATCAGGTTGTTCACGACGCTGCGAATCGTGAGCTCCGGGTTCTCCTCGATCGGGTAGTCCTTCAGGTTCTCGTCGCCGCCGTCGCCGTCGAGCAGGTACCGCCAGTCGGGATACCGCTCTCGAACGCCGCGGTGCAGCAGTAAACCCACCGACGCGCACTCGACATCGAGCGGCTTGTAGTCTTCGAGCACCCGCAAGGTCTCGTCGAGATCGAGCGCGGATGGGTCGGCGGCAATCTCTTCGAGATAGAACTCCATGCCGAGGTCCGACAGGAACTGACGCGCCTGCTGCAGGTCCGGCCCCTCGCCCAGATTGAGGGTGAACGCCTTCAGCCGCGTGGGCGCCAGACCGAGCTGCCGCATCACATGCTCGGTGACCACGAACACGGCGCCGCTGTCGACGCCGCCTGAAAAGCAGACGCCCACCGGGGCCCCGGCCGACACACGATCCACATGACACAGGAACTTGGCCACCTCGTCGGCGAGCGCGCCGATGTACCGGCGGCCGATCTCGTCCAGGTCTGCGGGCAGCACGCCCCGTTTCGGCGTGAAGAACCGCGTGTAGGTCGGATCGGGATCGGGGCACCCCACCAGTTGCAGCGTGATCACATGATGCGCCGGCGCCATGCGCGTGTAGCTCGGATGGAACTGATCGGCCAGACCCTCGGCGGCCAGCGCGTGGTGCAGCGTGTCGATGCGATCGGCGACAAACAGAGCCGGTCCGGCGGCGCGCTTGGCGAGGAAGTAGCGGACGGGCCGGTCCATCGACCGTGCGATGCGCACCGTGACGCCGTCGCTGGCGACCAGCGCAAACGCCCCGTCGATCGCGCGCACCGCGTCGGCATCTCCCGACAACACGCGCCGGCGGGCCTGGTCGACGTCCATGTTGTGGATCACGTTCAGCGACGGATCGAGCAGATCGATGATGCGGCTGATTGGTTGATGCATGGCAGACTGCGGACTACGGGATGACACGGATTGTACTGTTGCTCACCGGGGGCATGGGTACTCCTGAAAAACTACTAGTGCCGCCCTTCATACGCAGTAGGGCGCCAGCGGCCACCAGGTCCGCTTAGAACATTCGACACCGGGCACGCTAAGTTAGCCGTCACCGATGTCATCTGTCCGATCGTCCCGTGGGCCGTGGCTTGCGTTGGCCGGGCCCGCCGCACTGGTCGCCCTGTGGGCGGCGTTGGCCTCGCTGGGGCTGTTCCCCGAGTCGCTGTTTCCCACGCCCCTGGCGGTGGCGCGGGGACTTGGCGCGGAGTTGTCCAACTTCAGGCTCGTCAACGACGCCATCGCGTCCCTGTTCCGCGTCACCGCCGGATTTCTCCTGGCCGCGGGCCTTGGCGTCCCCGCCGGCCTGCTGCTTGGCCACTCGGCCCGGGCCCGCGAGGCGTTGCTGCCACTGGTGAACTTCTTCCGCAGCCTCTCGCCGCTGGCGTGGATCCCGTTTGCGATCCTGTGGCTCGGCATCGGCGATGCGCCCGCAATCTTCCTGATCTTCATGGCGGCTTTCTTCCCGGTCGTGCTCTCGACGACGGCCGCGGTCGCCAGCATCCCGAGCGTCTACTTCCGTGTCGCGCGTGATGTCGGCATCGAGGGCGCGGCGTTGCTGCGCGAAGTGACGCTGCCGGCCATCGCGCCGCAGGTGATCACGGCCCTTCGCGTCACCGCCGGGTTGTCGTGGCTCGTCGTCGTGGCGGCCGAGATGATCGCCGGCCGCGACGGGCTGGGCTTTGCGATCTGGGACGCCCGCAACGGCCTGCGCACGGATCTGCTGGTCGCCGCGATGGTGGTCATCGGCCTGATCGGCGTCGCGCTCGACCGCCTGCTCGTGCGGCTCACGCGCATCCCAAGCGTGCGCTGGGGCTACGACCGATGAGCCTGCCGCCCACCGAGGCGCTGCTGCGCTTCGACCGCGTCTCGCACAGCTTTGGCGCCGTGGAGGTGCTGAGCGAGCTGAGCCTGGCCGTGCAGCCCGGAGAATTCGTCGCGCTGGTGGGGCCGTCGGGCTGCGGCAAGACGACCCTGTTGAACCTGGGTTCGGGCTGGATCGAGCCCACCAGCGGCCGCGTGGACCGGCCGGCCGGCGTGCGCATGGTGTTCCAGCAGGACGGCCTGTTTCCGTGGCTCACCGTCTGGGACAACGTGCGCCTTGGACTGCGCCATCTGGCCGACGAGGCCGGACGGATCCGACAAGCCGGGGTGCTGCTCGAGTTGATTGGCCTGACCGCGTTCCGCGCACACTACCCCCATCAGCTCTCGGGCGGCATGCGGCAGCGCGTGGAACTGGCGCGTGCGCTGGGCGGCGGCACCGATCTGCTGTTGATGGACGAGCCGTTCTCGTCGGTGGACTACCTCACCCGCCTGAAGCTGCGCGCGGAACTGGCGCGCCTGCTGCGCGAGCAGCCGCGCACGGTGGTGCTGGTCACCCACGACATCGAGGAGGCCGCGCAACTGGCCGACCGCGTGCTCGTGCTCAGCGAGCGGCCCGCCCGCATCCGCGACGAGGTCCACCTGAAGGTCCCGCGTCCACGCGACGCCACCCATCCCGACGTCGTCGCCGCCGTGCACAGAATCCTCACCGAGCTTGGCCTCGAAGGCGACGCCGAGCCGCCTGCCGCCGCATCGCGCGGCCCGGAGATCGACCGATGATCCGCTCGCCGCTGGTTCGCTGGAGTCTGAGCGCGCTGTTGCTCGTCGTCGTGCTCGGTGTGCTGCGCACCAAACCGTGGGAGCGCGCCGAAACGACCGCCACGCCCGCTGGAATCGCCGTCAGTCCGCGCGAGACGCTCGCTGTCGGCTTCCTGCCGGTGACGTGCCACCTCACCTGCCCGGTGACGGATTTCGCGTCCAAGACCAGCCCGTCCACGCGCTTCCAGTCCCAGCGCTTCGCCGACTTCCCCACCGTCGTCGAGACGATGAAGAGCGGGCGGTTGCAGGCGAGCTTCATGATCGCGCCGCTGGCCATGAAGATGCGCGAGCAGGGCGTGAAGGTGAAGATCGCGTACCTGGGCCATCGTGACGGCTCGACCGTGATGGTCCGGTCTGACCTGACCGGGATCAGGAGCCTGAAGGATCTTCGCGGCAGGACGTTCGCCCTGCCGAGCAAGTACAGCAACCAGAACCTCGTCATCCGCAAGCTGATGAAAGACGAGGGGCTGGACCCGAAGGACCTGCGATTCGTCGAGTTGCCGCCACCCGACATGCCCGGCGCGCTGGCCAGCAAGGCCATCGACGGCTACTTTGTGGGCGAGCCGCACGCGGCGCGAGCCGAGTTGGACGGCTCGGGGCGCATCCTGTATCACGCCAAAGACATCTGGCCGCACTTCATCTCATGTGTGCTTGTCGTCACCGAGAAGCTGATCGATGAACGGCCCGGCGTCGTGAAGGACCTGGTTCGCGGCATCGCTGAAAGCGGTGAGTGGGCTGAAGGCCACCGGCTCGAGGCGGCCAAACTGGTGTCGCCGTACTTCCGTCAGGACGAAAAGCTGCTGCGCTACGTGCTGACGCAGCCGCCCGACCGCGTCAGCTACCGCATGCTCACCCCTGCCGACGACGAGATGCAGCTCATCGCCGACATGGCGCTCGAGGCGGGCATCCTCGATCGCCGGCTCGACATCCGCGACCTGGTGGACCGCCGGTTCATCCCCACTGACATCAGACCGGCCGCCATCGCGCTTCAACCGTAGTCTGCAATCTGCATTTCCAATTTCCAATCCGCAATCCGCAATAGTAAGACTCATGCTAGTATTACTCTTACCAGGAGCATCCGATGCGTCTTACCAGCAAAGGCCAGGTCACCATTCCCCAGCACATCCGCGAGAAGCTCGGCCTGAGACCGGGGATCCAGGTCGATTTCGACATCGTCGGCGACAGCGTCCGGATTCGCCGGTCCAAAGACCAGGATATCGGCCGCCGGCTGGTGGAGCACATGCGCGGGCGGGCCACGAGCGGTTTGACCACCGATCAGATCATGGCCATGACGCGCGGCGAGGACTGAGTGCCCGCGGTGCTGGTCGACAGCAACGTGATCCTGGATGTGCTGACCGACGACAGCGAGTGGCAGGATTGGTCGGCCGCGATGCTTGCCAAGTGCTCCCATCAGGGCACGCTCGTGATCAATCCCATCATCTACGCGGAGATCGCTGCGGGCTTCAACGCGGTCGAAGACCTCGATGACGCGGTGCCGCCTTCGTGGCTGCGGCGGGATCCACTGCCGTGGGACGCCGGGTTCCTGGCGGGCCAGTCGTTCACTCGCTATCGACGGCGTGGCGGTGCCCGCCGATCGCCACTTCCCGACTTCTATATCGGGGCCCACGCGGCTGTCGCGGGCCTGACGCTCCTGACGCGCGACGCCCGCCGGTACCGTACGTACTTCCCGAAATTGAAACTGATCGCGCCGTAACCCTTGACCACGCGCGTGCGCACCGCTCTCTGGCTGCTGCTGCTCGCCGCCGCCTTTGGCGTGCTGGTGACCGCCAACGGGGCGGGCTATCGCTACGGCGTGTCAGACCAGGCGTTCTACATACCCGCGATCGATCTCGCGCAGGCGCCGTCGCTGTTTCCACGCGATCGCGTCCTGCTGGTGCCGCAGGCCCGGCTGACCGCGCTCGACGAGGCGTTGGCCTGGCTGGGCACAACCTCGGGCCTGCCGCTGGAATCGCTGTTCTTGCTCGGCTACCTGCTCACGGCGACGCTGTTTGCAGCCGGCGTGGCACTCATCGGCGATCGCCTGTACGTCTCGCGCTGGTCGACAGCGGCCCTGCTCATGGCGTTGACACTGCGGCACCGCATCGCGCGCACCGGCGTCAACACGTTCGAAAGCTGCTTTCACCCTCGCGTGCTCACCTTCGCCATCGGCCTGCTGGCCGTGGGCCTGTTCCTGCGCGGCCGGCGTCGCGTCGCGGTGACCCTCGCGGCGTTGAGCTGCCTCGTGCACCCGACCACCGGCGCGTGGTTCGTGATCTGGATGACGGTCGCCGCGGCGACCCAGGCGTGGCCGTCGCGAGCGGGCCGTCGCCTCGTCATCGGCGCCGCGCTGATGGCGGCGGCAGCGGGCATCGGAGTCATCGCCTCGGGCGCGCTGTCCGAGCGGCTGGCGGTAATGGATGCGCCCTGGCTGGCGGCGTTCGAGAGCCGCGACTACCTGTTCCCATCCGACGACTGGAAGATCGGCACGTGGATCACCCACCTGCTGCCGTCCCTGGTCATTATCCTGGTGTGGCAATGGCGGAGGCGCCTCGGGTTGACCTCGCCCCACGAGCACGCCGTCGTGCTGGGATGCCTGGCGCTGCTGCTCGCGTTTCTGGCGTCGGTGCCGTTGGTCGATGCGCGGATTGCGCTCGCCGTGCAGCTGCAGACCTCGCGGGTGCTCTGGCAGCTCGAGTTGCTGGCGACGGCGTACGTCGTGTGGACGATCACCGAAGGGCCGTGGTCGCGGATTTCAATTGCTCGGCGAGGTGCGGTCGCCGCGACCTTGCTCGCCGTGCTCAGCGTCGCGCGCGGCTACTACATCCTGCGCGTCGAGCACGACCACCGCCTCGTTGCCGTGCATCTGCCGGCCTCGGACTGGCAGCGGATGGGCGACTGGATGGCCTCCAACACGGCGCCTCACGCGCACGTGCTGGCCGACCCGGACCACGTGTGGAGTTACGGCAGCAGCCTGCGCGTGAGCGCCAGGCGCGATGTGATGCTGGAAGGCGTGAAAGACGCCGCCATCGCGATCTACTCGCGCGACAGCGCCCTGCGCGTGACCGAGCGACGCGCGGCCATCGGTAACTTCCACGCGCTCACCGAAGCGCGCGCCGCAGCGCTTGCCGACACCTACGCGCTCGACTACCTGCTGACGGAACAGTCGCTACGCCTGCCGCTGGTGCACACCGAGGGCGCACTCAAACTGTACCGACTCAGGCCAGGAGGCTGAGGCGGGCGTGCCGCGCGCGTAGCGCAGGCCTTCAGGCCTGCCCCGCGCCGCTCGGCCCGCGGCGGCGCTGCAGCAGCTCGTAGGCCATCGGCAGCATCGACACCAACACGATGCCAAGGGCGACCAGCGAGAAGTTCTCTTTCACCACCGGCACGTTGCCAAAGGCAAAGCCGGCGCCCACGCACAGGCCCACCCAGAGGAAGGCGCCCATCACGTTGTAGAAGGCAAACGACGTGTAGGTCATCTCGCCGGCGCCCGCCACAAACGGGACGAAGGTGCGGACGATCGGCACAAAGCGCCCCAGCACGATGGCCTTGCCACCGTGACGCTCGAAGAAGGCGTGCGCCTGCCGCAGGTGATCCTTGTTGAGCAGTCGATGCCACACGCCGGTGTGATCCTCGGCGCTGAAGACCTTCGGGCCCACGAAGTGGCCTGCCGAGTAATTCACTGCGTCACCCAGGATGGCCGCCGTGACCAGCAGGCCGGAGGTGAGCCATGGGTCCAGCACCCCGGTGGCGGCCAACGCGCCGCAGGCAAAGAGTAGCGAGTCGCCCGGCAGGATCGGCGTCACCACCAGGCCGGTCTCGGCAAAGATGATCAGGAACAGGATCGCGTAGACCCACACGCCGTACGTCGTGACCAGTTCGGCGAGGTGGACGTCGAGGTGCAGGAAGAGATCGATGAGTTCGGCCATGAGGTCGTGAGTAGACGGCCCATTGTGTCATGGCCTGGGGGCCCTGCTATACTGGAGGTTCGTTCAACCCCTCGCGGAAGTGGCGGAATTGGCAGACGCACCAGCTTGAGGGGCTGGCGCTCGCAAGAGCGTGGGGGTTCGAGTCCCCCCTTCCGCACCAA
>JAENWD010000128.1 GCA_016650245.1 Vicinamibacteria bacterium
ATCGCGCAACTGGACGGCGGCCACATCTCGTACGCCGTCTTCGGGCCGCGCGCCACCTACATCACCTATGCGTCACTCGCGGTGGCGCTCGCGTTGACAACGGCCTCACTGAGCTGGATCGTCTGGACGATCATGATCGTCGCGATGCTGTTCATCGCGGGCCCCAGGCATCCTCGGGTCATGGACGAAGTCGTCCCACTCGATCGCACCCGGCTGTGGCTGGCAGCCTTCGCAGTGATCATGTTCGCGCTGTGCTTCACGCCGGCCCCCATCGAACTGCTCGACCTCGTGAAGAAGTAGCGCAGCGCTAGAGCATCCCCATCGGATCGACGTCGACGGTCACCCGGCGTCGAAGCTCTGGCAGCGCGTCGAGCGCGGCGCGCAGGGCCGCGCGCGTCGCTGTACGGTGGCGTGTCTTGAGAAAGATCTGCGCACGGTACTCGCCGCGCAGCTTTGCCAGGGGCGCCGGGGCGGGCCCCAGCACCGCGAAACCGCCGCGGGCGGCGTGTTGTAGGCTTGCACCCAGGTCCGCGGCGTCGTGCATGGCCTGCGCGTAGGTTCGTCCGCGAATCACCAGGCTCACCAGCCCGACGGCGGGCGGGTAGGCCATCGCCTTGCGGTAGCGCAGCTCTTCGGTGAAGAATCCTTCGTAGTCCTGCCGAGTCGCCATCTGGATGCTGTAGTGGTCGGGATGGATGGTCTGGATGATGGCCTCTCCCTCCATGACCCCGCGACCGGCGCGCCCGGCCACCTGTGTGAGGAGCTGGAACGTCCGTTCAGCGGCGCGAAAATCCGCAAGGCCCAACCCGAGATCGGCCGACACCACGCCGACCAGCGTCACGCGGGGAAAATCGTGCCCCTTGGCGATCATCTGCGTGCCGACCAGCAGGTCGAGATCGCCGCGACCGAAGCGCGCCAGCATGTCCTGAATCGCGCCACGCTTCTGCATCGTGTCGCGGTCGACCCGCCCGGCTCGAATACCCGAGAACAGGCGCTCGACCTCGGTGAGCACGCGGTCGGTACCGAAGCCGAGTTGCTCCAGATACGGCGCGGCACACTTCACGCACGTGCCCGGCACGCGCATCGAGTAGTTGCAGTAGTGGCACACCGCGCGCGATGGGCCCTGAGTCCGACGATGCACGGTGAGCGTCACGCTGCAGTTCGGACACTCGAGAACGTGACCGCATTGGCGGCAGAGCACGCTGGTGGCGTAGCCGCGCCGGTTGAGCAGCAGCAGCGTCTGCTCACCCGCCGACAGGCGCGCGCCAACCGCCTCCGTCAGAGCCGCGCCGAGCACGACATCTGGGCCTGAGGCCGCGTACTCTTCGCGAAGATCGACGACGCGAACGCGTGCCAGCGGACGATCGAGCACGCGCCGCGAGAGCACGACGCGCCGATAGCGTCCTGCCTCCGCGTTGAAGTACGTCTCCATCGCGGGGGTGGCCGATCCGAGCACGACGACCGCTCTGGCCTCGCGCGCGCGCACCACCGCGACGTCGCGTCCGTTGTAGCGCGGCGTCTCGTCCTGTTTGTACGAGCCGTCGTGTTCCTCGTCGACCACGATCAGCCCCAGCCGGTCGAGGGGCGCGAACACGGCCGATCGGGTGCCCACCACCAGGTCCACCTCGCCGCGTCGGATGCGATACCACTGATCGTGGCGCTCGCCGTCGGCCAGGCCGCTGTGCTGTATGGCGACCCGATCGCCGAACGCCGCGCGGAACTGCGCGGCGACCTGCGGCGTGAGCGCGATTTCCGGTACCAGAATCAGGACGCGGCGCGCCTGCGCCATCGCGTGGCGCGCGAGACGCACGTACACCTCGGTCTTCCCGCTGCCGGTCACGCCGTGCACCAGCGCGGCATGGTAGTCGCGGCTGTCGAGCAGGCCGGCCAGAGTCGCCAGCGCCACCGCTTGCTCGTCCGTCAGCGGACGTGCCTCATCGCGATCGACGGCCGGCGCTGCGCCGCCTGCAAAAGGATCGCGCTCGCTCACTGCCTCGAGCAGGTGCACCAAGCCTCGCGCCGCCAGGCGCCGCAGCGTGCCAAGGTCGACTCCATGCTCGCGAAGCGCCGCGGCGGGCTGCGGCGGGCCGCCGGCGGCCAGCGCGGCCAGCGCCGCCTGCTGACGAGCGCCCAGTGTGGCATCGGGCGCCACGCCCTGGGCCCCGGCGAGGCTGATTCCAGCCGGCGTGAGCGTCGCCACGATCGCCGTGCGAAACGCACGCGCGCGCCCGGTCATCGCCGTCATACGCTCGATCAGGCCGGCACGCTCGAGGGACGCGACGACGCTCTCCGCACGCCCCCCGGCGACCTGCGCGGCCAGCCCGCGTATCGTTCGCGGGCCTTTCACCAAGCGGCCAAGGACCAACATCCGAGGCGTCCCGTCGTGTGCCGCCCGGACCGCCGCCCGTCCGGACGCGGTCAGTCTGTAGCGCCGCTCGCTCTGGACCCAGGCCCCCGGCGGCATGGCCGCCGCCAGGGCGTCGCCGGGTCCTGCCAGGTAGTAGTCCGACACCCAGAGCGCGAGGTCAACGATGGCCTCGGGGAGGAACGCCTCGTCGTCGAGCACCTCGATCAGTTCTTTGACGTCGCCCTCGATCGGTGCCGCATCGATCGACACCACCAGTCCCGTCATCGTTCGCGTGCCCAATGGGACCAGCACCCGCGCGCCTCTGACCGGGCAGGGCGTCTCAGGGGCCACGCGATACGTCAGTAAAGGAAGAGCCGGAACTGGAACTGCTACGGAGACAAACATCAGCAGTGACGAGCTACGAGTTACGAGTTACGAGTACGAAATTCAAGAGGATTTCGAATGATTCAAGGATTCCGTCAGGCTGCGCCGCGAAGCGGCACTCGTAGCTCGTCGTTCGTCATTCGTAACTAGGCAGGCTCGTCAAGCCGTTTCATGACGAGCTTCATATCCTCCCACACCTCACGCTTGGCCGCGGGGTTCCGCAGCAGGTAGGACGGGTGAAAGGTCGGCATGACGGCGACCTCGCCGAGCGCATGGAACTGCCCTCGCAGGCGGGAGATCGGCGTCTCGGTCTGCAGCAGTGTCTGTGCTGCGAATTTACCCAGGGCCACGATGACGGTCGGCCTGATGGCGGCGATCTGCGCATGCAGGAAGGGCGAACACGCCTCGATCTCATCTTGCTCCGGGTTTCGATTGCCCGGCGGGCGGCACTTGACGACGTTGGCGATGTAGACGTCCTCGCGCGCCAGCCCCATCGCCTTGATGATCTGCGTGAGCAGTTGGCCGGCGCGACCAACAAATGGCTCGCCTTGCTCGTCCTCGTCAGCGCCGGGCCCCTCGCCGACAAACATCAGGCGTGCGTCCGGACTGCCGACGCCGAACACGATATTGGTCCTGCCCGAGTGCAACTTGCAGCGGCGGCAGTCGCCAAGGTCATCGCGGATCGCAGTGAGTCGGATGATCTCAGGGGGGGCTTCGGGTGCTTCAGGTTCTCCGGGTGCTTCAGGTTCGCCATGTGTTGTGGCGGCGGGGCTTGAGCCCCGCGCCGGTGCGGTACGGACCCTCCACGCGGGGTCGGCCGAAACGCCGTCCACACCGAGGTCCTTCAAGTACCGCAGATGTGCGGCCAGGTCGCGTGTAGTGATCATGCCCTGGCTTCGGCGGCCAGACGAGCGAGCCACTGCTCCAGTCGGTCGGCGAGCACGGCGGCGATGACGGCCTTCGAGGCGCGGGGCACGTGCTCGTCAGCGCCGGCGCCGATGATGGTCACGGCGTTGGCATCGACGTCAAAGCCGGTATCGCTCGCCGACACGTCGTTTGCGACGATGACGTCGATGCCTTTGCGCAGGCGCTTGGCCCTCGCGCGCTCGACGACGTCGTGCGTCTCAGCGGCAAACCCGACCAGGAGCGGTGTGGTTCGGCCCTCGCGCGTCCGCCACGCCACGACGTCGGCCAGGATGTCCGGCGTCGGCGACAGCGTCACGCTGAGTGCCCCGTCGTCGTGCGCGAGTTTCTGGGCGGCGACGCTCGCGGGGGCGTAGTTGGCAACGGCGGCGGCCATCACCAGCGCGTCGGCCTGCGGCACTTCTCCCAGGACAGCGTGATGCATCTGGGCGGCGGACCGGACGCGAATCGCCGACGCCACGGCGGGCAACTCGATCGTCGTCGGCCCGGTGATGAGGGTGACGGCGGCGCCACGCCGCGCCAACTCACCGGCAATCGCGTAGCCCATACGGCCACTCGACCGGTTGCCGATGAAGCGCACCGGGTCGAGGTCCTCAAAAGTGGGTCCGGCGGTCACCACTACCTTCCTGCCA
>JAENWD010000129.1 GCA_016650245.1 Vicinamibacteria bacterium
CTTCTGCACTGGGAACATCTGCCGGTGGCGCTGCACGAGGAGAACGGCGTCATGATCTTCTCCGGAAGCGCCGTCGTGGACTGGAACAACACGAGCGGTTTCTGCCAGCCCACCGGCGACGATCGGTCGTGTCTCATCGCGATCTACACGGGGCACACCGCGACCAGGCAGACGCAGAACATCGCCTACAGCAACAACCGGGGCCGCACCTGGACGAAGTACGCCTCCAACCCGGTCGTCGACCTCGGACTGAAGGACTTCCGCGACCCCAAGGTGTTCTGGCACGCGCCCACCTCCCGCTGGGTGATGGCCACGGTGCTCGCCGATCAGCACAAGGTGCGCTTCTTTGCCTCGCCAGACCTGAAGCGATGGGACACGCTGTCAGACTTCGGTCCTGCCGGCGCCACCGGAGGGGTCTGGGAATGCCCGGATCTGTTCGCGCTGCCGGTGGACGGCAACGTCGCCGACGTTCGCTGGGTCCTCGACGTGGACATCAACCCCGGCGGCGTGGCCGGCGGATCTGGCGGACAGTACTTCGTCGGGTCGTTCGACGGCACGCGGTTCGTCAACGAGAACCCGCCGACGATGACGCTCTGGGCCGACTACGGCAAGGACTTCTACGCGACGATCTCGTTTTCGGATATCCCGCCCACCGACGGCCGGCGGATCTGGATGGCGTGGATCAGCAACTGGCAGTACGCCAACCAAGAGCCCACCGTGATCTGGCGTGGCGCCCAGTCGGTGCCGCGAGAGCTGGCCCTTCGCCGGCTGCCCGAAGGCATTCGACTCGTGCAGCAGCCGATCGCCGAGCTGCGCTCGCTCAGGACGCCGGCCAGCCCGATTGCGATCACCGAACCGACGCCGTTGCCGCCGTCGGCGGAGATCGACCTGGAGATCGAGCGCGGCGCCTTCCGGCAGGCCGGCATCCGCCTCTACAACAATGCCGGCGAAGAGGTCATCGTCGGCGTGACGGCCAGTCCACTCGAGGTGTTTATCGACCGCCGATCGTCTCGGCTGGCGCCCACTCATCGTGAATATCCTGGCCGCCACGCCGGACCGGTCCAGTGGCGCGACGGCAAGGTCATGCTTCATGTTCTGTTCGACCGCTCGGTCATCGAGGTCTTCGCCAACGACGGAGAGACCGTCGTCACCGATCGTGTCTTCCCCACGCAACCACTCGACCGCGTGGCACCCCTCGATCGCGGCCGTCCGCGACAAGCGCGGATGTGGGCGCTCGAGACTCGGCCCTGACGCCACCGTGCGTAGCGCAGGCCTTCAGGCCTGCCAACTGGTGAGGACAACCATCATGAATCTCGAGGCCGTCTTCAGCGCCTGTAACCTGATCGCCATCCTCGGATGGGTCCTGCTCGTGATCGCGCCTCGACGCGCAGCGGTACGGCTCGTGTGTGGCGTCGTCATTCCTGCGCTGCTCGCGGTGGTGTACCTGGGGCTCATCCTGCGCCACTTCGGATCTTCCGAGGGCGGCTTCGGATCGCTCGCCCTGGTCGCTCAGCTTTTCGAGAACCCGGCGATGCTGCTGGCGGGCTGGGTGCACTACCTGGTGTTCGACCTGTTCATCGGCGCGTGGCAGACGCGCGACGCCGCGCGCCACGGGATCCGGCACCTGCTGGTCGTGCCCTGCCTGGTGCTGACGTTTCTGCTGGGCCCGATCGGCTTGCTGCTCTACCTTGCGGCGAGGACGTGGACGACACGCGGCGTGGACCTGCAGGTCTCCTGAGCGCGCTCGATGGGCATCCGGCGCACGGGTAGCGCGACGGTTCAGCCCTGATCGCGGGTCGACCGCACGACGCGCGTCTTCGACAGCAGCTCGAACGCGCGCTGGCTCCTGTCGGTGAACAACGCAAACAGCGCGTCGATCCAGAACACTTCCAGGACCCATGGCAGGTTGCGTACGATGGCCTGGCCTGTGCTGATCCTGCTGCCGGACTCGCGCACGACACGCAGGCCGAAGAGACGCTTGCCGATGGTCGTGCCGTACTTCGCTTCCGCCACGACGGGGTAGATCGCCACCAACAACCCGCCCACGATCAGATAAGCCATCAGCCACAGCGGCATGTGCTCGGGCGAGCTCACCAGCCAGATCAGGGCCACCGCCGGCGACAGCATCCCGACCGTGAGCGCAAAGTCGATGAGCCGCGCCGCGGCACGCGCCCCGAAGCCGCCGGCGACCAGCGGCACCGCCGACAGGTACGACTCGGCCAGCGCCACGGGATCGCCCAGCTGGTCGAGCACGCCCTGCAGCGGTTGCCCCGACGCGAGACGCTCGCTGATGTGCCCGCGCAGTTCCATCGCGATCTGATCGCGCCGCGGGGTCGCAGGCGGCAGTGCGGATAGCACGCGGTTGACGTAGGCGTCGGCCGTGATGGTCATCTGACGATCCCTTCTCTTCAGTCTCTGCTTCGAAGCAGCCTTGCCATCGCTCTGGCAAACGTCGTCCACTCGTCGGTGAGCCGCTGGAGTTCTTCGCGACCCGATTCGGTGAGCGCGTAGTACTTCCGCGGGACGCCGCGCTCCGGCGTTTCCCACCGCACAGCCACGAAGCCCGCCCGCTCGAGCCTATAGAGCACCGGGTAGAGTGTGCCGTCGGTGACCTCGAGCGCGCCGTTGGTCTCGGCCGTCAGCTTCGAGACGATCTCGTAGCCGTAGGCCTCGCCGGGCGTCAGCAGGTGCAGGACAATCAACTCCAGCGATCCGCGCTTGAGCTCCCGCTCGATGCCTCGCCGCTGTTCGTCGCGGCCGGGTGGGGGTGCCATGTGAGTATGGTATCGCAAATTATCTTGTCACGCAAGATAGTATACGCGACAAGCCTACTTCGAGTTCCGCCAACTCTGATGTGGCGGCAGGACTTCAGCCCTGCGAATCAGCCCGCGATGGGTCTGAAAGCGGTGTGGACAGTCCGTCCGAGAAAGCCGCTGTACCGATCTGCGGCGTCGACAAGCGCCTCTTTCTCGGTTTCGGTGAGCGGCCGGTGGGGCGTGACGTGCACGTCGATGCCGGCCGGCGTCTCGGCGCGTCTCCACGTGCCGGTGAACAGGCCATCGACGATGAGCCAATGCGCGTAGCCGTCAATGGCTGCGGTCGCCCGACTGGCGGACGCTGGGTCGGCCACCGCCTTCCGGTCCTTGTACGCGATGAGGTACTCATCGTAGATGGGCAACAGGTACGCC
>JAENWD010000130.1 GCA_016650245.1 Vicinamibacteria bacterium
GAAGTCCGGCAGCAGTATCCGCTGATTGAAGACCGGGAGATCCGCGACTACCTCGACGATCTCGGCCGGCGCCTGGTCGCGGCCGCGCCGCCCGAGTATCGCCAGCCGGTGTTCGAGTACACCTTCACGCCGGTCAACTTGAAAGAGATCAACGCCTTTGCCCTGCCGGGCGGGCCGATGTTCGTCAACCGCGGCATGCTCGACGCGGCGTCACGCGAAGGCGAAGTCGCCGGCGTCATGGCGCACGAGCTCAGTCATGTGCTGCTGCGGCACGGCACCGCCAACGCGACCAAGGCGCAGGGATTTCAAATCGGCGCGCTCGCCGGCGCCATTGCCGGCGCCGTCGTCGGCGGCGGATGGGGACAGGTCATCAGCCAGGGCAGCCAATTCGGGCTCGGCACGTGGCTGATGAAGTACAGCCGCGCGTACGAAAAGCAGGCCGACCTGCTGGGGGCGCAGATCATGGCGCGCGCCGGCTACGACCCGCGCGACCTGGCCCGCATGTTCGAAACCATCCAGGCACAGTCGAAAGGCAGCGGCGGCCCCGAGTGGATGAGCAGCCATCCCAACCCGGGCAATCGCACCGAGTACATCGCGCAGGAGGCCGCCAAGTTGAGCATCGCGCCCGCGCCGGATTCGCGCGACTTTACCGGCGTCAGGCGCCAGCTCGCATCGCTCCCTCCGGCCAAGTCGATGGCCGACCTGGCGCGCGGCGGCTCGGGAGGCGGCGGCGGGAACGCGCCAGCCTCGGTGGGCCGAATCGGCGACCCGGTGCCTGCGCCCTCGAACTCGTACCGCGGCGTGCGTGGCGGCGAGCTGTTCCAGACCTCGGTGCCGTCGAACTGGCAGGCCGTGACCTCCAACAGTGCCGTGAAGTTCGTGCCACAAAACGCCTATGGCCAACTCAACGGCGAGACCGTGTTCACGCATGGCGTCGAGCTCGGCGTCGCCAGGGCGGCGTCCCGCGATCTCAACGAGTCTACCGACGCGTTGCTCAGCGCCCTGGCACAGGGCAACCCCAACCTGCGCCAGGCCGAGCAGCCACGTCAGGCGCGGCTATCGCAGCGGGCCGCGATCGAGCACCGCCTGTTGAACCGCACACCAGGCGGCTCGCAGGAACGCGTCGGCCTGATCACGACGTTTCTGGCCGACGGCAACCTCTTCTACATCCTGACGATCGTGCCCAGCGACGAGAGTGGCCGCTACCAGCCCGCCTTCAGCCGCGTCGCCAGCAACCTCCGCCTGAACGACCGGTAACCCACCCCAACCCCCTGGGGTCCTGCGTTCTTCTCGAGGAATGCGGCCAGAAACAGCGTTGATGTATACCGTTGATGCCTCGTGATAGTATTAGTTGTGTACACCAACGTGTAATAACGACTCTGGGGAACTCCGCATGACGACCGTGAACTCGATGCGTGTCCTCGTCGTTGACGACGAGCCCGATGCCGCGGAGGCGCTGACCTTGCTGCTGAAGCCGGGCGGTTTCGACGTCCGGGTCGCCGCCACCGGTGACACCGCCCGGTCGGTGGTCACGGCCTGGCGACCGCATGTCGTGCTGCTGGACCTGATGCTGCCCGATGTCGATGGCCTCGATCTCCTTCGCGATTTCCGCGCGGCCGCTCCAGACACCCAGGTGGTGATGGTCACCGGGTACGGCAGCGTGCCCAAGGTCGTCGAAGCGATGAACGGCGGCGCGTTCGGCTTCATCGAGAAGCCCATCGACACGATGCTGCTACTCGCCGTGCTCGACAAGGCCAGCGAGAAGCTGGCGTTGGCGGCCGAGAACCGCCGGCTCCGATCCGCGTTGCACGACCACGCGACGCTGGACGACATGGTGGCGCGCAGCGACAAGATGAAGCAGCTGTTCACGCTGGTGCGCAAGGTCGCGCCCAGCGACGCCAGCGTGCTCATCCTGGGTGAGCACGGCACTGGCAAGGAGCTCGTCGCCAGCGCGCTCCATCAGAACAGCAAGCGCGCCAGGGGGCCGTTCATCAAGATCAACTGCGCGGCCATTCCGTCCGAGCTGATCGAGTCCGAGCTGTTCGGTCACAAGCGCGGGTCCTTCACCGGCGCGCTCGCCGATAGGCCCGGCGTGCTCGAGCTGGCCGACGGTGGGTCGCTGCTGCTCGACGAGATCGGCGAGATGCCGGCCGCGCTGCAGGCCAAGCTGTTGCGCGTGTTGCAGGAGCGCGAGTTCACCCCCGTTGGCAGCACACGGCCGATCAAGTCGGACTTCCGCCTGATTTGCGCCACCAACGTCAACCTCGACGCCGCACTGGCCGACAAGACCCTGCGCCAGGATCTGTACTTCCGCATCAACACCTTCACGCTGTCGATCCCCGCGTTGCGCGAGCGCACCACCGACATCCCGCTGCTGGCCCAGTATTTCCTCGAGAAGTACGCCGCGCGGCACCAGCGCGAGGTCACCGGCATCCATCCCGACGCGATGCGCGTGCTGCAGCGGCACCGTTGGCCGGGCAACGTCCGCGAGCTGGAGCACGTCCTCGAGCGCGCGGTCATTGTCACAACCGAGGCGCAGGTTCAGGCGGCCGACCTGCCGACGGCGCTGCGCGACGCCGAGCCCGACCCTGACCACGGCGATGGGATTCCTGCGCATCACACGCTCGAGGAGATCGAGCGGATGGCGATTCTGCGCACGCTCGAGCGGACGCACTGGAACAAGCGCGCGGCGGCCACCATCCTCGGCGTCTACCGGCCGACCCTCTACAGCAAGTTGAAGAAGCACAACCTGCTCACACGACCGGTGCCGGCCGGCGCGCCGACCAGCTAATCCCTCCCGTGGAATCCAGACGGCTATACGTGGAACGTCCGACGCCTCATCCAGACCGCAGCAGCGACGCGTTCATCAGGCACGTCGCCCACGACCTGCGCGCCTCGCTCAATGTCGTGGTCAGTTGGGGCGAACTGGTGAAGGGGGGCCAGTTGCCCCCGGACGACCTGGCGCGCGCCGGCGACACCATCCTCCGCCACGCACGCCACCTGTCGCAGCGATTGTCCGCAGCGCTCGACCTGTGGCGGCTCGACAGCGGTTTGCTTACGGTGTCCACAGGTGTCTGTTCGGTGGGGGCGACCGTGCGAGCGGCCGTGGACGCGGCCCGTCCGCAGTTCGAGAGCCGCCGCGTGGACTGCCGGCTCGATGTGCAGGGCGACGGATCGGCCAACGGGGACGCGGCGCGACTGGCGCAGGCGCTGGTCGTGCTGCTGGGCGATGCCGCTGCCAATACGCTGGCGGAACACGCCGTGGACGTGACGGTGGCCGACGACGCCGACCACCTCGTCGTCAATATCGTCGGGGGAGGCGTGTTGCCCGACGAGCACGCCTTCGACCGCAACCCGGCCGACACCAGAGCAAGTGGGTCGACCCGGCCGTTCGACTTCGGTCTGTCACTCGCGCGGGCGCTGGTGCGCCTCAATGGCGGCGAGCTCGGGGTCGAGGCAGCCGAGGGCGGAAGGGTCGCCTTTGTCGTTCGAATGCCGAAGGCCGGCGCGCCGAGCGGTCCTCAGCGCTGACGGTTGTACAGGTACGTGCCGAGGGCGGCCAGCCCGCCGGCGACGATCACCGCGCGGATCACGCGAAGCAGGCTGAAGAACCAGGCGATCCCCAGGCCCAGCGCCGCCCACTGCACCCACCAGTGGCCGGGCGAGGTCATCAGGTTGATGACGAACAGAAACAGCAGAATCAGGGGCGCGGTGAACAGGAACTTCACTGCCTTCAGGGTAGCGACCATCTCTGTTGAGCTCCTCGAGACAGATCATACGGTCGGCTGACCCGGAAGTTTCGTCACGACGTGTCGCGCAGGCCTTGTTGACTGCCAACGCGGGCAGGGCGACCCTGCTGACCCACGACCCTATCGAAGATGCGGGCCGATCACGGCCCGCCAGATGGCGTAGCCCTTCGCGTTCATGTGCAGGCGATCCTCAACGAAGATGTCCGGTTTGGGCTGGCCATCGGGCCCCAGCATTGCCGCGTACACGTCGATGAAGGTCAGCCGAGGATCCGTCGCGATCCAATCCTTGATGGCCTGGTTGGCTGCCTTGACCGTCGAAATCTGCGGCCACCGCGCGGGGTTGGGCGCGATCGAGATGTAGGCGATGCGCACGGCCGGACTCCCGGCGTGGATGGCCTGTGCGAGCGCCTGAAAGTCCGCCAGCACGTCAGAGGACGAGCGCCCCGCGTTGATGTCGTTGCCGCCGCAGTAGACGATCACCTGGCGGGGCTGATACGGCGTCACGATACGGCCGACAAACGCGGTGACGTCGGCCAACTGCGATCCGCCGAAGCCACGGTTGACGACAGGCATCCCTGGAAAGTCCGTCGCGAGCGACGTCCAGAGCCTGATGCTGGAACTGCCGATGAACACGATGCCGCCTCGGGGCGGTGGTGCAGCGGTGTCGGCCGTCTCGAACGTCCGGATCCCCTCTTCCCATCGCGCGGGGTCGGCCGACGTGCCGGGTTGCGCCTGCGCGTGGGGCGCACCGGCGAAGAGCAGTCCCAGGGCGAACGCGATCGCGCGGGAACATGGCGGTGCGGGCGCCGGAGTACTCACCAACAATATCCTCTGTGATCTCTGTGGCTACCTACTGACGGAGAACGTCGACTGGCGCCACGCGCGTGACCATCCACACGTCGTCGTGCCGCGCGAGATCGAGCTGCAGTTCGGTGATGTCGTCCCAGCCGCCGGTGGTACCGGGTGTCACGCCGGTGATCGCGATGGTCACCAGCGCTGTCGCCGCCATGCGTGCGGGTTCGACCCTGACCTCGACGTCTCGAACCACGATCGACAGCTGTGGCGCGACGCGTCTCAACTGCATCGCGACCGCCATCACCTGTTCGCGGCCGCGGGCCGGCGCGGGGCCCTCGACCACGACGTCGGCGGTCAGCCCACGCCCCAGCGGGGCAAGCCGGCCGACGCGCGCGAGGTCGGTCTCGCCCGACGCCGGCTGCAGCGCGTCTGCCATCTCCTGCACGAGGTGCTGAATGCGGCGCTCGTCGCTTGGCCAGAACTGCCAGAGCGCGACAAGTGTCACCACGAGCACCGTGACGGTGACGATGCGTTGCGTCATCTAGTTGAGTACACGCCCGGCGATCCGGGACCGCCCGGCGCGGCCGAAGTCGTGCAGGTGAGCCGGCATCCCGCGATTGTCGCCGATCACGTAGTACTCGTGCGGGCCAAGTTGGGCCTCGCTGACGCCAGTGCACGAAACGACGTCACGTCACTGAAGTTTTCGGGCGGCCAGCCGGCGATCTGGAGCCCCGACCCGGGTATGCTCGCCCTTCTCGTCGCCGCTCTGGCCGACACCACCACGTTTGCCAAGACGAAGTTCAAGTCCGTCTGGAAGGCGCCAGACGCCTCCGGCGTCGTCTTTGGCGGCAAGAAAGTTGCCGCGCTCATCATCGACAAGGACGAGTCCCTGCGGGTCTCGGGCGAGGAGACGCTGGCGCGCGAATTGACCGCCCCCGGCATGCAGGGCGCGGCCTCTTACCGCATCGTGCCACGCGAGGAACTGCAGAACGCCGACCGTGCGCGTGTGTGGTACGAGCAGGCCGGGGTCGAAGGCGTCGTCGCCTTCAGAGTCGTGAGCGACGAGAAACGGCGGACGTGGGAACCCAGCAGCTGGAGCACGCCGTACTACGGCTCGTTCTGGGACTACTACGGGTACAGCTGGGGCGCGCTCTACGATCCGGGCTACGCCCGCGACGACCGCGTCGTCTCGCTCGAGACGCTGATTTTCAGCGTGCCGAAGAACACCTTGTTGTGGGCCGGCATGAGCGAGACGGAGAACCCCAAGAACGCCGCCGCCCTCACGCCAGTTTCCACCCCGATCGGTACGCACGCCGCAGGAACCTGTCGGCGTCAGGTGTGTTGGTCACGCGCATCTGCGCTGAATTCCACTCGATCTTCTTGCCTGTGCGAAAGGCGACGTTGCCGAGGTGATTCGCCTCGGTGAGCCACCCCGCATATCCGAAGTGGCATGTCGTCGGCGCGCCGGTCTTGCACGCATGGATCCACTCCTGGTGGTGACCGGGCGACGTCGGAATTGACTGGGGCGGGCGCGTGAAGTCCTTGAACGTCGCCTCGGGCAGGAGCACGTGCTTGCCGTAGTCCGACAGCAGCATGCCCTTGTCGCCGACGAAGAGCACCCCGCTGGGCCACTGCGGGATCTCGCCGCGCGTCCAGATTTCCGGCTTGTTCGCGCCCTGATACCACGTGAGTGTCAGCGCCGGCTGATCGCCAGACGCACGGTACTCGTAGCGTGCCTGCATCGAGGCGGGCGCGATCTCCTGGTGCGGAGCCGGGCCGCTGGCCTCGATGGTCGAGGGCGCCTTCAGCTTGAGTGCCCAGAACGGCAGGTCGATCCAGTGGCTGCCCAGGTCGCTCATCGTCCCGTTGCCGAAATCCCACCAGCGATACCACTTTGGTCCAGGCACGTACACCTGGTTGAACGGGCGCGCCGGCGCCGGGCCGAGCCAGAGGTCCCATTCGAGGCCTGCAGGCACCGGGTCTGTCGTGGCCGGGCGGTCCTGCACGAACACGATGTCGGCGGCGGCCTTGGCATCCGCCTCGCTGACGTGCAGGCCCCAGGCACGCGCAACCCAGACGTGGCACTCGGTGATCGTGCCGATGGCGCCGGATTGCACCAGCTCCACGACGCGCCGATAATTGTTGCCCGCATGAATCTGCGTGCCCATCTGCGTCGCGACTCCGGCTCCTGCGGCGGCTTCGCGGATGATGCGAGCTTCCTGCACGTTGTAGGCGAGGGGCTTCTCGCAGTAGACGTGCTTTTTCAACTGCAGGGCGGGCAGCGTCGCAAACGCGTGCGTGTGCTCGGCCGTGCTGACCATCACGGCGTCGAACTCGCCGGCATGGTCGAACAGCCGACGGAAGTCGACCTCCTTGCGCGCGTTGGGATAGGTGGCGGCCACCTTGTCGAGGGTATTCCGGTCCACATCGCAGATTGCGGCGATGTGCTCGGTGGCAACCGAGCCCAGGTTGTCGCCGCCCCGCCCTCCACAGCCGATGACCGCGATCCGAAGCGCGTCCGGGCGCTGCCTGCGAAGGATGGCTGGCCCCGACGCCCAGACGGTGCTCGCGACGGCGCCTGCGGAGCGGATAAATGAGCGGCGGGAGGGGTGAGAATGGCGTGACATGGCGACTACCATATCTCAGCCGGGCCCAACGCGCGATCCCTTTGTCGCGCCTCGCCCGGCGTGGAGTCCCATGAAACCCATCACCCTCGCCGCGTGTCTCGTTCTCCTCTCGGGCGCGCAGGCGGTCAGCCAGCCGCCCGCCCAGTTCCAGGATTTGTTCAACGGCAAGGACCTGACAGGGTGGGTGAACGTCAACACCGCGCCCGACACCTGGACGATGCGCGACGGGTTGCTGGTGAACACCGGCAAGCCCATCGGCGTGATGTGCAGCGCGAAGATGTACGAGAACTTCGTCCTGCACGTCGAGTGGATGCACCTCGAGCCGGGCGGCAACTCCGGCGTGTTCGTGTGGAGTGACGCGCGCCCGCGCCCGGACGATCGCCTGCCCGATGGCGTCGAGGTGCAGATGCTCGAGCTCGACTGGCCCAGGCTCAACACCCGCAACGGCGTCGTCCCGCCCATCGCGTACGTGCACGGCGAAGTGTGGGGCGTCGGCGGAGTGAAGACCGTGCCGGACAACCCGCGCGGCGAGCGCAGCAAGTCGATCGAGAACCGGGCGAAGGGTCGCGGCGAGTGGAACGTCTACGACGTCGTCGCCGTCGACGGCGTGATCAAGCTGTCGGTCAACGGCAGGTTCGTCAACGGCATCGGCGGCTCGACGAGGAAGAAAGGATATCTGTGTCTCGAGGCCGAGGGCGCGGAGATACATTTCAAGAACATGCGCATCCTGGAACTGCCGCCGGGCGTGACGGCGGCCGGGCAGACCGCCCCCGAGCGGCAGTGACGCGGCACGTCCTGTACTCCCTGCTCCTGCTCGTGCCTGTGGCCATCTGGCTCGAGCTGTCGCACGCCTCGCCCGTGCCCATCTTCATCGTGTCGTGCCTGGCCATCCTGCCGCTTGCGGGTCTGATGGGCGAGGCCACCGAGCACTTGGCCCACCACGCCGGTCCTGGCCTGGGCGGCCTGTTGAACGCGACGTTTGGCAACGCCGCCGAGCTCATCATCGGCTTCATCGCGCTGCGAGCCGGGGAGACCGAGATCGTCAAGGCCTCGCTGACCGGGTCGATCCTGGGCAACCTGCTCATGGTCCTCGGACTGGCGATGCTGGTCGGCGGCTGGAAATACAAGGAGCTCGTGTTCAACCGACTGGCCGCCGAAACCGGCAGCGGCATGATGGTGCTCGCAGTCGTCGCGCTGGTGATTCCCGCCATCTACGCGCAGGTCACCGAGCACCGAAACCCCGCGCACATCGAGGCGCTGAGCCTGGATATCTCGTTCGTGCTCATCGCGACGTACATCGCGAGCCTGATCTTCCAGTTCCGGACGCACGAGCGGCTGTTTGCGCCCGAGAAGAGCAGTGAGGCGGCCGCTGAAATCCATCACGACGAAATCTGGTCGATCACGCGCAGTCTGCTCACGCTGCTCGGCGCCGCGGCCGCCGTCGGTCTGGTCAGCGAGTTCCTGGTCGGCGCGGTCGACGCCGCGGGCACCTCGCTCGGGATTGGCAAGGTCTTCATGGGGGTCGTCGTCGTGGCGGTCATCGGCAACGCCGCCGAGCACTCGACCGCGATTCTCGTGGCCCACAAAGGCAAGATGGATCTCGCCTTCGGCATCGCGATGGGATCGGCCATGCAGATTGCGCTGTTTGTCGCGCCCACACTGGTCATTGCGGGCCACTTGATGGGCCAGCCGCTGGGCCTCGAGTTCACCGTCCTCGAGGTGTCGGCCGTGATGCTGTCGGTCATCGCGGTGTCCACTCTCGTATTGGACGGGCGGACGAACTGGTTCGAGGGCGTTCAGTTGCTGGCGATCTACGCGATTCTGGCCATGACGTTCTATTTCATCTGATCGACAGCACGACAGGTCGGCGTACTCGCTGCCGTACAAACGACAGGCGGCACCCGAGGATGCCGCCTGTCGACGAGACTGTGAGAGTCCGGGCGGGCTACCAGCGTGGCTCAGAGCGCCGGCGGTTGTCGCCGCCACCGCCGAATCCGCCCGAGCTCGTCTTCGGACGCGCCTCGTTGACGGTCAGATTGCGCCCCCCCATGTCGTGGTTGTTGAGGGTGGTGATCGCGTTCTGGGCTTCCTCGTCGGTCGCCATCTCGACAAACGCGAACCCGCGCGCGCGGCCCGTGGCCATGTCGCGCATCAGATTCACGCTTTCGACGGTCCCGGCGCTCGCAAACAGCGCGTGAAGGTCCTGATCGCTTGTGTCGTACGGGAGGTTGCCAACGTAGAGTTTTCTAGCCATGTGCAGTGCTCATTTCCGCTCCGCAACGCGGAGCATTCCAACGTGTGTGATCTGGATCCGAACGGATCCGCGATGGATTCGGCTGTGGTGCTAAGCGATCACGTTGCGGGGAGAAACGAGACTGGCAAGACTCGATTCGGCTCTTGACGCGGGCTACAGCAGGGGCTGTCTTCCACCTGACCTCGTGATTCTAGCACGCTTCGGGTCGCCGTGCCGCCTCTCATTTCGCGTTGCGCTATCGCCTCAGCATTCTGTCGCGCGCCGCGCGGAACTCGGTGCCCGGCGTCCATTCCGGATAGCGTTCGGCATTGGCGACCCGATAACCGACCGCAAAGAGCAGCGTGCCGTCGTCTGCCGCGCCGGTCAGGTCCCACCAGTCCTTCACCTCGTCGGAGGGCTGGTGGTAGTCCTGCTCGGTCCACTCGGTGCGCTTCTGCTGGCCGTAGCTGGCGGGCTTGTCGATGAAATCGACACCGGGGTCCGAGTTGAGCGCCGGCACGCCGACCTTGGCGAAGTTGAAGTGGTCCGAGCGGTAATAGAAGCCCTTCTCCGGCTCTGAATCCGGCCGCAGGACGCGCCTCTGCTCGGCCGCCGCGTCGCGCGCGTACGTATCCAGGTCCGAGTTGCCCAGGCCGACGATCGTCACGTCCTTCGTGCGGCCCCAGACGTTCATCGCGTCGACGTTGATATTCGCAAGCGTCTTGTCCAGCGGATACAACGGGAACTTCGCGTAGTACGCCGATCCGAGCAGGCCCTGCTCCTCGGCCGTCACCGACACGAACACGACGGTGCGTTTCGCGGCAGGCCGCACTTTCTTGAATGCCCTGGCGAACTCGAGCAGCATGGCCGTGCCGGTGGCGTTGTCGCGAGCGCCGTTGTAGATGGCGTCGCCGTTGACGGGCGTGCCGGTGCCGAAGTGGTCCCAGTGCCCTGTGTAGACGACGTATTCGCTCTTCAAGGTCGGATCCGAGCCGGTGATCTTCGCCACCACGTTGCGCGAATCCACGCTGCGCATCTTTTGTGTGAACGACATCGACGCGGTCATGCCAAGGGCGACGGGTGTGAACTCGCGGGTGCGCGCCTGCGCCTTGAGGGCCTGGTAGTCCTGGCCGGCGGTCTTCAACAGCGCCGTGGCGGCCTCCAGCGAGATCCAGCCCTGGATTGCCGCACGGCCCAGGTTCTTGTCCGGAGTCACCAGGTCGAATCGCTCGCCGCCAAAGCCCTGGACGACGTTGAAGGGATAACCGGCCGGCGCCGTCTCGTGGACGATCAACACCGCCGCGGCGCCCAACTCCGCGGCCTTCTCGTACTTGTAGGTCCAGCGGCCGTAGTAGGTCATGGCCTTGCCGCCAAACGTCTTCGGGTCAAGCCCCTTGGGATCGGCCGGGTCCGGCACTGGCGGATCGTTGACGAGCACCACGAGCGTCTTGCCTTTGACGTCCATGCCTTTGAGGTCGTCCCACTGGTACTCCGGCGCCTGCACGCCGTAGCCGACAAAGACGATCTCGGAGTCCTTCACGCTGATCGCGTCGGCGACGTGCTGGCTGAAGGCGACGACCTGGTCGTGCGGCTTGAAGGTCTGCGTGCGGCCGCCCTTCTTCACCACGAGCGGCGAGATGTTGGTGGCCGTGAGGCTCACGAGCGGCACTTTCTGTACCCACGTGCCGTCGGGATTACCCGGTTCGGCCCCTGCCGCCTTGAACTGCTCGACGAGATAGTTGACGGTGATCTCCTCGCCCGGCGACCCGGGTGCGCGCCCGCCA
>JAENWD010000131.1 GCA_016650245.1 Vicinamibacteria bacterium
CCGCGCCGGGTCGGCGCCGCCGCGCCAGATCTCCTCGAATCCCAACACCTCGCGGTAAAACGCGTGCGCTCTGGCCTCGTCGCGCACGGCGACGCCGGTGTGGTACAGCCGCGTGGAGAGCGGCACGTAGGGCGAGGTCGGCGGCGCGGCGACGATGACCTCCTCCTGCACGAACTCCACGACATGGCCATCCGGATCGTTCATGCGCAAGGCCACGCGGCCGCAGGTCCGCCGGTCGGGCCCATCCGAGGCGACACCACGCGCGTCGAGGTACGTCTTGAGCGCCGACAGGTCGGAGGTCGCAAACGCGACGTGCGACAGCCGGTCGTCCACATCGGGAGCCAGCCCCGGTTCGAGCACGATGGCCTGGCGCTTGTTGATGCGCACGAGCACGGGCGCACCGGCGGCGCGCGGCTCGACAACCGGGTACCCGAGCAGCTCGCCGTAGAAGGTCTGCGCGGCGGCCACGTCGCTGATCTTGAAGGCGAGGTGGTCGAGGCCCACGATTGGCGGCCGCGTCGGCACCTGCGCGACACCTTGGCCCACAAGGACAACGACGAGCGTCGCAAGCAGCATCAGAACCGGCATGAAGCGTCTCTCAGAATCGGCGAAATCGGTACTCGTAACTCGTCGCTCGCTGGTAACGCGTAACCGGCTAGCGTTTCGTCAGAAACGCGAGGAGGTCCGCCATCTCGCCGGGCGAGACGACCTTGTCGAGATCGGTGGGCATCGAGGACTGCGGCAGCATCGTGATGGTCTTGATGTCGCCGCGAGGGATCAGGATCGGCTGGCCGGCCTGCCGCAGCGTGACGGTGGTCGGCGTCTGGTCCGCCAGCGTCCCGGCATCGGACCGCCCGTTGGCGCGCTCGATGACATAGGTCTCGTAGCCCTGCGCGATGGACTGATTCGGCGAGAGCACGTCCACCAGCAGCGCCAGCGGCGGGCGGTGGCGAATGCCTGACAGATCCGGTCCGAGATCGGTCGGCGTGCCGTTGCCGACCTTGTGGCATGCGGCGCAGGCCTTCGCAAACACCGCACCGCCTCGCTCCGCGCTGCCGCCGCGCTCCACCGCGGCCGCATAGCGGTTGACGACGGCGGCACGTGCCTCGGGACGGTCTTCGAGCAACGCGCGTGCGGCGGCGCGCAGCTCCGGGTCGCGGTGCATGATGAGATCGCGCTTCTGCCAGAAGTTCATCGCCCAGCTCTGGACGGCGCCGGTTCGCAGGGCCTCCACGAGCATGCGCTCGCGCGCGGGGTCGGCCTGCAACAGCTCGATGGCCTGCGTGCGCGCACCTGGCGTGAGTGTCGGCCAGACCTTCAGTGCGAACCGGCCGACGGCCTCGCCTGGCACGGTGGTCAGCGCCGCGAGTGCGGCCACCTGCACAGCCTCGGGCTCGCGCGGATCGACCCAGGCCTCAAACTGCGCCTCGCGCGACGCCACGCCGCCCAGTGCGGCAAGGCTGATGGCGTCGGCCCGTCGCGCCGCGTCGGTGGCGGGATTGGCCGCCAGGGCCAGGGCCTGGGTCACCGCCGCCGACGCCTCCGGGCCCTCACCAAGTTTCGCCGTCGCCAGCAGTTCCAGCGACCGACGCCGCACCTCGGTGTCGGGCCCCTGCGCCAGCGCCAGCAGATCGGCGCGGCTGGTGCCGAGCACGCTGGCGCCGGCCCCGCGCATGCCGCGACGCACACCCTCCAGCGCGGCGGCCTGCCACCACGCGTCGCGCGCGCCGCCGCGTGCCACCTCCGCGACGAGGTCGGCCACACGACCCGGCTCGCGCGTCGCGGCCACGGCCGATCCGGCCAGCGTGAAAAACGCCGCGTGGCCCTCGGACTGCCGTGCGCGCACACCGCTGCCTGGCAACAGCGCCGCCTGCAGGTACGTCGCGGCGCGGTCGGGCCCTGCCGACAACGCCGCCACCTGCATCCACGGGTCGTCGAGGTGCGCGAAGAACAACTGCTGATGCGCGGCTCTCGACTCGGCTGAATCCAGGCCGCCAAGTGTCGCCAGCAGCTGGAACTGCACGCGGGCGTCCTGCTCGACGACGGCGCGAGCGAGCACGGCGGCCTGGAGCACGGCCGATCCGGCCAGGCGCGACTCGGCCAGGCGCAACGCGTTCTCGCGCACGCCCGCCTCCGTATCGCCCAGCGCCCTCACCACGAACCCGTCGTCGAGCACGCCCAGGCCATCGAGTGTCCACAGCGCGTGGAGGCGGCCGAAGGGCGATGCGCCCTGGCGCGCAAGCGTCTCGAGCGCGGGCGCGATCTGCGGGGGCCGGCGATCGAGCAACAGGCGCTGCGCCGTGCGGCGCCACCACAGGGTGGTGTGCGACAGCGCCTGGACCAACGCCGCGTCAGTCGCCGTGCTCAGGTGCGGCGCTGCCCCGGGTCTGGGCGTCCCGTCGGGAACGATCCGGTAGATGCGCCCGCGATCGCGGCCGAGCGTGAACTGCGCCGGGTTCTTGTGGAACTCGCTGGCCGTCCACTCCGGGTGCTCGATGCGCGCGCGGTAGTAGTCGACGACGTACAACGCGCCGTCGGGCCCGACGTAGAAGTTCACGGGCCGGAACCACGGGTCGGTGGAGGCCAGGAACTCGCGGCCTTCGCTGCCGCGACGCGCGACGAAGGAGGACCCCGATGGCTCGATCACGTCGCGGTGCACGAGGTTGTGCACCGGTTCGGCGACGAACGAACTGCGCGCATAGTCGCCCTGAAACAACCCGCCGGTGTACATCGTGAGGCTGCAGGCCGAGGTGAATTCGCCCGACTCGGTCAGCAGCTCGTACTGCGGGTTGGCGGTGATCGGAAACACACGGGCGGCCCCGCCGTGATCGGAGATCGGGCGTGCCGCGGCCGAGACCGGCAGCTGCGGGTTCCGCTCCAGATAGCGCGCCGCGACGACCTCGTGACGAATGTGGTCGTTGTTCTCCGACGTGAAGTAGTGGCCCCACGTGTCGAAGGTGTTCCCGTACTGCGAGTCGCTCGACCGCGGCTCCACGCGCGGGGGATCCAGACGGAACCGCACGGCGCGGCTCCTGGCATCGACGCCTGCCACCGACGGCGAGCCAGGAAAGGTCAGCGGCTTGCCGCGGTCGCCGAACAGCTCGGGGAAGATCAGGGCGCCGCCGCCGCCCGAGTACGCCAGATGGATCCAGTTGTCGAGGCCGTAGGTCGGGCCGTTTACGCTGTGCTGCGGGTTGGTGACGGCAAATCCGGTCAGCACCACGGTGCGTTTGTCGGCCTTGCCGTCGCCATCGGAGTCTTCGAGATACAGTACGTCTGGCGCCGCGGTCACCAGCACGCCGCGCTTCCACCGCATCACGCCGGTGGGCAGCACGAGCTGGTCGGCAAACACCGTCACCTTGTCTGGCCGGCCGTCGCCGTTGGTGTCTTCGAGTAGCTTGATCCGCCCGCTCGGGCTGGTGTCCAGCGGGTACCCCGGCATCTCGACGACGAACCAGCGGCCGTCTTCGTCGATGTCCATCGCCACCGGGCTCGTGATGTCGGGCTCGCTCGTCACCAGCTCGATGCGGAATCCCGGCTCGACGCGGAAAGTGGAGAGCGCCGATTGCGGGGAGTAGGGCGGACCGCCGGGTTGCTGAACAAGGGCGATCAGGATGAAGAAGACGGTGAGTCGCATGGATTACGCGGACAAGGGTATCCGCAGATGACGCAGATTCTCGCAGATTCTTGGTCCATCTGATAGCAGGGCTCCGCAGCCACAATCACGATGGCGCGAAGCGGATGGCGACGTCACAGCGCGCGCAAACGAATGCCGCGCAGACCTGCGCGCGTACGATACGACGCGATGCC
>JAENWD010000132.1 GCA_016650245.1 Vicinamibacteria bacterium
CAAAAAGACGTCTTCGGCTTGGAAATCAGCACTCGCTCCGGCTTGTCGGCATCTGGATTCGTCGTTGGCCACAATGCCAAGACATACCCGTCCGCCCCGTCACCATAGGTGCCGACGAGCCCCCGCTCAGCACTCCAAGAGCACTGCATAAACAGATCCTTGCGCCACCCGCCGAGAAAGCGCTCCTGACCGCTCAACTGTCGGACGGCAACTCTCCCGAGCATCCGCGTCTGGTCGCGTCGAAAATAGGTGTAGGCGATCGCCTTTCCATCTGGCGACCAGCATGGGTTATCTGCGTGTGGCGCGATCAACTCGCTCGTTCCGTTGACGATGTTCGTGATCCACAACTCTTCACGATCGATGCCCGCGCGCTGCAGGTTGTACGCGACAAAGTGACCGTCAGGTGAGAGCGCGCCGCCCGTCGCCAACGCGTCGTCCTCGGTCACCGGCCTCCCGGTGCCGAGTCGGCGCGCACCCTGATCGAGGGGGAACGCCCAGAGGCGCGTTGACCCGTGCTCGGTGGTGAACGCGAGGCGCGTGCCGTCACGCGACAGCGCCGCGGCCACATCCGGACCGGCTCCGGTTGTCAGCCGCTCCGCCGACAGCCACATGAGCGTGGTCGGATCGACGCGCACTTTCCATAAGTTGTAGATCCCATCCGATTCGGTCTGCACGTAGAGCGCGGTGCCCGAAGGGTGCCACCGAAACCGCCGTCGCACAAGGAATTCCCCCGCGACAACCCGAAGAGGAAAATCCGCCGCCTCCTTCGACTTGACCAACCGCGTCCCGTCCCGCGCGATCGTGAAGAACCCGGGACCGAGCTGGGAAGTACGGCCCAGCGCGGTGATCCGTCCGTCGGGATGGCTTGCGATCCAGGACCACGAACCAGCCGCGAAGAAGTCGGCGAGGATTTCACGTGGTGCGCCTTCTTCCGGTGACACGGCATAGAGCCGTGCATCCGACTCGGCGCTTTCGAGATTATTCCCCTTCACGAACAGGATCTCTGAGGCGTCCGGAGACCACGACGGATACGAGCCGAAGGACGTCAGCTGCCGCTCCGTGCCACCGAGAGCCGGCACAAGAAAGAGACCGCCGCCGTCGCGTTCGGATCGGAATACGAGGGTGTTGCCATCCGGCGACCAGTCCGGTTGCACGTCATGCGCGGCCGATCGTGTCACCTGCACGGGATCGCCGCCGCCGACAGACTGGACCCAGATGTCGAAGTTGCCTGACTTGTCCGAGGCATACGCGATGAACCGCCCGTCGGGTGACCACGTGACATCGGTCTGCAGGCCCGACCCGGACGTCAGGCGTATCAGCGTTCGCTGGACGGGCGCAACGCTTGGCCCTGCGGTCGTAGCGGCGTCGGCGCCGCGGTTGCGCACCGTCCACCACGCCAGGCCAGTCAGCCCGATCACCAAGCAGACGCCCAGGATCGCGGCGACCTTGTGCCGCCCCACCTGGGTGACGACATACTCGGCACTGGACGGCCGCGGCGGCGCTGCGACGGTGGACCCAGGGGGCGGGGTCTGCGCGGGCGTCATCGGGACGTCGGCCGATTCGCGTGCGGCGCGGCTGCTCCATGCCGCACCCGCCAGCTCGGTGTGCAGTGCCTGCAGGTCGAGCAGCAGGTCCTTCATGCCCTGATACCGCTGCTCGCGGTCCTTGCGCAGCGCCTTACCCACGATGCGCTGCAGCTCGGGCGGCGCGTCCGGGTCGAAGCGCGCCAGCGGGGCGGGCTCGCGCTCGAGGATCGCCGCGATCACTTCGCTGCTGCTCTGCCCGGTGAAGGGGCACCGCCCGGCCACCATCTCGTAGAGCATCACGCCGAGAGACCAGATGTCAGTGCGCGGGTCCACGTCCGTCCCACGGGCCTGCTCCGGCGACATGTACGTCACCGTCCCGACCACGGTGCCCGCGTCGGTGTGCACCATCGTACGGGTCGCCTCGGCGCCGCCGGTCGACGACGGGGCCACCAGCTTGGCGAGTCCGAAGTCGAGCACTTTGACGAAGCCGTCGGGCCGCCGCATCACGTTCTCGGGCTTGATGTCGCGATGGACGATGCCCGCGGCGTGCGCGGCGGTGAGCGCCGAGGCGACCTGGATGGCGAGGTCGAGGGCGTCGCGCACCGCGAGGCGCCCGGCCAACCGGCGGCGCAGCGTCTCGCCCTCGACGTACTCCATCGCGATGTAGCGCTGCCCGTCGGGGGTTTCGCCCATCGCCAGGATGGTGGAGACGTTTGGGTGGTTCAGAGCCGAGGCGGCGCGCGCCTCCTGCTCGAACCGGCCCACGCGACCGACGTCGAGGGTCAGCTCAGCGGGCAGAAACTTCAGGGCGACCTTGCGCCCCAGTCGCAGCTCCGTCGCCAGCCACACCTCGCCCATCCCGCCGCTGCCGAGCGGGCGAACCAGTTCGTAGGCGTCCAGGCGGGTGCCGGGCTCCAGAGGCATGACCAGTGCGGCCTCTCAGCGCTTCTTCTTCGTGTCGCGCTTTCGCGCGCGTTTGAGCGTACGTTTGAAGATCGCCCGCAATCGCTTCAGATCCTTGTCAATAAGCGCGTCAGCGACCTCGCGTGCCACGAACATGTCGCCGTGGCCCAACCGGACGCGTCTGTAGCCACTAATTGTGCGCGTGGACCGCTTTGCAGTCGTCGTCTTGGCGACCGCCTTGCTGGCAGGCGTCTTGGCAACGGCCGTCTTCGCGGTTCGCTTCTTCGTCGTCTTCGTCTTGACCGCGCGCGCCTTGCTCAGACCAGTGGGCGCGTCTGCCTCGAGTGGCGCGTCATCTTCGTGTGGACGTTCAGCATCACCATTGGACATCGGTCACCTCAGTCCTAATCAAGCTCAAAAAGAGACGTTCTGTTACACGAGCTGCAGCAAGACGGCGACCACCGCCTGCTTCGGAACGATGATGGTCGCTGTGTCTCCCGACACCTGCACCGCCAGAGCGGCCAATCCGACTTCATTTGGTTTGTCGAACGTGTTGGTGGCGTGCATATCCTGGTGGGTGAGCACCGTGGCGCGGCCTTCGCGCAGGCGCGCGCCACCCGACAATCGAATCCGGGCGACAACGCGGTCCTGCAGCGACGGGTTCGTCAGCGTGACCGTCAGGCTCTTGTCGCGAACCGAGGCCGAGCCGGAGAGGCCGGGCAACCTGGCCGATCCCTCGAGCAGCGGTACCGTCAATTCAGGGATGTCGATCCTGGCAGTCACGAGCCGCCCGCCCATGTGAGGCCGGTACATCTCGAATGCGTAGTAGGCGGGCGTGCGCGTGTACTTGTCTCCCACAGCGGCGAAGAGGGAGTGCAGGCAGTTGATCGTTTGCGCGACGTTGGCCATTTCGATCTTGTCCGCGTGTCGGTTGAAGATGTCGAAGGTCATCGCCGTGTGCAGGGCGTCACGCAGGGTGCTGGTCTGGCTGAGAATGTACTCGGGACCCAGTTCGGTGCCGCCGCGGTACCAGTTGCCCCACTCATCGATGACGAACTTGGTGCGTTGCTGGGGATCGTACTTGCTCATGATGCCCCAGTGGTCGTTGATCACGTTCTCGATGTGAACGCCCTTGTGCAGGACGGCGTACCAACCCTTCGCGTCAAACGTCGCGCCGTCTTCGGCTGACTGACGGAAGTCGGTGTAGTAGTGCAAGGCAAAGCCGTCCACCCTGACGCCGAGTCCGCGCACGTTCTGCAGTCCGCCGAAGAAGCCCTCGGTCCAGCCGACATCGCCATCGGCAGAGTGCCCGCGCGGCCCTGTCGCCACGAAGAATGGGCGCTGGTACACGGGAAACTGCGCGATGTACTTGCGGTACTCGGTGGCGTATTCGCCGCCGCTCATGTTGCCGCCGCAACCCCACGACTCGTTGCCCACGCCCCAGTATTTGACGTTGAACGGTTCCTTGTCGCCGTTGGTGGCGCGCTCGTCGGCGAGCGATAGCGTTCCGGCTGGAGCGTTGCTGTACGACACCCAATCGTGGAACTCCTGCGGAGTTCCCGAGCCGACATTCGCCGCCAGATACGCCTCGGCGCCGACGAGCCGGCACAAGCGCATGAACTCATGAATGCCGAACTGGTTGCTCTCCACCGCGTGCAGTCCCTGAGGCATGCGGGTTTCCCAGTAGTTATAGGTGCGCGGACGCTTGCCGCTCGCGCCAATACCGTCGCGCCAGTGGTAGCCGTCGGCGAAACAGCCCCCCGGCCAGCGAAGATTCGGGGCGCCGATGCGCTTCATGTCGTCCACGAACTGTGTGCGGATGCCGTCGATGTTGGGGATCTTCGAATCGCGACCAACCCAGATGCCGTCATAGATGACGCCGCCGAGGTGCTCGATGAAATGGCCGTAGATGTGCGGGTTGATCAGCGGCCCGGGCTGCGACGGATTGATGTCGATGTCGGCATCGGCGGCCTGCAGCGGGCGCAGGCCCGCAAACGCTGCAACCCCGGCAGCCGCAGCGGATTCAAGGAACTGCCGTCGGTGAGCAATCATGACTGTGTTCCCGGGGCGCGGCCTCCGCGCGAGATTACAAATCCCTGACCGCTGTCCACCCCGGCACGCTGGTGGCCATCCTGGCAGCGCGGACGATGGCGTCGGCGACGACCTCGGCGGCAATCGCGCCGAGTGCGGTGAGGGACACATCTGCCTTTGACAGGCCAGTCGAGACGGCCAGCACCTGGTCGCCGTCGCCTTGCGTGTGGTACGGGTTGATGGCCCGCGCGGCGCCGGTGTTCGCCATCATCGCGAGCTTGGTCAGTTGCGTCTTGGTGAGCGCGACATTGGTGGCGACCACGGCCAGCGTCGTGGCACGCAGAGGCTGGTCGGCCAACGGCGCCCGCTCGGCGCCCCGAGTTTCCAGATCGCGACGCAGCACGTCGACGGAGTGCGCGAACCCCCCGCCATCCGTCGTCCGCGCTCCGGCCACGATCGACCCTTGACGCCAGTCGACGATGTCGCCGGCGGCGTTGAGGACGACCAGCGCCGAGATCACGACATCACCCAGCCGTATCGACGCAGTGCCGACGCCGCCCTTCATGCCCCGCATGCCGCGGCCCACGAACATCTTGCCGACCGTGGCGCCTGCCCCTGCGCCGACGCTCCCCTCGGCGACAGCGGCGGCCGACGCCGACTCGCACGCCCGGTACGCTTCGTCAGGCCCCACGCGGATGCGGCCGTCGCCGATCGAGAGGTCGTCGATGACCGCGCCGACGACGATGGGCACGCGCACGTTGGGCACACCCCAGTCGTAGCCGACGTGCCGCTCCTCGAGGAAGCGCACCACGCCGGCCGTCGCGCCCAGGGCCATCGGGCCCCCGCCAGTGAGGAAGATGCCGTGAATCTGATCGAGCGGGCTCACCGGCTGCAGCAACACGCCGAGCGATTCACCTGGCGCGGAGCCGTCGTAGTCAGCGCCCGCCGTCGCCGGCTGGTCGAACAGAATGGCGGTGCAGCCTGTGGGACGGCGCGGGTCGGTGAAGTGCCCCACGCGCATGCCGCCGACGTCGGTCAGAGAGCCGGCGGGCGGGAGCGGCGCGGCCTGGCCGGCCGAGGCCAGGCCATGAGGACCGGCCGCGAGAGCCGTGGCGCCCCCGATGCCGTGCAGGAATTGGCGTCGTGAGACGTGGGGGGGCCGCATGCGAGTCATTCTATGCCGTTGACCCCGACGGCGATCCACGCGGGCTCAGAACCGCACCGCGACGCCCGCCGCCACGTCCGACGTCACCGGCCGCCATCGTATCGGCGAGGGCGCCAGTGTGCGCTGCACGTCGTCCCACTGCAACTGGTTGATGCCCTGGTCGGACGCGGCGAGGCCATCGGCCGTCACGGCCAGCTGCATCTGGCGCGGAACCAACAGCCGCCATCCGACGACCACGGCTGCGTGCCCGCCCATCGGGACGTGGAGCTCGGCGCCGGTCGTGACGCCGATCGTCGTCGCGGAACCCACACGCATCGAGACTCGGTGCTCGTCGGGGAAGAGCACGCTGTGCCCACCGAGGCTGAACGTGGAATAACCCACGGGCTCGAATCGCCCACGGACGCTTGTCAGGCCGCCGCCCGCCATCAACCGTAGTGTCGTGCGAGTGGGCGGGCCTATACGCAGCACCATGGCCGCTGTTGCGGTCAGCTGTCCGACGTGGCCAGCCGTGTCGGGCCAGTCGGCGCTGCTGTCGGAGGAATACTGCCGGGCAACGAAGTCGGGCGGCTGGCGGGCGCTGTAGGTCAGCAAGACGGTGTAGGGACCGTTGGCGCCGTGCAACCCGGTGCGCCGGTAGTCGACCCGGCTTTCGAGTCCCACGTGCGCTCCAGGGAACCACGTGAGCGAGGCCCACATCAGCGGCGCGCCATCGCGCTGCACCACGAGCTGCTGCGTGGCCAGACCGGTGTGCTCGACGAAGGGGAACGAGGGCGCATATCGCGAGTCGAACGTGCCGCTACTGCTGCCGCTCGCCAGACCCGATCCGCCGGCCACTTCGATGGTCTGCGCCTGTGCTGGCGCGCTCGACAACGCGCCAACCAGCGCCATCCAGAGAAGCCACCACGGACGGCATCCAGACACTCAGTCGCCTCCACCTTCAGCTGGCCTTCAGACCAGCAGAACCTCGACATCGCGCTCGCGCAAGATCCTCAACATGGCGGCGTCCGCCGCCCTGTCGGTGATCACGCGATGCACCGACTCGACCGGCCGCCTTTGAGCCCCTCGTGCCGCCAAAACGCCCGGCACCAGGGCCACGGCAATGATCAGCGTCACACACCGAAGCCAGCGTCCCATCGTTGCTCCCGTGAGCGCCTTCACTCTATCGCGTGGACGACGTGCGCGCATCGGCGACTTGACGGGCGCGGGGTCGGCGGGCCACGCTCCACGTGTTTGGGGCGGCGGAGCTTCAGCCCCGCGACCGTCGAGTGAGCGTGTGCATTGGATCGCATGAGACGCGTTGTTCTAGCGGCGCTGTTGACGTGGGCGGTGGCGCTGGTTGCCGCGCCGCGCGACACCGCTGTGCGTGTGTGGCGCGGCACCGTCACGATTCCCACGTACGAAGAGGGGCCGCCCAATCCCAATCCGCCCTTCGACCTGTTCTCGTGGGGTCGATTCAACTACCCGTACACCATCCGCGACCGACTGACGAACCGGCGAGTCGACGTCGTCTGGCGGAGTCTGCACCTGGAGAACGAGTACCTGCGGCTGACGGTACTGCCCGATCTGGGCGGCCGCATCTACCGCTGTCTGGACAAGCGCACCTCGCGGGAGATGTTCTACGCGAATCCATCGATCAAGAAAGCGCTGATTGGCTATCGCGGCGCGTGGTCGGCCTTCGGAGTGGAGTTCAACTTTCCGGTCTCGCACAACTGGGTGTCGATGTCGCCCGTGGACTTTGCGACCCAACAGCACCCCGACGGCAGCGGCTCGATTTGGGTGGGGAACACCGATCAGGTGTACGGCGGGCAGTGGCGGGTGGAGCTGCGCCTGGCGCCTGGGCGGACGGTGCTCGAGCAACACGTCGAGCTGTCTAACCCGGGCGACGTGCGGCATCGCTACTACTGGTGGAGCAACGCCGCGGTGCAGGTGTGGGACGACTCGCAGCTGGTCTATCCCACAGAGGTGATGAGCACCCACGGCTTCACGCGGATCGCGCCGTGGCCCATCGACCCCGAAGGCCGGGACCTCAGCGTGATCCGCAACCAGACGGCCGGCCCGGTGTCGCTGTTCACCTACGCCACACGCGAAGGCTTCGTCGGCGTGTATCACCCGAAGACGGCAAGCGGCACGGTCCACGTGACCTCGCCTGCGGACCTGCCAGTCCACAAGGTCTGGTCCTGGGGGGCGGATCGCAACGGGATGGCCTGGCGCGAGGCATTGTCCGACAACGACAGCGCGTACGTCGAGTTGCAGGCCGGGCTGTTTCGCAACCAGGAGACCTACGCCTTCCTCGAGCCGCAAGAGGCCGTGCGGTTCTCCGAGTACTGGCTGCCGGTGCGCGACCTGGGTGGCATCACGCGGGCCTCGGAAGGCGCTGTCCTCGCAATGACGCGCACGGCAGCGACTGGCGTGCGCCTGGCGCTCGACGTCACGCGCGACCTGCCCGGTGCCCGGATTGTCGTCCGGCATGGCTCGACTACCGCAATTGACCTGCGAGTAGCGCTGACGCCCAACGCGGTCTGGCGGCAAGACCTCCGAGATGTGCCCGTCGGAGCACCGGTGACCTTCGAGCTTACCGACGACTCCGGCACGATCGTCCTCACACACACCGAAGGCGTCTTCGATCGCACACCGGCGTCGAAGGTTCGCCTGGGTCCGCCACTCGAGCCGCCCGCCGCAGACGAGGTCGCGCCCTCGGCCTCCACGATCGGCGAGCGCGGAATGATCGATGAGCTCGAAGGGCGCCGCCTTGCCGCGCTGACGGCGTATCGTGACGGCGTCGCGCGGTATCCGGCCAGCGCACTCTTGCTCAAGGCCGCAGGGCGCCTCGGCCTTGCGCTGGGATGGGTTGAATCGGGCGACGACTCCGTCACGACCTGGCTCAGCGCCGCCTACGCTGCCAACACGACCGACGCCGAGCTGCGTTACTACCTGGGCGTCGCCCTGGCGGCGGCCGGACGAGCGGGAGAGGGACGCGAGCACCTGGAGGCCGCGCAGCGCTTTCGCGCGACACGCACGCAGGCGCTCGTGCAGCGCGTACGACTCGCCGCACGCGAAGACCAGCTCGAGGCCGCGTTGCAGCTGGTGCAGACCCTGGCCGATGATGCGCCGCGCGTGTCGCTGGCCGGGGCGCTCGAGGTCTCGCTGCTTCGTCGTCTCGGCCGGCAGGCAGAGGCTCGTCTGCGGGCTCTGTACTGGCTCCGCGTGGATCCCGCCAGCAGTCTGCTGCGCTACGAGGCCACGCTGCTGGGAGAGCAGGACGAGGAGTTGTGGACCCACCTGGGCGCCGACGCCAACCGCGTCCTCGATCTGGTGGACCACTACCTGGCCATCGGTGGATTCGCCGACGCGCTCGCGCTGCTTGGGCGGTCGTATCCGCCGGTGGGTGCACCCATGCGCGAGGTCGGCGCCGTGGCGCCGGGCGAGTCTCCACTGGTTGCGTACTATCGCGGCTACGCGCGTGAGCAGACGGGTCACAGCGGGATGGAGGATTACCGTCTGGCCGAGGCGCTGCCGACGGCCTATGTCTTTCCGGCGCGCCGGTCCTCATACGCGGTGCTGCACGCGGCGCTGCGGACCAGCCCGGGCCTCGCGCACGCTCGGTACTTCCTCGGGGCGCTGTATCTGTCGGGTGGGCAGACCCAGCGCGCGATCGAGGCGTGGCAACCGGCGCGACCGGCGCAGCCGGCGATCCCGACCTTGCACCGCAGCCTCGGCCTGGCGCTCGTGCACGGCCGAGCTGACCTCACCGGGGCCCGTGCTGTACTTGAGGAAGGGCTCAGCGCCGACCGCGAGAACGTCGAGATCTATCTCGCTCTGGACCAGGTGCTGAGCGCGCTCGGCGCCTCGGCGCGCGACCGCGTGGCGGCGTTGAGACGCTTTCAGGCCCCTGCCGACATGCCAGGCGCGCTGGCGTTCAAACTGGCGTGGGCCCTGGCCGAGGCCGGCGAGCCCCAGGCGGCCGAGGGCGTGTTCCACGACCGCTTCTTCCCACGCGAGGAGGGAGGCACCAGCGTGCGGTCGGCGTACGCGCAGACGCGCCTCATCTCCGCGCAGGTCGCCTCTGAACTGGGCCGATGCGACCAAGCGCTTGGCCTCCTCGACTCGTTGGCGGCCGAGCAACAGGGTCTGGAATTCACCACGGGCGGCCTGGGCGACCTGCTCGACCAGCCGGTGCTGGCGCAGCAGGCCTCCGCCGTCGAGTGGACGTGCGGCCGTCGCGCGCAGGCGCGTGCCCGTTCGAAGCGGATCGCCGGTCTGGCGGCTCGGGGTGGCCCGGTCACTGTGGCCATGGCCTACGCCGCCGCGCGCCACCTCGGCATGCCAGGGCCGGCAGACCGCACGCGGCTGCGACGCGCGTTGGCCGATGCCTCTCGCGCGCTGAGCACGGGCACGGCCGGCAACCCCGGCCTGCTGGAATGCGCACGTGGCCTGTTGCTGCGGGCCCTGGGACGTGACGTCGAGTCGCGCCAGTCCCTGCGCCAGGTGTTTCTGTTTCCGGATCGCGATCTGTCACACGCGCTGGCGCGTGCGGCGCTGCACGACGCCGTCGTCGCGCGGGGCCGACACCGCGCCGATGATTCGAGGTCTGATCGATGACAAGGGTCTGCATGACGATCGCGCTTGTGACGGCGGCATTCGCCGCCGACGCTCGTGCCGGCATCCGCCGGGTCTGGGCCGTGAACGACGGCGAGAAGATCGAGCGCGACAGCCGGGATCATCCGGCAAGGGCGGGCAACTCGGCGTGGGACGGCCGCGTCGTGCGCCTGACGGGTGCGCGCAACGAGGTCCTGGCGGTCCAGGTGATCGTCGAAGCCGACGCGCGCGGTGTTGGCGCGCTCTCGCTGCGCCTGCCCGAACTCGCCTCCGCAACCGACCGCATCACGTATCGACCTCCGGCCGCCGATCCCACCGACACGGTCGGCCGCTCGATTCAGATCTTCGCGGTCAACTACATGCAGGTGACAACGCCCTCACACGCCTCGTGGGTCTTCGACCGCGCGTCGCCTGCAGCCCCGGCGGATCCCACCGGGTGGAAGCCGGTGCAGCTCGTACCAGAGAATGCCGCCGGGCGTGGCGGACTGCCGGTCGCCGTGCGGGCCGATGAGAACCAGGCGATCTGGATCGAAGTGTACGTCCAGCGGCAGCGTGCGCCCGGGCTGTATCGGGGGACCCTCGAGGTCGCGGCGGATGGCGCGACGTACTCGCTGCCCGTCGAGCTCGAGGTGCTCGACTTCACGCTGCCTGACGAGAACAGCATGCACGCGATGCTGTACTATTCAAGGGATCAGCCGGAGCGCTATCACGGCCGCAACCTCGACCCCGCCTACCATCGTCTTGCTCATCGTCACCGCGTGGAGCTGGTCAACGCCTACGACGAGAAGACGCTGCCCGCCGTGTGGGGCCGATTCTCGGGTGCGGATTTCACTGCGGCCAACGGGTACGACGGACCCGGCGCCGGCGTGGGCAACGTGCTGGCGCCGCGCAGCTTCTATGGGCCGGGGCGCGAGTTCGATGACCGCGCCACAGCGTGGGCCCGCAGCGACGCCTGGATGACGTTTCTGCGCGACAAGCTGCCGCGAGCCATCACGTTCCTCTACATGCCTGACGAGCCCGGCGCCTCGGAGTACCCGCGGATCCTGGCGCTGGCCGACAACATCCACTCGAACCCGGGTCCGGGCCGGACGCTGCCGATCCTCGTGACGAGCGCCTATGCCGAAGGGATCGACGCCGCCATCGACATCTGGGATTCCGGGCCGAAAGGCTTTCGCCTCGATCGCGTCACGAGCGAACGGGCCCGCGGGCGCCAGTACTGGTTCTACAACGGCGGCCGCCCGGCCGGCGGCGCCATCACCATCGACGCGCCCGCCACGGATGCGCGCGCGACCATCTGGGCCGCCTTCAAGCACGACGTGCGCGTGTACTTCTACTGGCACGCCGTCCACTGGCGGCACAACGCGCAGAAAGTCGGCGACCGCGATCAGAACGTCTGGGCCGACAGCATCACGTTCGACAACCGCAAGCAGCCGAACAAGCCGATTGACGACCAGGGCTACATCCACGGCGACGGCGTGCTCCTCTATCCGGGCGAGGAGCGCTTGCATCCCGATCAGGATCGCGGCGTGCCCGGGCCCATCGCGACGGTGCAGTTGGCCAATCTCCGGCGCGGCCTGCAGGACCATCAGTATCTGACGCTGGCCCGCCGGCTGGGCCTCGACGGCCTGGTCGCCGAGACGCTGTCGGCGATCGTCCCGCGCGTCTTCTCCGACGCGACCGACCGTGTGTCCTTTCCAGAGACCGGCGATCCGTACGAAGCGGCGCGGCTGAGGCTGGGTCGCGCCATCGCCGCGGCACAGGCGAAGACCTCGCAGGGTCCGCCGGTGAGCGCGCCCGTGCTGTTTGACACGCCAGAGGCCGATCGCATTCTGAGCAGGATGCAGATCTTTCCCTCCGACAACCCGTGGAACGAAGACATCTGGGATCGGCCGGTGCATCCAGATTCGGCCGCGATTGTCGCCAGGATCGGCGCCGACAAGCCGCTGGGGTACAACCTCGACATGAACTTCGTGCTCGTGCCGGACGACCAGCCTCGCGTGCCGGTGCGCGTGACGATGTATCCAGCTGAATCGGATTCGGGCCCGTTTCCGATTCCCTCGAACGCGCCCATCGAGAACTGGCCGCTGTCGCGCAACGAGGACCGCGGTGCGCTGCCCAGCCCCGGTGTGACGCTGGAACAGTTCCAGCGCGAGGGCACCGGCGACCGGCACCTCATCGTCGTGGACCCAGGCAACAATCGCCTCCACGAGTTCTGGCAGGCGCGGCTCACCGACACGGGGTGGGAAGCCTCGCAGGCCTCGACCTTCGATCTGAGCTCGAACCGCCTGCGGCCCGAGCGCTGGACGTCTTCGGATGCCGCCGGCCTGCCCGTGTTCCCGGCCATCGTGCGCTACGACGAGGTGGCGCGCGGCCTGGTGCGCCACGCCATGCGCGTGACCGTACGCCGGACCAGGCGCGACTACGTCTACCCGGCGACTCACTTTGCCAGCGCGCTGACCGACTCGAATCTGCCGCGCATGGGCGAGCGGCTGCGCCTGCGGAAGGACTTCGACACGTCCAGCTTTCCACCGCATGCACGGGCCGTGCTCGAGGGCCTGAAGCGCTACGGCATGATCGTCGCGGACAACGGCAGCGACTGGCTGATGTCCATCGCACCCGATCGCCGCCTGGAAGGGCTCGAGTCGCTTGCGCGCGTGAAGGGGTCGGACTTCGAAGTGATCGTGCCGACCGGCCCGGCTGATGGCCCGCGAGCCAGGCCGAAATAGGGACCGACCAACCGCACGGACAGGGCGGGCCTTCGGTGTAGCATGACCGCGATATGTCATCCGCCATTCCCCTTCCACGACGACAGTGGCTTCAACTGATGGGCGGCGCGGTGCTCCTGCCGTCCATGCCCGCAATTGCCGCTGGCGCGGAGCAGCCTGCCTTCGACCGGATGCCGACCGAAGGGGCGGACACGCCGAAGATCTGCCTCGGCGCGGGCGCCAGCATGGACGACGCCGGCATGCGGCGCCTGAAACAGATCGGTGTGAACTCCGTGCTGATGGGCGGCCCGAGGATCCCGTGGGACGAGGCCGAGCTGCGCAGTCGCACGGAGCGCTTCAAGGCGGCCGGGCTCACCATCTGCAACATGATGATCTCCGGCTTCAACGACGTGATCTGGGGACGGCCGGGGGCGGATGAGCAAATCGGCCACGTCATCGCGTCGATTCGTGCGGCCGGGCGTGTGGGCTTGAAGGTCGTCGAGTACAACTTCTACGCGCACCGCCTCATCGAGGGCTACAAGGAAGAGATCGGCCGCGCCGGCGCGGGCTACACGGCGTACGACTACGAGCTGTCGAAGTCCCTGCCGCCCAAAGACGAAGTCGGCACGCATACGCGCGCGCAGCAGCTGACGCGTGCCGAACACTTCCTCAAGTCCATTGTCCCAGAGGCCGAGAGGGCCGGCGTGCGGCTGGCGTTACACCCGAGCGACCCGCCGGTGCCGCTCAGCCGCGGCTCCGAGCAGTTGATGGCCACCGTCGCGCATTGGAAGGAATACCTCGACCTGGTCAAGAGCCCCTTCAACGGCCTGACGTTTGACTGCGGCGTCACACGTGAGATGGGTGAAGATCCGGTGGCGGTGTGCCGGTATCTCGGCGAGCGGGATCGCATCAACCACGTGCACTTCCGCAACGTCATCGTGCGCACGCCGTCGATCGACTACACCGAGGTGTTCCTCGACGAGGGGCAGGTCGACCTGTTCGCGGTGATGCGCGAACTGGTGCGGCAGAAGTATCCGCGCGGGCTCTACCCGGAGCATCCGCGCGCGATCGACGTGGATCGCGAGCGCGGGCCAATCCCCAACCAGTACCCGGGCGGCGGCGGCGTTGCCGGCGAGATCTACAACGTCGGCTACGCGCGCGCCATGTTGCAGGCGGCGCTGACGCAGCCGCGCGGCGGCAGGTAGCACATCCAAAGGAGCCCGTATGTCCCGTGTGTCGCGCCGTGACCTGTTTCGTGGTGTCGTCCCTGCTGCTGTCGGCGTCTTGGGCCTGCCGTCGCTGGCGCACGCTGTCCAGGCGTCCTCGTCGCCCTATCGTCGGCCCACGCTCAAGATCACGGACGTCCGCACCGCGGAGGTCCAGGCCCACGGCTACCAGTTGCACGTCCGGATCCACACCGACCAGGGACTTGTGGGACACGGGGAAGGCACCGATGCGGTGCGCGGCGGGGTTCCGCTCGTGCGTCAGTTCGCCCAGTTCCTCGTCGGTCAGGACCCGCTCAACGTGGACTTCCTGTTCGAGCGGATCCGCACGGCGGGCATCTTTGCCGGCGCCCAGGCCGGCCAGTACGTGGCCGCACTTTCCGCGATCGAGATCGCGCTGTGGGACCTGGCAGGCAAGGCCCTCGGGCTTCCCGTCTACCAGTTACTGGGCGGAAAGATGCGCGACAGGATTCGGATCTACTGCGATTCGCAGACTGAAGATCCCGACGATCCGCAGGCCGCCGCCAAGCTTCAGCAGATCCGCGACATGGGGTTCACGGCAGTCAAGATCGACATCGACGAAGCCGCCGACCCGATGCGCTGGGATCGCATGAACTGGACGGCCAGCAACGCCGAGATCGACCACATGATGCGCAAGATCGCCTTCGTGCGCCAGGCCTTCGACAAGCGCGTGGATCTCGCCGTGGACATGCATGGCCGCTACGACATGACCACGGGCAAGCGCGTGGCGAAGGAAGCGGAGCCGTTCAAGCTGTTGTTTCTCGAAGAGCCCGTGCCTGCGGAAAACGTGAATGCCATGCGCGACATCCGCGAGTCCACGTCCACGCCCATCTGCTGTGGCGAGAACCTGTTCCTGCGGCACGGCTTCCGCGAGGTGCTCGAGAAGCGCGCCGCCGACATCATCATGCCGGACCTGCAGAAGTGCGGCGGCCTGCTCGAGGGACGCAAGATCGCCGACATGGCGCACACTCACTACGTGCCGGTTGCCCCGCACTGTGTCGTGTCGCCGATCGGCACGATGGCCTCCTGTCACATGTGCGCCGCGGTGCCAAACTTCCTCGTGCTCGAATGGCACTGGATTCAGAGGCTGGAGCTATGGCGCAGCTTCGTGCGCGAAGGTGAGATCATCGAGAAAGGGTTCGTGACGCTGACGGATCGGCCCGGCCTCGGTGTCGAGATGGACGAAGTGGCGGCGCGCAAGGCGCAGGTGCCAAACACGCCCTGGTTCGAAGCAGCAGGAGGGACACGGCAATGAGCGGACCAGGACTGATACGCAGGCGGCTCGGGATGGCGCTGGCCATGGCGGTGGTCACGACATCGTACGTGTCCGTTCGGCAGGCGGCGGCGCCGGCGCCGGTTGCCGCCGCGCCGGCCGACCCGCTGGTCGATGGCTTTCGGACGTCCACCGTCGCCTCGGTGTCGGACGCCGTGGACCAGATCGTCGGTCGCCGCGGGTACCTGTCGCACGACATGCGTCCCTACGTGGCCGGCACGTTCGTCGGCCGCGCGGCCACGGCGCTGGTCAAACCGGCGACGCCGGAGCAGGCGACGCCGGCGCTGGCCGTCAAGCACTCTGTCGAGATGATCGACGCGGCCAATCCCGGGGATGTGGGCGTGATCGTGATGGAAGGCACGCTGGACGTGGCCGCCATCGGCGGCCTGATGGGCACGTCGGCAAAATCCCGCGGCATGGCCGGAATGGTGCTCGACGGCGCGGTGCGGGATATCGCGGAACTGCGCGCGCTCGGCCTGCCGGTGTTCGCCAGGGCCGTGTCACCGGCCACCGCCGTCGGACGCTACGCCAGCATCGCCAAGCAGGTTCCCGTCGAGTGCGGCGGGGTGGTCGTTTCACCCGGCGACATCGTCGTGGCGGGCGAAGACGGCGTGGTGATCGTGCCGAAGGACCGCGCGGCCGACGTGCTCAGACGCGCACGCGAGATCGACGAGCGGGAGACGAAGATGGTGCCCTTCATCAAGCAGCACCGCTCCTTGCAGAAAGCCATCGAGGTCTTCAACCGCATCTGATGCCGCTGGTCCAGACGGGCCGCTAGCCGCCAGCCATCGCGCCCACGACCAGGAACGGCTCGGCCCCCGTCACGACGGCCTCGGGGAGGGGAGTATCTGGCGGCTCGTGGGACAGATCCTCCTCGCAGGCGTAGAAACGCACGTACGGCCGCCGCCGAAGCGTGATGTGGTCGCGGATCGTCCCTTGCAACACGGGATAGCGCGCCTCGAGTGCGTCGAGAACCGAGCCCAGCGTCACCTGACGCTCGACGTGGACCGACACCTCGTCACCGACCTTCGCCAGGGTCCGCAGATGCGCCGGAAGCACTACGCGAATCCCGCCTCCGCTAAAACTACGGCGCGGCTCGCCAAAGCTCGCGGCCATCACACCCCCGCGAGCGACGGCGGCACAGTCTGCACCTCGACCGAGATGACGGCCGGAAGATCGCGGACGATGGGCGTCCAGTTGTCGCCGGCATCAGCCGACCCATAGACCTGCCCGCCCGTCGTGCCGAAGTACACCCCGCACGGATCGAGCGAGTCGACCGACATCGCGTCGCGCAGCACATTCACGTAGCAATCGCGCTGCGGCAGACCGTTGGTGAGCGCCTCCCATTCCTGCCCGCCCGTTCTGCTGCGATACACGCGAAGCTTGCCGTCGGGCGGATAGTGTTCCGAGTCGCTCTTGATAGGCACGACGTAGATGGTCTGCGGCTCGTGCGCGTGCACGTCGATGACGAAGCCGAAGTCGGTCGGCAGGTTCCCGCTGACCTCACGCCACGAGTCGCCGCCGTCGTCGCTGCGCATGACGTCCCAGTGCTTCTGCATGAAGAGCACGCCGGGACGCGAGGGGTGCCTGGCGATGCGGTGCACGCAGTGGCCGACCTCGGCCGTCGGGTTCGGGATGCCCTCGGAGCGCAGTCCGTGGTTGATGGGCCGCCAGTTCTCGCCGCCGTCGTCTGTCCGGAACGCGCCGGCGGCCGAGATGGCGACGACGATCCGGTCGGTGTTGGTCGGGTCCAGGACGATCGTGTGCAGGCACAGCCCACCGGCGCCTGGCGACCACGCCGATCCCGACCCGTGTCGGCGAAGCCCGGGCAGTTCGTGCCACGTCTGCCCGGCGTCGGTCGTGCGGAAGAGCGCCGCGTCTTCGACACCCGCGTAGACCGTGTCGGCGTCGGTCGGCGACGGCTCGAGGTGCCAGACGCGCTTGAACTCCCACGGGTGCGGCGTGCCGTCGTACCACTGGTGCGTGCCCGCGACGCCGTCGTACACGAACTTGTTTCCAACTGGCTCCCACGTCTTGCCGCCGTCGTTGGAGCGCTGCATCAGCTGCCCGAACCAGCCGGAGGACTGCGATGCGTACAGCCGATTCGGGTCGGCCGGCGATCCCTTCATGTGGTAGATCTCCCAGCCCCCGAAGTGAGGACCGCTGACCTCCCACCTCGCGCGCCTGGCATCCGAGGTCAGGATGAAACCGCCCTTGCGAGTGCCCACCAGCACCCGTACTCCGCTCATCGCTTACTCCTTGTCCTTCAATGCGCCGGAACTCGTCTCGTTTGCACCGTGCGCGCGTGACATTGTAGCGCTGCTACTCCCAACGAAACACCTTTGCCGACAGGGCAGTGCACAGCAGGAACACCAGCGCCAGCACCGCCGCGTCACCCGCGTGTGCCAGCCATCCCTCGCCGTGCCAGATGCCTCTGAGCAGCGACACCGCGTAGGTCAGCGGCAGCATGCGCCCCTCTGTCTGCAGCACGGGCGGCAGCGTGTCGAGCGGCATGAACAGTCCCGACAGCCCGAGCATCGGATACAGGATGGCGGAGCCGATCGGCTGCGCGAAGCGAGCGGTCGGGACCAGACTGGCAATCAGGAATCCGATCGACAGGATGCTCACCGTGCTGAACAGGAGCGCCAGCGCGAACGCCGCCAACGGGACGTCGCCGTCAATCGGATAGTAGCGCCGGCCTATCAGCACGGTCGCGCCAAGTGTGACGGCCGTCAACAGCAGCTTGACGATCACGTGCGCGGTCAGGATGGTGTAGGGCCGAAGCGGCGTAGCCCGAAGGCGCTTGAGGATGCCTCCCTCGCGGTAGATGGAGACGATGGTGACCAGCGACACCACGGCGCTGAGCGAGATGAGTATGGACGCCAGGATCGGCAGGTCCACGGTCACCACCCGCGGGGCATCGGCCACGGGCGTCCCCAGCCGTCCGCCGAACATCCTGCCCAGCACGACGAAGAACACGACAGGGACGGCGACCGTCCCGATCACGCCCATGGGCTCGCGCACGAAGATCTTGATCTCGAGCCAGGTCAGTTGCCACAGTCCGCGCAGCATAGGGGCAGCCTTCAGTCGCGAATCGAGTGGCCGGTCAGCTTGAGAAACACGTCCTCGAGGGTCGGCACCTCGGTGCGGAAGTCGACGACGCCCATGCGATGTTCGGCGAGGCAGCCGATCACCCGTGTGACCAGATCGGCGCCGGACCCGCGAATCGTGTACCGGGGGCCGTCGCTGCTCACCAATGCGACGCCTGGGATGGCGCGAAAACGCTCTTCGGCCGCCGGGTCATCAGAGGTCACGAACACTGTTCGTTCGGGGCAGTGCCGCAGCACGAGCTCGGCAGGGGTGCCGATGTCGACCATCCGGCCGTGGTCGATGATCGCGACTCGATCGCAGAGCCGCTCGGCCTCTTCCATCAGGTGCGTCGTCAAGAACACCGTCTTGTCGCGTGCGCGGATGCCACGGACGAGGTCCCAGATCGCACGCCGCGCCTGCGGATCGAGCCCGGTGGTCAGCTCGTCGAGAAACACCACCTCGGGGTCGTTGATGAGCGCCAGCGCGATGAACAGCCGCTGCTTCTGGCCGCCCGACAAGGTCATGAACCAGGCGTCGCGCTTCTCGCTCAAGCCGAGCTGCTCAAGCAGGCGGGTCCCGTCGACGGGCTTCGTGTACAGCGACGCCCAGAGGCCGACGGCTTCCCGCACCTTGACGCGCTTCTGGAGTTGCGCCTCCTGAAGCTGCACGCCGATGCGGTTCTGCAGAGCGTAGGCGTCGCGAATCGGATCCAGCCCCAGCACCGAGATGGCGCCTCGTTCGGGCCTGCGCAGGCCCTCGACGCACTCCATCGTCGTGGTCTTGCCGGCGCCGTTTGGACCGATGAGGCCGAAGATCTCGCCCTCGTGGACGTCAAAGGAGATCTCGTCCACCGCGACCGTCTTGCCGTAGGTCTTCCGGATGGCTTCGACGTGGACGACGGGCTGACGCGGCATGTCGGCGCGCAAACATTCTGTCATGCATGCGACCGATGCGCGCGCGTTTCCGATCGTGTCGGGCGTATCATCCTGTTGCTCCATCCTTCTCCCGGTCACGAGGTGTCCACATGAAGCGCTCGCACGTCGCCGACGGTCCCCTCACGCGCCGCTCGTTTCTGGCGGGTGCAGCCGCCATGGCCGGCGGCCTTGCCGCCTGCGGGACAGGGGCCGCGATTCCGGTCGCCACCGGCGGCCGGGCGCCTTCGCGACCCAAACTCAACCTTGCCGTCATCGGCGCTGGCGGGCGCGGTGCGGACAACCTCAGCGCTCTCGCTGCGACCGGCGATATCAACATCGTCGCGCTCTGCGACTGCGACGCCAGGCAGGCACACGACGCGTTCACGCAGTATCCGAACGCCGCGCAGTACTCCGACTGGAGGCGGCTGCTCGATCGCGAGACGGGAGTCGATGCCGTGGTCGTCTCCACGCCGGATCACAACCACGCCGCCATCTCGATTGCCGCGATGCAGCGGGGCAAACATGTGTACTGCGAGAAGCCGCTGGCGCACAGCATCTGGGAGGCACGCGAGATGGCACGCGTTGCCGCCCAACAGGGTGTGGTCACGCAGATGGGCACGCAGGGCCATGCCTACGAGGGCACGCGTCGGGCCGTGGAAACGCTGCGCGCCGGCGTCATCGGCGACGTCACCGAGCTTCACGTGTGGACCGACCGTCCCGCCGGCTGGTGGCCCCAGGGAGTGACGCGTCCCGTCGATACGCCGCCAGTCCCTGCCGGCCTCGAGTGGGACGTATGGCTTGGCCCGGCACCGAACCGCCCGTACAACCCTGCCTACGTGCCGTTCAAGTGGCGTGGCTTCTGGGACTTCGGCACCGGCGCCATCGGCGACATGGGCATCCACAACCTGGATACCGCGTTCTGGGCGCTCGAACTCGGAACGCCGACCTCGGTGGTCGTGAAGGACTGTTCGCCATCCCTCACTGACGCGAGAACGAAGGACACGGCGCCACTGTGGAGCATCCTCGAGCTGCAGTTCGCCGCGCAGAAGGGCAAGCCTGCCATCAGGATGACGTGGTACGACGGCGGCAAGCTGCCGCCCGAGGAGCTGTTCATGGGCGAGCCACTCATCGGCAAGGACGGCGGCTCGCTCGTCATCGGCACCAAGGGCACGCTCTTCACTCGTACCTGGCACGGTGGTGAGACCGAGAACGACATGTTCGTCCTGCTCCCACGCAAGCAGTTCGTGGGATTCACGCCGCCCCCGGCCACGCTGCCGCGCACGGCCAGCCACCATCAGGAGTGGGTGGAGGCCTGCCTTGGGGTGGGGAAGGCCCTGTCGCCCTTCGGCTACGCCTCCGTGCTCACGGAAGCGCTGCTGGTCGGCAATCTCGCGCTGCGGGCGGGCAAGGCAATTGAATGGGACAGCGCGGGCATGCGCGCCGTCAACAGTCCCGAGGCGGACCCGTTCATTCGTCCCGAGTTCCGCAGCGGCTGGAGCCTCTGACCGTCTCCCTCATTCATGCGTCGCCTTCTTGTCATCCTGGGATGGACGGCCTTCGGGATCGTCACGGCCTACACGCTCGCGCTGTCAGTCTTCGCGTTCCTGGACCCGGGGTGGAAGCCGCATCGCGTCGAGACCGCGTGGTTCCTGTTCTCCTTCGCGTTCCTCGTCGGGCTGGTGCGCTGCCTTCGGCCCAGCGCCCTTTCGCCTGACTCGCAATCACAGCCGTGGGCGACGCCTGGCTTCTGGTGGCTGGCATTTGTGATGGCGCTCGCGTGTGGCGCGTATGGCCGCGCCCTCGCGGTCGGGTTTCTCTCCGACGACTTCGTGCTCCTGGAGCTTCACGATCTCGGCGCGGGCTGGCGCCATGGCACATCTCAGTTCCTGCGGGTGCTGCCTGTGTGGCTGCTCCAGGCAGCCGACGGCGTCGGACCTGCGTGGAGCCCCGTGCTCGTTCACGCCATCAACGTGGCGCTGCACCTCTTCAACGGGTCGTTGCTCTTCGGCATCGCTCGACGGCTGCAACTGGGCACGAGTCCGTCAGTCCTGGCAGCCGCGCTGTTTCTGCTGTTTCCGGCCTCTCCCGAAGCGGTCGTGTGGGCCTCGGGGCTGCAGGATGTGCTGATGGCGACCGCATCGCTCGGGTTCGTGCTCGCGACGCTGCAGGCTCGCCATCCCGTCGTGCTGCTCGGCTGCCTGGTCATCGGTCTGCTTTCAAAGGAAACCGCGGTCGTGATGCCGCTGCTGGCAGCAGCCGCGCTCTGGGCGCGTGGCACCAGATCCACGCCTGTCGTCGCCAGAACGCTGGCTGCGTGCGCGTTGGCCGCGGTTGTGTTCGGCGTGTGGCGCATCCAATCCGGGGGCGGGACATTCGCGATCGCGCCGACGCGCTACCTGGTGAAAGAGATCCTGGCCACGGCCTTCGGCACACTCGCAGTGCCCTGGACGACCGACGAGCTGCGACTCACGGCGCTGGTCGGCATCGTGATGGCGTCTGTCGTCGCGCTTGGCGCGTGGCTCATCCTGACAGGTCGTGCGACCTGGACTGCCGCGCGAGTGGCCGCCCTCGGGGTCGCGTGGGTCGTCCTGAGCGTTGCGCCGGTCTACTCGCTGTTCTTTGTGTCGAACACGCTCGAAGGCAGCCGCTATCTCTATCTGCCCTCAGCCGGTTGGGCGGTGTTGCTCTCGGGCGTCTCGTCACTTGCGGGATCGAGGCCCGGACGTGTCTTCCGCTGGGCGCTTTATGGAGTCGTGGCGCTATGGGCGATCAGCACCCACGGCCACGTGAGGACGTGGCGGCGAGCTGCCGCCGAGCGTGACCGCATCATCACGGCCGCGATGGCGGTCCGGGCTCCTGACTGCGCGGCTGTCGCTTTTGTGGGAGCCACGGACAACGTGAGCGGCGCCTACGTGTTCCGCAATGGTCTTGAACCCGCGCTGCGACGTGCCGGCCTGCGATCCGTCGTCGATCAGACCGCGCCGATCGGATGCGTCTTCACATGGACGGGTGAGACGTTTGTCCGGTCGCGCTGAGACGTGGTTGACGCGAAGGCCGTCAGGCCGCAACGCCGAGACGCTTGAGCATCGTGTCCATGCCAGTCTTGTCGACGCTCTTGAGCAGCGCTTCCTCGCGGGTGATGGTTCGGGCCTTGACGAGCTCGAACAGCGCGTCGTTGAGCATCACCATGCCGTTGGCCTTGCCCACCTGCATCATCGACGGCAACTGGAACGTCTTTCCTTCGCGAATCAGGTTGGAGATGGCGGCGTTGACGAGCAGGACCTCCAGGGCGGCGACGCGCCCGCCGCCGACCTTCCGGCACAGCGTCTGCGCGATGACGCCGCGCAGCGACTCGGACAGCATGACGCGGATCTGCGCCTGGCGGTCGGCCGGGAACTGATCGATCACGCGATCGACCGTGGAGGCGGCCGTCGTCGTGTGCAGGGTGCCGAACACCAGGTGGCCGGTCTCGGCGGTCTCGATCGCGATGGCGATGGTCTCCAGGTCGCGCAGTTCGCCCACCAGCACGATGTCGGGGTCCTCGCGCAGCGCCGCCCGCAGCGCGCTCTTGAACGACTCGGTGTGCGTGCGCACCTCGCGCTGGTTGATCAGGCAGGACTTGTTGGGGTGCACGAACTCGATCGGATCCTCGATCGTGATGATGTGCTCCTGCCGATGCCGGTTGATGTAGTCCACCAGCGCGCACAGCGTCGTGGACTTGCCCGAGCCCGTCGGTCCGGTCACCAGTACGAGGCCCTTGGTGAGCTGGCAGAGCTGCAGGATGTGTGGCGACAGGTGCAGCGCCTCCGCAGACAGAATCGTGGAGGGAATCACCCTGAACACGCCGCCCATGCCCTTGCGATCGGTGAAGACGTTGGCGCGGAACCGCGCCAGCCCTTCGATCTCGTGCGCGAAATCCGTGTCGTGTCGCGCGTCGAACTCGACCCGCGTCGCCTCGGGCATGATCTCCTGGAGCAGCGCCGACACGTCCGCGATGCCAAGCGCCGGCGCGTCCTTGGCCAGCGGCTGGATGTCGCCGTCCTTCCGCATCAGGGGGGGCATCCCCACGCACAGGTGGAGGTCCGACGCGCTCTGGGTGACGAGTTCACGAAGCAGGTGGTCGATGGCTGGTGAGGACATGAGGGGTGCGGGTTACTCCGCCAATGGCATGATGCGCACGACGTGCGCGAGGTTGACGGCGAGGACGCCACCGGCGGTCTCGAGATAGCGAAAGCCGGTGTCGTCACGCACGGCGTCGCTCAAGCGATCGCGGCCGACCGGCCGTTCCACCCGGAGCACGCCGCGAAGCTGCTCGCCGCTGGCGAGGTGGAGCAGGACGGACTTCTTCACCGCCACCTGGTACGCGGGGTCGTCGGCCAGGTCGTCGAGGGCCGAGTCGGTTTCGACCACCACGATGTACGCGCGGTTGACGAGCCGCGTCTGGCGGACGCCGGGACCCGACACCGACTCGAACGGCAGAAATCCCGGCGGGCCGTTCAGCACGTCCAGCAGGCGCTCAGGCCCCGCGTGGCTGGCGGCCTGTTCCGCAAGAAACAGGGAGCCGATCAGATGGTCGCCCCCGTTGAGGGTCAGGGTGGCCGTCACCCTCCGTTTGTCGATGCGCAAGTCGGACATGTATAGCCTGAACTGCCTATCGGCGGAACTGTCGGTCACATGAGGCCTGGACCGATCGCACCGTGCAAGTCAGAGCGCGCTGCACTCGGCCAGCCGCTTCTCCAGAAATCGGCGTTCCGCGACGTTGGTCACCAGCACGATTGCGGCTCGATGGGCCTGAGTGTCCGACATTCTCCTGTGCCCGGCAAGCGGGCCGGGCTACTCTCTTGACGCAGGGGGGCGCGAAAATCGACATCTCGCATCACCCCGATTTGAGGAGGCGCCATGCAGACAGACTCGACGACCAGGCGGGAGTTTCTGAAACAGGCGGCGGCTGGCGTCACGATGGCCGCGCTCGCACAGGATGTCCTGGCAAGCCAGAGCACGGCATCCGCCACAGGACTGCCGACCAGGGCGCTCGGGCGGACAGGGGCGCGCGTGTCGATTCTGTGTCTCGGCGGCTGGCATATCGGCTCCTTGAAGAACGACGCCGAGGCGATCCGGATCATGCATGCCGCGGTGGACGAGGGGCTCACCTTCTTCGACAACTGCTGGGACTACCACGACGGCGGGTCAGAAGAGCTGATGGGCAAGGCGCTCGCTGGCGGCAAGCGCGAGAAGGTGTTCCTGATGACGAAGAACTGCGAGCGCGACTACGAGGGGTCGAAGCGGTGCCTGGACGACAGCCTGCGGCGCCTGCAGACCGACCACCTCGACCTGTGGCAGTTTCACGAGATCATCTACGACAGCGATCCTGACTGGGTCTTCGACAGAGGCGGCATCAAGGCCGCCATCGAAGCGCGCAAGGCAGGAAAGGTCCGTCACATCGGCTTCACCGGCCACAAGGATCCGCGTATTCACCTGGCGATGCTCGACAAGCCGTTCGAATGGGAGACGAGCCAGATGCCCATCAATGTGATGGACGCGCACTACCGCAGCTTCCAGAAGCAGGTGGTGCCGGTGTGCCTGAAGAAGAACGTCGGCGTGATCGGGATGAAAGGCTTCGGCGGCGGATCGGGCATCGCCGCACAGGCCGGCCTGTCAGCAAGGGAGGCGTACCGCTACGCCCTCAGCCAGCCCGTCGCCTCGCAGGTCGTGGGCATCACCTCGATGGAGCAGCTCAAGGAAAACATCGCGCTGGCGCGCACTTTTACGCCGATGTCTCCCGCGGAGCAGACGGCACTTCTGGCAAAGGTGCGCGACGTCGCCACAGACGGCCGCTTCGAGCTCTTCAAGTCGTCGCAGATGTTCGACGGCCCGGTGCATCGCCGGCAGCACGGGTTTGCGACGTAGACGGCCCGCTCAGGCGCATCGGTCGTCAGCTGACGAGTGTGACGAGCTCATCAAGCAGCGGTGTCTGGCCCGAGAGGATTCGGACGCGTGCCTCATCGAGAGCGAACCACGCCGCGCGATCGACCTCGGGGAACTCCTGCTGACGACCGCTGCGCGGTGGCCATTCCGTCGTGAAGGTGTTGCTGACGAGGCGCGATGGATCGAGGTCCGCCTGCGCTGCCCATGCCTGCACGATCTTCCCACCGGCCTGTCGGACAGGTTGAAGCGCCGTGAACGGCCCATCCACGTCGAAGCCGGTTTCTTCCCGCAGCTCCCGTCGTGCCGCCAGCAGCGGGTCTTCGCCCGGGGCGCACTCACCCTTCGGGATCGACCAGGCGCCCAGGTCCTTGTTGCGCCAGAAGGGGCCGCCGGGATGTACGAGGAGGACCTCGAGTTGTCCGTCACGTTGGCGAAAGAGGAGTAGCCCGGCGCTGATCTGCGGCATTGTTGCTCAACGAGCTCTACAAGGAACCGTAACCGCGCAGGGGACCGACCCTCACAGGGTTGTCAGTTCGAAGGAGCTCGCGATGCGCTCGACGTCCCTGGCGACGTCGTCGCGCGGCCAGGCGCGGATGCTGAGCGTTACCAGGGAGCGTCCGGTATCAGCGACGAGCAACGTCAACACCTGCGGCTCGGCTGGGCTGTCGCCGCAGGTGAGGCCCTCGAGCCTGTGCGCCTGGCGCGCGCCCCGCACATCGACGGCGCGCTCGGTCGGCGCGTCCCGGTACAGCACCGACCGCGCCTGCACGGCGTCGGCCAGCGATCGCGCCTCGATCGGCGAGACGTTGACCGCGATGACGGTGTGCGCGTCGCCGCGGAGCAATCCGCCCCACGCCTCCACGCGGCGCGACTCTTCGGGGATGTCGCGCGCGCCACTGCCGTGGAGCGTCTCTGGGATCTCCAGCCGGTACAGGCCGCCGTCGTGGAGCCGATACCTCACAGGCGCCTGCCGGGCAGCCTCGATCTCCTCAGAGGTCGGCCGACTGCGCGGATTCGGCAGCCACCACTCTTCCAGCGCCTGTTGCGCCTCGTCGCGCACGCCGGAGGCCACGTCCCCGACTGCCACCTGCTCAAGGAACGCAATCACAACGGCCTCCTGCTCGGGCGACAGGGACGCGAGCCGCGGAGGATAGCGATCCGGCGGACGCAGCGATTGCACCAGCGCGTCTACGACCATCGCCGGGTTGTCGGGCCGACGTAGCGTGTAGTCGATGAGGCGCGGCAGATAGTGCCGCCAGGACCGGGCGTCCAGATAGCCGAGTCCCCAGAACGTGAAGCCTTCGAGATACGCGTCGGTAGGTTGGTCGCGCGCGGGATCAAACGGCTCGGGCCGGTCGTAGCCGTCCACGGCATTCCCGCCTCGCAGCGTCAGCGGGGGAGGCGCCTCGAGGTCCGGCGTGAACACCTCGAACGCGCGCCGGACGATCTCGGGAGCAGGCATCGGCAATGGCGTCACACGCTCTGGTTGTGCCCGACGAAGATGGTGTGCCTGGGACCTTTGTTCAAGTGTCCGCGGGCCTGCCGGACCTCGACGCGGAATCCGGCCCGGCGCAGACGCTGCTGAAACCGGCGGTCATCTTTCGCGGACCAGACGGCCAGCACGCCACCAGGGGTCAGGGCGGCGCGCGCGGCCGCCAGCCCCTGGTCGTCGTAGAGCCCGTCGTTGTCAGACGCGGTGAACGCAGACGGTCCGTTGTCGACGTCGAGCAGGACAGCGTCGAATCGGCCCGCGCTCGCGCGCAGCGTGGCCGCGACGTCAGCGACCTCGACCTCGACCCGCGGGTCGCCCAGGGGATGACCGGCCAGGTCCCCAAGAAGGCTGCGGTTCCACACGACGACGGCGGGCAGCAGTTCCACGACCACCACCGTGGCGTCGGGCGGAAGCAGATCGAGGGTCGCGCGCAACGTGAATCCCATGCCGAGGCCGCCGACCAGGACACTCGGACGGGGCAGCGCCCGCGCCCGCTCGCACGCCAGCGCCGCCAGCGCCTCTTCAGAGCCGTGCATGCGGCTCGACATCAGGTGCTGACCATCCACGCGGATGACGTGTTCGCTGCCGCTTCGCGTCAGCGTCATCGAAGCGCCATCCGGTGTACGAGCCTGCCCGAGGGTCTCCCACGGTTTCATCGACGATGTCTCTGACCGGTACTGTCGCACAGGTCGCGCGCCGGCGCCTCGCACCCGTTCCCGTTCGGCACACGCGTGCTCATGTCCTGATTGCGGGGCTGAAGCCCCGCCGCCACGAACCCTCGTGTAGGCGGGACTGTCGGCGTCAGCCGAGCGCCTCGTCGAGCACATCCGCGGCGTGCTAGCATGCGCACGCCGAAGGGGGATTGGATGACACGGCGCACTGTGCTTCGGGCGGCCGGCATCGCGGCCGGATGGACGATCGTGCCGCGTGCTGTCCTTGGCGGGCAGGGACAGACGCCACCAAGCGATCGGGTGACGCTCGCCTGTGTAGGCGTCGGCGCGCAGGGCCTGCGCGTGATGATGGACTTCATCAAGCACGGCGACACGCAGGTCGTCGCCGTCTGTGACGTGAACAAGGGCAGCGACGACTTCAACGAGTGGGGCCAGTTCGAGCTCCGCAACAAAGTGCGCGCGCTCGTGGGCTCGTCCACCTGGGGCGACACCGCGACCTATCGCGGCGCGATTGCCGGACGGGAGCCGGCGCAGCAGATCGTCCACGCCTACTACGGCGCCAAGACACGCACGGGCGAGTTCAAAGGCTGCGCCGCAGTCGAGGACTACCGCCAGCTGCTGTCGAAGGCAGAGGGCATCGACGCGGTGGTCATCGGCACGCCCGATCACCTGCACGCAGCCGTCGCCGTCGCTGCGATGCGCGCCGGCAAGCACGTCTACTGCCAGAAGCCGATGGCGCACTCGATTTTCGAAGCGCAGCGGATGGCCGAGGTCAACCGCCAGACGCGCGTGGCCACGCAGGTGGCCATCAACAATCAGGCCTCCGAGGCCACGCGTCAGCTCTGCGAGTGGGTCTGGAGTGGCGCGATCGGCCCGGTGCGCGAGGTCATCAACTGGTCCGATCGACCGTACTGGCCGCAAGGCATAGCGCGTCCCGATGCGGCCGACGCCGTCCCGGCGCATCTGAACTGGAACCTCTGGCTCGGGCCCGCGCCGGAGCGGCCGTACCACCACGCGTATCAGCCGTTTGTGTGGCGCGGCTGGTACGACTTCGGCGCCGGCGCCATCGGCGATATGGGCTGCTACAGCTTCGACACGATCTTCCGCGTGCTCAAGCTCGAGGCGCCGACGGTTGTCGAGGCCTCCTCGACCGAGCGGATGCCGGAGAGCTACCCCAAGGCGCAGTTGATCTACTTCGACTTTGCCGCTCGTGGCGACATGCCGCCGGTCCGAGTCACGTGGCACGACGGCGGGCTGCGTCCTCCCCGCCCGGCCGACGTGGACGAACCGCTCACGCCAGACGGCCTGATGTTCAGAGGCGAGCAGGGCACGATCCTGTGCGGCTTCAACGGGGCGCACCCACGGCTGATTCCTGCGTCGAAGATGAGCGCGTTTGTGCCGCCGCCCCCGACGCTGCCGCGTTCACCAGGCAACGATCGCGAGTGGCTCAACGCCTGCAAAGGCGGGCCCGCCGGCGGCGCCGACTTCCCGTTCACGGC
>JAENWD010000133.1 GCA_016650245.1 Vicinamibacteria bacterium
AGCCAACGTGCACCGGCTGGCGCAACTGTCGGTGAACATCATCGACCAGTGCGTCGCGCAGGGCGTGCCCTTCGCGCGTGAATACGGCGGCCTGCTGGACAACCGGTCGTTTGGCGGCGCGCAGGTGTCGCGCACGTTCTACGCGCGCGGCCAGACGGGCCAGCAGTTGCTGCTTGGCGCCTATCAGGCACTGATGCGGCAGGTCGAGGCGGGCTCGGTGACGTTGCTCCCCCGCCGCGAGATGCTCGACCTGGTCGTCGTCGACGGCAAGGCGCGCGGCATCGTCTGCCGGAACCTCACGACGGGCGAGATCGAGAAGTACGCCGGGCACGCAGTGCTGCTGGCCACCGGCGGCTACGGCACGGCGTACTACCTCTCCACCAACGCGGTGAACTCGAACGTCACGGCGGCCTGGCGCGCGCACAAGCGCGGGGCGCTGTTTGCCAACCCGTGCTACACGCAGATCCACCCGACGTGCATTCCGGTCAGCGGCGACCATCAGAGCAAGCTGACGCTGATGAGCGAGTCGCTCAGAAACGATGGCCGCGTCTGGGTGCCGAAAAACCCTGGCGACGCGCGTCCACCCGACAAGATCCCCGACGGGGACCGCGACTACTACCTCGAACGGAAGTACCCGAGCTTCGGCAATCTCGTGCCGCGCGACGTCGCCTCGCGCAACTCCAAGTCGGTGTGCGACGAGGGCCGCGGCGTCGGCGAGACGCGCCTCTCCGTCTATCTCGACTTCGCCGACGCGATCACGCGCCTCGGCGCCGACACGATCAAGGCGCGGTACGGCAACCTGTTCGACATGTACAAGCGCATCACTGATGAAGACCCCTACAAGGTCCCGATGCGCATCTACCCCGCCATCCACTACACGATGGGCGGCCTGTGGGTGGACTACAACCTGATGAGCAACCTGCCCGGCCTGCACGTGCTGGGCGAGGCAAACTTCTCCGACCACGGCGCGAACCGCCTCGGCGCCAGCGCGCTGATGCAGGGCTTGTGCGACGGCTACTTCGTGATCCCGTACACGCTCGGCCACTATCTGGCCAACACGTCGCTCGAGCCGGTGACGACCGCCCACGACGCGTTCGGCCAGGCCGCGGCGTCGGCGACCGGCCATCTGGACCGGCTGCTGGCGGTCAAGGGCCGAAGGTCGATCCGCGACTTCCACCGCGAGACGGGCCGCATCCTCTGGGACAAGGTCGGCATGTCGCGCACCGACGGCGGCCTGCGACAGGCCATCGCGGCGATCCGCACGCTGCGCGACGAGTTCTGGCAGGACGTCTCGGTGCCCGGCGACAAGACCTACGTCAACCAGGCGCTCGACTACGCGGGACGCGTGGCCGACTACCTGGAGTTCGGCGAACTGCTGGCGCTCGATGCGCTGCACCGCACCGAATCGTGCGGCGGACACTTCCGCGAGGAAAGCCAGACGCCAGACGGCGAGGCGCTGCGCGACGACGAGCACTTTTCGTACGTCGCGGCGTGGGAGTTCGGCGGCGTCGGCCAGGCGCCGACCCTGCATCAGGAACATCTCGTCTGGGAAAACGTGAAGCCGAGCCAGCGAAGTTATAGATAGTGCGAAATGCAAAGTGCGAAATGCGAAATGCAAGGGTGCGGTCGCGTAATTTCGTACTTTGCATTTTGCATTTAGCACGTCGCGCTACAGAGACCCCATGTCGAAGATCACCGTAAACCTGAAAGTCTGGCGTCAATCCGGCCCTCAGGCGCCGGGCCGCCTGGTGGATTACCGTGCTGAGAACGTCTCGCAGGACCTGTCCTTCCTGGAGATGCTCGACGTCGTCAACGACGGGCTGATCCGGAAAGGCGACGAGCCGATCGCGTTCGACTCGGATTGCCGTGAGGGCATCTGCGGCTCGTGCGGCGTGATGGTCAACGGCGTGGCCCATGGACCCGAGCCTGGCGGCACGGTGTGCCAGCTCCACATGCGCCGATTCAAGGACGGCGAGACCATCACCGTCGAGCCCTGGCGCGCCAGGGCCTTCCCGATCGTCAAGGACCTGATCGTTGACCGAACCTCTTTCGACCGCCTGATTGCCGCCGGCGGGTACGTGTCGGTGAACACCGGCTCGGCGCCCGAGGCCAACGCCATCCCGGTGGCTCGCGACCTGGCTGAGCAGGCGATGGACTCGGCGCAGTGCATCGGCTGCGGGGCGTGTGTGGCCCAGTGCAAGAACGCGTCAGCGGCGCTCTTCACATCGGCTAAGATCACGCACCTGGCGCTGCTGCCGCAGGGACAGGTCGAACGTGGCCGCCGGGTCGTGCGGATGGTCGAGCAAATGGACGCCGAAGGCTTCGGCATGTGCTCGAACGAAGGCGAATGCGAAGCGGTGTGCCCGAAGGGGATCTCGGTCTCCAACATCGCGAAGATGAACCGCGAGTACCTCCGCGCGAGCGTGATGAACACGGGTTGACGCGCGGTCCACCGAAGTCGGGCCGACGCGATCGCGAAGGCGGAGAGGATTGGCGCCATGATGTGTGTGGGATGGGCGGTTGCTGCATTCCTGACGCTCGGCCAGGCGGCGCAAACTGCGTCGGTCGAGCCCGCCGCCATCCGGGAGTTCCTGCTCACCGGAAAGGTCGTCACGGTCAAGACGCTGTCGAAAGGCGTGACCAAGCCCAGGCGCGTGACGCTGACCGACGGCACCCTGACCCACGACGCCGTGTTCCAGAGCGTCGACGAATTCAAAGCCATCGAGCGATTTCCCAACGGAAAAGTGGTGCTCGACTTCCGCGACTCCTGGCACTTCAACATCGCGGCCTTCGAAATCGCGCGAGCCGTCGGCCTCGATCCGATGGTGCCGGCCTGTGTCGCGCGCATCATCCGGAGCGAGCGCGGCTCGCTGTGCTGGTGGGTGACCTGGAAGTGGGACGAGCAGATGCGCGTCGCCGAGAAGATACGTCCGCCGGACACCGTCGACTGGCAGCGGCAGTGGGACACGATGCGCGTCTTTCGCGAGTTGGTGGACGACACCGACCGCAACCAGACCAACATGCTCATCACCGAGGACTGGCGCGTGTGGATGGTGGACTTCACCCGCGCGTTCCGCAAGACCAAGGAGTTACGTGTGCCGGCGGAACTGAGGCGCTGCCCCAAGGCGCTGCTTGATCGCCTCCGCTCGCTCGACGAGCCCACCGTGCGCACCGCGGCCGGCGAACACCTGCGCCCGGCTGAGATCGACGCGGTGCTGGTCCGTCGGCGCTTGATCGTCGAGCACTTCGACGCGCTCGTCGCCGAAAAGGGCGCCGACGCGGTGTTGTTCTGATTGCGGCGGCGAGCCGATTTCAGGCACGCGGATTGCAGCACACATTGACGTCTCTCCGACGTTCGGAGCCTGGCCCCGGCCCAGATGTGGCCGATTGCCAGGGTTCCGGACCCGCGCGAGATCAAAGATGCACGGATCGCCGACAGGTTGTCTGGAATGCGGACACTCTCAATCGTCAATCTGCAATCCGCAATGTCTGAAGTGGGTCCCCTGGGGATCGAACCCAGGACAGCCTGCTTAAAAGGCAGGTGCTCTACCACTGAGCTAGGGACCCGTACTGGCAGGACGAACTTGAAATCCTAGCACGTCCGCCGACCGCCGCCGTACTTGGCACTTGGCACTTCGCATTTGGCACTTCCAGACTCACCCAGAGGAGACACACATGCGACCCACGTCGAACATCGGCCTTCTGCTCATCGTCGGTGGCCTGGCCGTGCTGCTGATGGGCGGCTTCTCGTACACCAAGTCCGACAAGGTCCTCGACATCGGACCGCTCCAGGCGACGGTGCAGACAAAGGAACGCGTCCCGCTGTCTCCGATCGCCGGCGGACTGGCGCTCGCCGCGGGCGTGGCCCTGCTGCTGGTCGGCACCAAGAACAAGGCGTGACAGCGGATCTCACGCACCCGACGCACCCGTAGCACCGCTTGACATTGCGTCGCGCCACGATGTATCGTAATACGACGCATCGAGGTGCGACGCAATGGCCGAACTCCCCCTCACCGCTCCCCTGTTCCACGTGCTGGTGTCCCTCGCCGATGAGGACCGGCACGGCTACGCCATCATCAAGGACGTCGAGGACCGCACCAGCGGCGACGTCCGCCTGAGCACCGGGACACTCTACGGCATCATCAAACGCCTGCTCGCCGACGGCTGGATCGCCGAGGCACGTTCCCGACGACCGACCGACGATGATGAGCGGCGACGGTACTACCGCCTCACACCAGCGGGACGCGACGCGGCGCTGACCGAGACGGCGCGCCTGGAGCGCGCCGCGGCGCAGGCGCGTGCGGCACTCCGGCCGCGTCGGGCGCAAACCACCTGAAGGATCCCCGACATGCGAACTCCAAAGCCGTCCCGCGCCGAGCGTGCCTACCGGCTGCTGCTGCGGATGCTGCCGGGCGATTTTCGGGCAGAGTTCGGGCGCGAGATGGAAGGCGTCTTTCTCGACGAACAACGCGAAGCCGCGCGTGCGGCCCGCCGTGGGGCGTCGTGGCAGCTGTGGCTGCGCACCCTGGGCGGCATCCTCGCCACCGCGCCGGCGCAACACGTCGATGTGCTGACGCAGGACCTGACGTATGCCGGCCGCTCGCTGGCACAGACGCCGGTGTTTGCCGGCACCGCCGTGCTCGCGCTCGCACTCGGCATCGGCGGCATGTGTGCGGTGTTCACGCTGGTCGATCAGGTCGTGTTGAGAAAGCTGCCGGTGCCGCAGCCGGATCGCCTCGTCCATTTCGATTCGCCGTCATTTTCCTATCCCGTCATACGGGAGGTGCAGCGCCAGGTGCCCTCGCTGCAACGCGTGTTCGGATGGTCGATCGAGCGGCGTCATGTGACCTTCGATGGCGGCCCGGAACCGGTCGACGTGATGGAGGCAACTGGCGGCATTCACCAGACGCTGGGCATCACACCGGCTGCCGGACGCCTGTTGCGGCCCGCCGACGACGAAGGGCGCGAGGCGGTGGCGGTGTTGAGCTACGACGCGTGGCAGCAGCGGTTCGGTGGCGACGGCGGCGTCATCGGACGGACGCTGCTTGTCGAACACACGCCGGTGAGCGTCGTCGGCGTCACGCCGAAGGGTTTTTTCGGCGTCGCGCCGGGACTGGCTCCCGAGCTGACGATACCAGCCACGCTGGCCCCACGCCTGCGCCCCGACGACGCCGGGATTCTCGAGGAGGTGGGCCAGTCCTGGCTGGACATCATGGGGCGCCTCAACGACTCGATCACGATAGCGGAAGCCGACGCGGCGCTGCAGACGACCTGGCCGCGACTGCTCGAGATCGCCACACCGACGACGACGCCTGCCAAGGATCGGCTGCGCTACCTGGGGCGCCAGACCAGGCTGATGGCGGCCGATACCGGGTTTTCCCGCGTGCGGCGCCGATTTCAGCAGCCGTTGTGGTTACTGACCGCACTGGTGGCCCTGCTGCTGGCGATTGGCTGCGGCACGATTGCCAACATGATGCTCAGCCGGACGCTGGCCCGCGGCCACGAGCTGTCGCTGCGCCGCGCGATCGGCGCCGGCCGGGGACGCCTGCTTCGACAGTTGCTGACCGAGGGGCTGTTGCTGACGTCGGCGGGCGCCGCGCTGGGAGTGCTGTTTGGCATCTGGGGCAGCCAGGCGCTGGTTCGGTTGCTGTCGACGGCCAGCAGTGCCATCACCGTGGACAGCACTCCGACGCTCCTGACCCTGGGTGGCGCAGCAGGCCTGGCGCTGGCGATCGCGCTGGTGACGACCGCCTGCTCGGCGCTGTGTGCGTTGCGCGCCGATGCCGGCGATGCCTTGCGGGCGGCGCCACGGACCGCCGGCGCCAGCGCCGCCGAACGACGGCTGGGCGCGTGGCTGGTCTCCGTGCAGGTCGCCTTGTCGTTGACACTCGTCGTCGGCGCAAGCGTGTTTGCGCTCAATCTGCACCGGCTGTTGACGGCGCCGATCGGCCTCGACCGCACGCGCCTGATCGTCGTCCACGCCGACGCGCTGTTTGCAGGACACACCGAAGAGAAGCTGGCGCGGTACTACGACAGCGCGCTGGACAGGCTGGCCGCGTTGCCGGGCATCGTGTCGGCCAGCTACTCGCGGAAAGCGCCTGTGAGCGATAGCGACGGTTCATGGTGGGAACAGTTCGCCGTCGATGATCGGCCGGCCGACGCCAGAGGCGAACGCACCTACCTCAACGCCGTGTCCGACGACTATTTCGCGACCACGGGCGTGCGAGTGCTCGCCGGACGGGTGTTCGACCGGCGCGATGCTCCCGGAGCGCCGCCAGTCATTGTCGTCAACGCCAGGCTCAGTGAGCAGATGTTCGGCACGGAATCACCGCTGGGGCGCCGCCTCGGTTTCGAGGATGGCGGCCAACGTCAGGAGTTCACGATCGTCGGCGTCGTCGACAACGCCGCTTACCAGTACGTCCACGAAGACGCCCGCGCAGTGGCCTTTTTTCCCTACGGGCAGGCGGCGGGGATGCTCGAGAACCGCAACCTCGTCTTCGAACTGAAGACCAGCGGGCCGCCGGCTTCGGCGATCGGCGCGGTGCGAGAGGCGCTGCGACAAGAGGATTCTCGCGTGCCGGTGCGATTGGAGACCCTCGAGGCCCGCATCGCCGAGTCGCTGGTGCAGGAGCGGGCGCTGGCCCTGCTGGCCATGTCCCTGGGCGGCACCGCGCTCCTGCTGGCGGCCGCAGCGCTCTATGGCTTGATGGCCTACTCGGCGACGGCTCGGACGCGCGAGTTCGGCGTCCGCGTGGCACTCGGCGCGACGCCATCGGCGATCGGGCGGCTGGTCCTTCGTGATGCCGGCCGAATCACCGTCGTCGGCATTGCCATCGGGCTTGGAATCACGCTGGCGCTCGGA
>JAENWD010000134.1 GCA_016650245.1 Vicinamibacteria bacterium
CCCGAGATGTGGGAGCGCGCAATCCGACGCCTTGGCGCTGAGCCCGGCAGCCTGCAACTCGGCTCCGGCGTGCACTGAGCTCCCAGAGGCCTGAGGCTATCTCGATCGAACGAGGCCAGAGGCTGTCGAATGTACGTTCCCATGAAATCCATGATTTCCTTCGAGCCCTTCGCGACCTTCGTGATTGTGGCGAGTCTGCTAGGCGTGGCACTTGCCGGCACTGTCCTGCTTGCGGCCGATCAAGCGCCGCCAGACCAGAAGCAGCTCGAACTGATGAACGCGCGGTTTGCGCCCGTTGAGATTCGCGCCGACGTCGCCTCGCTGCCGGCCCACGAGCAGCACGCGCTGGGTAAGCTGGTTCAGGCCGCGCGTATCATGGACGCGCTTCTCCTGCGCCAGGTGTGGGCCGGCAACCTCGCCACGCTGGTCGAGCTGCTCGACGACCGGTCGCCGCTGGGGCAGGCGCGGCTGCGCTACTTCCTGATCAACAAGGGCCCGTGGTCCCGGCTCGATCACAACCGGCCGTTTCTGCCCGGTGTGCCGGCGGAAAAGCCAGGCGAGGCCAACTTCTATCCCGCCGACGCGTCCAAGGCCGATGTCGAGCGCTGGATTGGCACGTTGTCGGTACCAGCGCAGGCGAAGGCGCGCGGATTCTTCACGACGATCCGGCGCACGACGCCCGGAAGCGCGTCGCCGTTTCAGCTCGTGCCCTACAGCCTGGAGTACCAGGGCGAGCTCGGCCAGGCCGCCCGGTTGCTGCGAGAAGCCGCTGCACTCACCACGCAACCCACGCTGAAGCGCTTCCTCGATACCCGCGCCGCCGCCTTCCTCAGCGACGACTACTACGCCTCCGACGTCGCCTGGATGGAGCTCGACGCCAGCATCGAGCCGACCATCGGGCCGTACGAAGTCTACGAAGACGAGTGGTTCAACTCCAAGGCGGCCTTCGAGGCATTCATCACGCTGCGCGACGACGCCGAGACGGCCAAGCTGGAGAAGTTTGGCGCGCATCTGCAGGACATCGAGAACCACCTGCCGATCGACCTGTCGCTGCGCAACCCGGCCCTTGGGGCCCTGGCGCCCATTCGCGTGGTGAACGTCGTGTTCACCGCCGGCGACAGCGGGGTGCAGGTGGCCGCGTTCAACCTGCCCAACGACGAGCGCGTGATTCGGGAAAAGGGCAGCAAGCGCGTGATGCTGAAGAACGTGCAGGAAGCGAAGTTCCGCATGGTGCTGCAGCCGATCTCCAAGGTTGCGCTCACGAAGGCGGACCAGAAGAAGGTGTCCTTCGACGCGTTCTTCACCCACATCCTGATGCACGAGCTGATGCACGGGCTTGGACCGCACGACATTTTTGTGGCCGGGCGACAGACGACGGTGCGGCAGGAGTTGAAGGAGACCTACAGCGCCATCGAGGAAGCCAAGGCCGACATCTCCGGCCTCTGGTCGCTGCAGTTCCTGGTGGACAAGGGCGTGGTGCCGGCGGCGATCGCGGCGTCGATGTACGACACGTTCCTGGCGTCGGCCTTCAGGTCGATCCGCTTCGGGATCTCCGAGGCGCACGGCCGCGGCATCGCGATCCAGCTGAACTACCTGCTCGACAAAGGCGCCGTGACCGTCGCGCCCGATGGCACCTTCGCGATCGCATCCGGCAAGATGCCCGGCGCCGTCGAGGCGCTGACGCGCGAGATTATGACGCTGCAGGCCGCGGGCGACTACGCACACGCCAGGCAGATGATCGAGACGCTCGGGATTGTCCGGCCCGAGGTCCAACGCGTCCTGGATCGCCTGGCAGAGGTGCCGGTGGACATCGCGCCCAACTTCACGTCGGCGGCATTCTGACAGTACGTGGCGGCAGGGCTTCGGCCCTGCAACCCGGCGCGACTTCAGTCCGGGGCGTGGTCGCTCACCTTGCGATCGTCGCCGCTGCGATCGCCCTGGCGTGGGCGCCGATGAACCCCGCCTGGGTCGAGCGTGTCTACGCCCGCGGGTGGTATGCCGCTCTCCAGCCCATCGTCACGTCGCTGTCGAGCCTGGCGCCCGTTGCGCTGCTCGACGTGTGGATCGCGCTGACGCTGCTCGCCGTCGCGTGGACAGCCTGGCGGGTCCTTCGCGCGAGGTCGGGCACGCGCATTCGCGCGGTGGCTCGCGCGCTGGCGCGCGGCATCGTCGCCGCGGCCGTCGTGTACATCGTCTTTCTCGCCTGCTGGGGACTCAACTACCGTCGGCAGCCAATCACCGAAGGGTTGGACTTCGATCGCTCGCGCGTGACCGCCGCCGATGTGGACGCCGCGAGCCTGCGCGCGGTGGCCGAGCTCAATCGCCTGCATCAACCTGCGCACGTCGATCTGCAGACGACGCCAACGCTGGCGGCGATGCGGGTGCGCCTGGCGCCAGCCTTTGCGGCCGCGCAGCGGGCGCTGGGCCTGCAGCGGTTGGCGACGCCGGGTCGCCCGAAGATTTCGATCCTGTCGCCCTTCTTCCGGTGGGCGACGGTGGACGGGATGATGAACCCGCTTGGCCTCGAGGTGATCGTCAACCCCGAGGTGCTCTCGGTGGAGCAGCCGTTTGTGATCGCACACGAGTGGGGGCACCTGGCCGGATGGGCGCGCGAAAGCGAGGCCAGCTACGTCGGCTGGCTCACCTGTCGGTCTGGTGATCACGTGGCGCGCTACAGCGGGTGGCTCTCGCTCTACTGGCACCTGCGTCGCGACCTGCCGCCCCAACGGCTGCCTGCGGTCGACCGCATGCTGGGCGCCGGACCCCGCCGGGACCTCGCCGCCATTGCTGCCCGGCTGCGGCGTGGCCAGCCGATGGTGCAGCAGGCCAGCTGGCGGACGTACGAGCAGTTCCTGAGGGCCAACAGAGTGGACGCGGGGTTGCGGAGCTACGACGAGGTCGTGACGCTGATCCTGGGGACGACGGCCGATGCAGAAGGGCGCCCAATTCGGCGGTAGATATTAACTCTGTAACATAAAGTGTATAAACTCTGATGAGAATATTGCACATTCACGTCGACACTTTGCTATAATTAAGGCGTTCGCAGCCGGGCGCGGCAGAACAGGGAAGGCAGGACAGACATGATGGGCGGGGAACGGGACTTCAGGGCATCGGATGCGGTGGCAGCCGAGTTGGTCGTGGATTTCGTGCGCGGGCGGATCGAGCGGGGCCAGTTGCGGTCCGGAGACCGTCTGCCGCCCGAGCGGGAACTGGCGCGCACGATCGGCGTGAGCCGGCCCAGCGTGCGCGCGGGACTGCGCTCGCTGTCGGCGATGTGCGTCGTGCAGACCCGGCATGGGTCGGGCACCTACATCGCCCAGGGCCCGCCACAGCTCGACAGCCGGCCGCTGAGCATGCTGGCCTCGCTTCACGGCTTCACCCCCGAGCAGATGTTCGAGGCGCGTCGCGTGCTCGAAGTCGGCCTGGCGGGCCTGGCCGCCGAGCGGGCCAGCGGCGACGAGATCGCGCGCATGGCCGAGGAAGTGACCGGGATGTTCGCGTCGGTCGAGGACCCGCAGGCGTTTCTCCTGCACGACATCCGGTTCCACCGCTCGGTCGCGATGGCGTCGGGTAACCCGATCCTGGCGACGCTGGTCGAGATGGTGTCGACGCTCTACTTCGAGCACCGCAAGCGGACGCTGCCGCGCGGGCGCGACCTGCGCGAGACGGCCATCATGCACCGCAACATCTACCACGCCGTGCGGGCGCACGATGCCGACCGTGCCCGTCGCGAGATGAGCGTGCACCTGCCTCGTCTGGCGCGCACGAACCCGGAGGAGCTGGCCGCGGTGACGTCGAGCGCGAGCGCCTAACCGCGCGATTTCCTCTGTGAAATCCCGTAATCGCCAATCTGCAATCGACAATCTGCAATACTGAAGGGATGCCTTCCCCTCAGAAATCCAAACCGGGTATCGCCAACCCGCTCCTGCGCAACGTCGCCATCGTCGCCCACGTCGACCACGGCAAGACCACGCTGGTTGACGCGATGCTCCATCAAAGCGGCATCTTCCGCGCCAACGAACGCGTCGTCGATCGCGTGATGGACAGCAACGAACTCGAGCGCGAGCGCGGCATCACGATCCTCGCCAAGAACACGGCCGTGCACTACCACGAGATGTTGATCAACATCGTCGACACGCCGGGCCACGCCGATTTCGGTGGGGAAGTCGAGCGCACGCTGGTGATGGTGGACGGTATCGTGCTGCTGGTGGACGCCTCGGAAGGCCCGCTGCCACAGACGCGGTTCGTACTGCGCAAGGCGCTGGCGCGCGGCCTGGCGCCCGTGGTCGTCATCAACAAGATCGATCGTCCCGACGCGCGCACCAAGGCGGTTCTGGACGAGATCTACGACCTGTTCATCGATCTGGACGCCACCGAAGAGCAGATCGAGTTTCCTGTGCTCTACACCAGCGCGCGCGCCGGGACGTCGAGCACGGACCTCGACGTGCCAGGCGAGGACCTGCGGCCGCTGTTTGATGCCATCGTCGCGCACGTACCGCCCCCGCGCGGCGACGTGTCGGCGCCGCTGCAGTTGCTGGTCACCAATCTGGCCGCCAGCGACTATCTGGGCCGCATCGCCATCGGCCGCATCTTCAACGGCAAGATCAGTGTCGGCGACCAGGTCGCGGTGCTCAAGCTCGAAGGCCTGCACCAGGACACGAAGATCACGAAGCTCTTCGCGTTTGAAGGGCTCAAGCGCGTGGACATCCAAAGTGCCGGCGCGGGAGACATCGTCTGCGTCGCGGGCATCGACGACATCACCATCGGCGAGACGATCGCCGACCCCGAGCACCGAGTGGCGATTCCGCCTACGGCCGTCGACGAACCCACCGTGTCGATGATCTTCGGCATCAACACCTCGCCGATGGCCGGCCGCGACGGGCAGTACGTCACCTCGCGGAACCTGAAGGATCGTCTCGACAAGGAACTGCTCGGCAACGTGTCGGTGCGCGTCGAGCCGACCGAGACGCCCGAGCAGATGAAGGTCGTGGGCCGAGGCGAGTTGCAGCTGTCGATTCTGATCGAGATGATGCGGCGCGAGGGATTCGAGCTGCAGGTGAGCCGGCCCGAGATCGTCACCAAGGAGATCGACGGCGTCCGCATGGAGCCGGTGGAAGAACTGGTCATCGATGTGCCCGAGGACTTCCAGGGTGTGGTCATCGCGACGCTGGGCGCGCGCAAGGGCGTGATGACCAAGATGGTCAATCACGGCAGCGGACGGGTGCGGCTGGAGTTCCGTATTCCGACCCGTGGCCTGATCGGTTTCCGCTCACAGTTCCTCACCGACACCAGGGGCACCGGCATCATGAACCACCTGTTTGCCGGCTGGGAACCGTGGCACGGCCCGATCCCCTCCCGCGTCACCGGGGCGCTGGTGGCCGACCGCGCGGGCGTCGCGACGGCGTTTGCGATCTACAACCTGCAGGAGCGCGGCGAGGTCTTCATCGAGCCGCAGCTGCCGGTCTACGAGGGCATGATCATCGGCGAGAACGCCAGGGTGAAAGACCTCGACGTCAACGTCACCAAGGAAAAGAAACAGACCAACATGCGCGCCAGCTCGGCCGACGAGGCCATCCGGCTGATCCCGCCGCGCAAGCTGGGCCTGGAGCAGGCCATCGAGTTCATCAACGACGACGAGCTGGTCGAGGTCACGCCAAAGAACATCCGCCTCCGCAAGCGCGTGCTGGCCGGCAACATGCGGCCGAAGCGCGCTGACGATTAGAATCTCTTTCTATGCTCCGTCAACGCACCGGTTCCACCGTCTGCCCAGGCTGCGGGTCGCTTGTCGGCGTCAACGACCAGACCTGCTACAGCTGCGGGCGCCGCAACCCTGCGCTGTGGGGCTTTGCGCCTCTGCTACGGCGGCTGGGGCAGGACCTTGGCTTCGGCACGTTCGTCATCGTCGCCTCGGTGGGGCTGTACCTGGCCACGCTGGTGGCGTCGGAGAACCCGCTGGGCGGGGGCAGCATCTTCTCGCTGCTGTCTCCAGACCGCACGGCGCTGATCTTGTTTGGCGCCAGCGGCGCCGTTCCGGTGTTCCAGCTTGGCTGGTGGTGGACGGTGCTGTCGGCCGGGTGGCTCCACGGCGGCCTGCTGCACATCCTCTTTAACATGAACGCGCTGCGGCAACTGGCGCCGCCGGTGGCCGAGATGTACGGCGCCGGTCGCATGATGCTGGTTTACACGGCTGGCGGCGTGGTCGGGTTCACGGCAAGCTCGGTCATGGGCTATCTGGCTCCCGGCGTGCCGCTGCTGGGCGGATCGCAGCTCACCATCGGCGCGTCGGCGCCGATCTTCGGCCTGCTGGGAGCGCTTGCGTACTACGGCCACCGCAGCGGCAGTTCGGCGATGCGCGCCGTCGCCTTGCAAAATGCGGCCGTGATGTTTGCGATGGGGCTGTTCCTGCCCGGCATCGACAACTGGGCCCACGCCGGCGGGTTCGGTGGGGGATGGCTGATGTCGCAATGGCTGGACCCGCTCACTCGCGAGCGGGTCGATCACCTCATCGCGGGTGTGGTCTGCGTCGTCGTGACGGGCCTGGCGGTGCTGGCCTCGCTGGTGCTCGGCCTGCAGATCATCAACGGCGGCTGACCGCGCGGTCCTGCGCCGGCGGTATGATCGAGACATGTCCGACAACCCGCTCAAGCTGCGCCAGATCCACCACGTCGAGTTCTGGGTGGGCAACGCCAAGCAGGCGGCCTATTACTACCGGAAGGCCTTCGGCTTCTCGCAGTTTGCCTATGCGGGGCTCGAGACCGGTCAGCGTGACATGGCCTCGTATGCGATGCGGCAGGGCAAGGCCCGGCTCGTGTTTCGCACCCCCCTGTCGCCCGACCATCCGGCCGCCGACCACCTCAAGATGCACGGCGACGGCGTGCGCGACATTGCGTTCCAGGTCGACGATGCGGACAAGGCGTTTGAGGAGGCGGTCAAGCGCGGGGCCACGCCGGCCGTCGAGCCGCACGACCAGACCGACGCGCATGGCCACGTCCGCCGGGCTTCGATCCATACGTACGGCGACACCCTGCACTCGTTCATCGGTCTGGACGACTACGACGGCACGTTTCTGCCCGGCTATGTCGATCGGCCGGTGGCCGGCGAGGATGCCGGCATCCTTCGCATCGACCACATCGTCGGCAACGTCGAGCTGGGGCGGATGGACTACTGGGCCGGCTGGTACAGCGAGGTGCTGGGCTTCAAGCGCTTCATCAGCTTTGACGACAAGGACATCAACACCGAGTACAGCGCGCTGATGAGCATCGTGATGTCCGACGACAGCCATGCCATCAAGTTCCCGCTCAACGAGCCGGCAGCCGGCAAGCGCAAGAGTCAGATCGAAGAGTATCTGGATTACTATCGAGGCCCGGGCGTGCAGCACATCGCGCTGCAGACGGTCGACATCGAGCACACGGTGCGGCGGTTGCGGGAGAACGGCGTCGAGTTCCTCAGCGTCCCGCCCGCGTATTACGACCAGCTGCCGTCACGGGTCGGAGAGATCGACGAGGCCCTCGTCATGATCCGCCAGCTCGGGATCCTGGTGGATCGCGACGAGGAAGGGTACCTGCTGCAGCTGTTCACGCGCCCGGTGGAGGATCGGCCGACCGTGTTCTTCGAGCTGATCCACCGCAAGGGCAGCAAGGGCTTCGGCAAGGGCAACTTCAAGGCGCTGTTTGAAGCGATCGAACGCGAGCAGGCGCTCAGGGGGAATCTCTGACCCATGCCTATCTACCACCAGCTCGGAACCGTTCCTCACAAGCGCCACACGATATTTCGCCGCGAGGGCGCGCTGCTGGCCGAGGAGCTGATCGGCAACAAGGGCTTCACCGGCCCCGCCTCGCTGCTCTATCACCTGCACCAGCCGACGCCGGTGCAGGCGGTGCGGAAGATGCGCGACCTGGCGTGGCAGCGCGACCCGGAGCCCCAGTTTCGGCACCGGCACTTCCGGACGCACCAGCTCGGGTCCGGCGGCAGCCTCACGCTGGACCGCATCCCGCTGCTCTTCAACGCGGATGTGGCGATGTCGTTTGTGCAGCCGACGCGCGCCGACGAGTTCTTCTATAGAAACGCGCAGGGCGACGAGGTCGTGTATGCCAGCCAGGGCAGCGGCGTGCTCGAGACGCCGCAAGGCGAGATCGCCTTCAAGGACGGTGACTACCTGGTGATCCCGCGCGGCATCCTGCACCGCTATCGCTTCAATCCGGGGCCCCTGAAGTTCCTGGTGATCGAAAGCAC
>JAENWD010000135.1 GCA_016650245.1 Vicinamibacteria bacterium
CGCGATGAGACACGACCGATCGTCGCCGGTGGGCTGGCAGAAACCGCTCGTGTTGTTCCAGTCCACGACGGCGCTTCCGGAGAAGATCATGACGCCGTTCTCCTCGTGCAGCGCCACCGGCAGATGTTCCCAGTGCAGAAGATCGCGGCTGACGGCGTGGCCCCAGCTCATGTGACCCCAGACCTGGCCGAACGGGTTGTGCTGGTAGAACAGGTGGTACTCGCCTTTGTAGAAGACGAGCCCGTTGGGGTCGTTCATGAAGTTGCGAGACGGCGTGAAGTGGAACCGCGGCCGCAGCGCCTCGAGCGCCGCGTCCTGCCGCGGGAATACGGTAGAGAATGCGAAGACGACGGTTACAGCGACAAGGAACCGCATGGCTTCGGTTACGCGTTTACGGGTTACAAGTACGGAAATCGCGCCACCGTCCGACAGTGGCATCCTACCCGTACTCGTACTCGTACCTCGTACTCGTACCTCGTAACTCGTAATCCGTAACTACGACCGTCAGCTCCTCCTACTCGTACCGCAGCGCGAGGATCGGGTCGATGAGGCTGGCGCGGCGCGCCGGAATCAGGCCGGCCGCCGCGGACACGACAGACAGCAGCAGCATCGTCACGCCCGCGATCCATGGGTCGTGTGCCTCGATGCCATAGAGTTGCGACGAGACGTACCGCCCCAGCGCCATCGCAGAGGGAATCCCGACGGCAAGCCCGATCGCGAGCAGCACAAGCACTTCCTTCATGACCATCCAGACCAGCATCGACGGCTGCGCGCCCAGCGCCAGCCGGATGCCCAGTTCCTTGCGGCGGCGCGCGACGACGAAGGCCATGACGCCGTAAAGCCCGATCGAGGCGAGCACCGTGGCCAGCATGCCGAAGCCCGCCGAGAGCAGCGCGATCAGGTGATCGGTGAGCAGCGTCTCGTCGAGCTGCGCTTCGAGCGTCTTCATCTGGTAGACGGGCATCGCGGCATCCAGCGCCTTCACCTCGCCGCGGATCAGGCCGTACGCGCCGGCCGAATCACTATGCGTACGCATGTAGAACGCGGCGCTGTTCTTGCCCCAGTTCGGGACAAACACCTGGCGCCGTACGCCCTCGCGCGGGCCCTCGTAGAGCGAGTCGGCCACGACGCCGACGATCTCGATCTCGAGCTTGGTGTCGGGTCCGACGCCAAAGCCCAGGCGCTTGCCGATCGCGCTCTTGCCTTTGAAGAAGTGCTGGGCAAAGCGACGGTTGACGATGGCGACCTTCGGGTCGTCTTTGGCGTCCATCCGGGTGAAGTCGCGGCCTTCGAGCAGCGGGATCTTCATCGTCGTGAAGTAGCCGGGCGACAACGCGTTCATGAACGCCTGCATGTCCTCCCCGTCGGCGGCGCGATGGCCTTCGACCGACATGCTGCTGTCCCACTCGTCGCCGCTGAGGATCGAGACGCCCGCCATCCCGATCGACTGCACGCCCGGCGCCGAGCCCAGCCGGTCGAGCAGTTGCTGGTAGAACTGCACGGCGCGGGGCGAGTCGTAGCCGTTGAGGGCCGGCGACAACTGGAACGTCACCAGGTTGTCGAGAGCGACGCCGGTGTCGGTGGTCTTGAGGTTCTGCAGGCTGCGGACGAACAACCCGGCGCCGAAGAGCAACAGGAAGCTCAGCGCCACCTGTGCCGTCACGAGGCCCTTGCGCAGGAACAGCGAACCTCCCGATCCGGCAATCGAACCCACCGTGTCCTTCAGCGTCGTCCAGGGGTCGGGACGGCTGGCGCGCAGCGCTGGCAGCAACCCGAAAATCACGCCGGTCACCAGCGTCAAGGCGAACGTGAAGCCGAGGATGCGCAGGTCGGGCGTGGCCTGGATCAACAACGGCGGGCCCTGCGCCGGGATCAAGGCGATCAGGCTGCGGGTCAACCCCACGGCCACCAGCAGGCCCAGCAGGCCGCCAACACACGACAGGACGAGCGTTTCAACCAGCAGTTGCCGGACCAGCCGGCCGCGCGAGGCGCCAAGCGACAGCCTGACGGCGATCTCCCGCTGACGCATGAACCCGCGCGCGATGAGCAGGTTGGCGACATTGGCGCAGGCAATGAGCAGCACGAGGCCGACCATGCACATCAGCACGAGCAGGGCCGTGGAGAAGTCGTTTCGGACGTTCGAGTAACCGATGGCTGCACTGTCGACGCGGAGCGTGCCCTTCATGAACTGCTCGCGCGAGTACTTGGACCAGTCCTTCGCCGCAGGCAACGTCATCTCGTACTGACGAACCTGAGTAAAGAGGCCCTGAAGCGGACCGGCGGCCGACTCGACCGTGTAACCGGGTTTGAGGCGCCCGAACACCTGCACCCAGCGGGCGCGGCGGTCGCTGATGCCCAGCCACGTCCACTCCGGCATCATCACCGGCTTCATCAGGATGGGGACGCGAATCTGCGGCGCGCGCGCCGGGTCGATCCCGGCAAAGCCGGCGGCCGAGACACCGACGATCGTCATCGGATAATTGTTGACAAGGATCTTCTTGCCGACGACGCCACGGTCACTGGCGAATCGCGTGATCCAGTAGTCGTAGCCGAGCACCACGACAGGGTGACCCTGATAGACCTGGTCGTCCTCGGCCGAGCTGAACACGCGTCCGACGGCGGGCGTCACGCCGAGCATGGAGAAGAAGTTGCCCGACACCAGTTCGGCCTCGAGCCGTTCGGTCTGGTTGTCCACGCTCACCGACGCCGAGACGAGCCGGCGGCACAGGACCTCGGAGAGCGGTTGGCCGCGCTGCTGGTAGTCCTGGTAGATGGGATACGAGTGCATCCGCGATCCCATGTTGCTGCCGTTGTGGTTGCCCTGCTGAACGAGCATCACCAGCTGCTCGGGCGCCTTGACGGGCAGCTTCCGCAGCAGGATCTGGTCGATCAGCGTGAAGATTGCGGTGTTGGCGCCGATGCCGAGGGCCAGCGACAGGATGGCCACCGCGGCAAACAGGGGGCTGCGGCGCAGGCTGCGCACGGCGAGGCGGAGATCGGGCCACAATGAAGTCATGTCGTCCTTTGACGAGAGAGACGTGCCGAGCGTTGGCTCACTGCTAATATATTAGCATCACAACGCGCAGGTTTGCGACGACCATCGAAAAAGGGAGGTCCGACCGTGCCGACATTCACCACGACGTCCAACCCGAGTACGCACATCCACTACGAGGACCGGGGCGAGGGACAGCCGGTCGTGCTGATCCACGGATGGCCGCTCAGCCATCGCATGTGGGAAGGCCAGGTCAACGCGCTGGTCGAGGCGGGCTATCGCACGGTGGCGTACGACCGCCGTGGCTTCGGGGAGTCGGGACGGCCGGCGGGTGGATACGACTACGACACGTTCGCATCGGACCTCAACGATCTGATCCACACGCTCGCCCTGCATGACGTCGTGCTGGCTGGGTTCTCGATGGGCGGCGGCGAGGTGGCCCGCTACTTCGGGCGCTACGGCTCGGAGCGTGTTGCCAAGGCGATGCTGCTGGCCGCGGTGCCGCCGTTTCTGCTGAAGACACTCGACAATCCCGAGGGCGTCGACGGCCATGTCTTCGAAGGGATGGTCGCGAAAGTCACGCGCGACCGGATCGGTTTTCTTGCCGAGTTCGTGCCGCAGTTCTTCAACTGGGCGCCCGGCGCCGAAGGGCTCTCTCCGGACGTGATTGCCTACAACAAGTCCATCGCGTGGGTGGCGTCCCCCCTGGCCACCCGGCAGTGCATCGTCGCCTTCGGCACGACCGACTTCCGGCCGGATCTGGCGCGCATCGACGTGCCGACACTCATCGTGCACGGGGATGCCGACGGCATCGTGCCGGCCCAGGTCTCCGGCATGCGTTCGGCCGCCATGGTTGCTGGCAGCCGGCTCGAGATCATCGCCGGCGCACCGCACGGGCTCACTGTCACGCACGGCCCCGCGCTCAACGACCTGATGCTCGACTTCCTGCGCTCCTGAGTGGCGACCCGTCCCTGGACACGTGACCCCAGCCGTACTGTCCTTGCTCGCGCTCGTCGTCGCCCTCGGGGTGTCGATGACCTCCCGCATCAACGTGGGATGGCTGGCGATCGCGTTGGCGTGGCTCATTGGCGGCTACGGGGCCGGCATGCGGCCCGACGCCGTGATGGCGGGCTTCCCCGTCTCGCTCTTCCTCACGCTTGCCGGCGTGACATTGCTCTTCGCCATCGCCGAGGTCAACGGGACGCTCGGGGCGCTGGCTGGCGGCGTCATCCGGCTGGCCCGCGGCAACGCGAGGGCGATGCCCGTCCTCTTCTTCATACTCGCGTGTGCGTTGTCGTCGATCGGGCCGGGCGCCATCGCCACGGTGGCGCTGCTGGCCCCGCTGGCGATGACCATGGGCGATCGCGTGCGGGTGCCGCCGCTGTTGACGGCGCTGATGATCGCCAACGGCGCGAATGCCGGGAACCTGTCGCCGTTCTCGTCGGTCGGCGTGATTGCCAACGGCGCGATGGCCAGGGCCGGCCTGGTCGGCCACGAGGGCCCGGTCTGGTTTGCGAACTTCGCCGCTCACGTCATCGTGGGCGGCGCCGCCTACGCGTGGCTGGGGCGTCGGGGGGCGATCCCTGTCGAGTCCTCCACGCCTGTCGCGACCGCCCACCCGGATGGCTCGCTCACCGGCCGCCAGCGCTTCACCCTCGCCGTAGTCACGGCCTGGATCGTCGGCGTGCTCGTGTTCAACGTCAGCCTCGGGTTGTCGGCGTTTGCGGCCTCGGCGATCCTCCTCGTTGCCAACGCAGCCGACGATGTCGTGTCGGTGCGGCGGGTGCCGTGGGGCATCATCATGATGGTGTCGGGCGTCTCGGTGCTCATTGCGGTCCTCGAGAAGACCGGCGGGATGGATCTGTTCACCGCGCTGCTCGCCAGGACGGCCTCACCTGCCTCCGTCAACGGCACGATCGCCTTCGTGACCGGGGCGATCTCGACCTACAGCAGCACGTCGGGCGTCGTGCTGCCGGCGTTCCTCCCGACGGTGCCCAAACTGGTAGCGAGCCTGGGCGGAGGCGACCCGCTGGCGATCGCGCTCTCGATCAACGTCGGGTCCTCGCTCGTCGACGTCTCGCCGCTGTCGACGCTCGGGGCGCTCTGCGTGGCAGCGGTCCCGGACCCCGCGGCGTCACGCCGGCTGTTTCAGTCGCTGCTTGCCTGGGGCCTGTCGATGACGCTGGTCGGCGCCCTGCTGTGTCAGATCTTTGCAGGGTGGGTGGCTGGCGTCTGACCTGGCGCTGTTGCTATGCACTCACTCCCGCCTTGCGCAGGATCGCCATCATCGGGCACCAGTTCGTGAACGCGGACTGGAACAGGTTCAACCCGACAAACAGCGTGAACCACAGGAAGTTGGGGTTGACGTAAATTCCCAGCAACACGCTGGCGGCAACGAACCCGCCGGCAATCATCCGCAACATGCGTTCGACATTCATGGTGTCCTCCACAGAGAAGAGTTCAACGAGCCGGAACAAACAGCACGGGCCGCTCGCACGCGCCGAGCGCGCTGGCCACCGCGTCGGTGATGCCCCATGACGGCCGCACGAGACCTGTCGCGATCACCACCAGCGAGGCGTGCCACATCACCTCTGGTGCGCAGCCGGCTACCTGCCCGCCGTCGGTGACGCGGCCGCCGAAGGTGACGGCGAGCGTCTCGGCACATGCCCGCACCTGTTCACCGGGCTCCACCCCGTCGCCCACCAGGACCACGCGCTCGAAGATGTCGATCGCGGCAGTCTCCGACCCGCGCGTCACCAGGACCGGGACACGAGCGGCGCGCACGACCCGCTCCGCCACCGAGCCCAGCCACCATCTCGCGGGGCGCCGGCGACGGTGCGATCCCATGACGATCAGGTCCGCGGTCGTCGCGGCGTGCAGAATCGCGTCGACGGGTGGCTCGTCCAGGACGACTGCCTCGACGGGGTAGGCCGTGGCGTCCGCGACATACTGCATGAGGTGCCCGACGGCGGCCGCCTCCGCGCTCCGCCGCTCGGCCTCGAGCCGCTCGATCTGCTCGACGGTGAAATAGGGCGGCGGCTCGAAGCGCTCCGAATGCAGGGCCCGGAGCTTCGCGTCGAAGGCCGACGCGACCAGCCCGGCAATCGCCACCGCGCGCGCCGACGCCTCGCTGAAGTCCACGGCCGCAAGGACGGTCCGCGGGGGACACTGCCACGGGGTCACGTGTGCGGTCACGACACCACCTCGACTGGAACGGCCACACCCGCGTGTGCGGACCTTTCGTGGCGCTTGGCCATGTAGTAGAGGACAGGCACCGCCATGCGCGACAGCAGGAGCGATGCCACTTCGCCTGCCATCAACGAGATGGCCAGGCCCTGGAAGATCGGGTCGAACAGGATCACGCCCGCCCCGACGATGACGGCGGCCGCGGTGAGGGCCATCGGGCGGAAACGGACCGCGCCGGCGTCGACGACGGCCTGTTCGAGTGGAAGGCCATCACGCAGCCGCAGCTCGATGAAGTCCACCAGGATGATCGAGTTGCGCACGACGATGCCCGCGCCCGCGATGAAACCGATCATCGACGTCGCCGTGAAGAACGCGCCCATGGCAGCGTGCGCCGGCAGGATGCCGACGAGGCTGAACGGGATGGCGGCCATGATGAGCAGCGGCGTCTTGAACGATTGGAACCACCCGACGACCAGCACGTAGATCAGCAGCAGCACCGCGGCGAAGGCGAGGCCGAGGTCCCTGAACACCTCGATGGTGATGTGCCACTCGCCGTCCCACTTCATCGCGTACTTCGACGTGTCGAACGGCTGCGTGGCGTTGAAAACTTCCAGGCCGTAGCCTTCCGGAAGCGTCAGCGTCGCGATCGCCTCGTTCATCCGCAGGATGGCGTAGACCGGGCTCTCGTTGTCTCCGGCCAGATCCGCGGTCACGTACGTCACAGGCTGCAGGTTCTTGTGGTACAGGCTCCCTGCTTCCTCCGTGTGCACCGTGCGCGTGATCTCTCCCACGGCCACCGGCCACGAGCCGCTGAGCCTGAGCGTCCGGATGGCCTCGAGGCTTCGCTGTGCCCGCGGCAGCCGCAGCACGATCGGGACGTCCTCGCGCGCCTGCTCCGCGTGCAGCAAGCCGACGATCTCGCCTGACCCGGCCATCCGCACCACCGCGGCCACCGCGGCCGACGACAGCCCTGCGGCCGTCGCCTTCTGGCCGTCGACGACCAGGCTCGCCTTCGGTTGCGGCGCCTCGACGTACCAGTCGATGTCCACCACGTCTGGCGTGTCCTCGAAGATCCCCTTCACCTGTCCGGCGACCGCCCTTCGCCGCACCGGGTCCGGCCCGTAGATCTCCGCCACCAGCGTCTGCAGGACCGGCGGCCCCGGTGGCACCTCGGCGACCTGAATCGTCGCGCCGAATGACCTGGCGATCGGCAGCAGGCGCTCGCGCACGCGTCGCGCGACGTCGTGGCTTTGCGCCGATCGGTCGCCCTTGGGCACCAGATTCACCTGCAGATCCGCCAGATGCGGCGCCCTGCGCAGGAAGTAGTGACGGACGAGCCCGTTGAAGTTGTAGGGCGCGGAAGTGCCGACGTACTGCTGGACGTTGACGACGGTCTCATCGTCGAGGATCGACTCGGAGAGCGCCGAGGTCACTCGTGCTGTCTGCTCGAGCGCAGTGCCCTCGGGCATGTCGACGACGACTTGGAACTCGCTCTTGTTGTCAAACGGCAGCATCTTCACCGTCACGAGTTTCAGCGGCACCAGCGCCATCGCGGCGACCAGCAGCAGCGCCACGCCGGCGAGGAAGATCAACCGCATGCGGCCGCTCGCGATGAGCGGGTCCATCACACGGCGATAGAGCCGCGTGAAGAGGTCCTCTTCGCCGTGATCGTGGTGTGACGACGGCTTCAGCAGCTTCACCGACGCCCACGGCGTCACGATGAAGGCGACAACCAGAGAGAAGATCATCGCGGCCGACGCGCCGACGGGGATTGGCCGCATGTAGGGCCCCATCAACCCGCCAACGAAGGCCATCGGCAGGATCGCCGCCACTACGGCAAGAGTCGCCAGGATGGTGGGGTTGCCGACTTCATCGACAGCGTCGAGCGCAATCGCAATCAGGCTGCTGGTTTCATTGGTCCGCATGCGCGCATGGCGCACCACGTTCTCCACGACGACGATGGCGTCGTCGACGAGGATGCCGATGGAGAAGATCAGCGCGAACAGCGTGATACGGTTCAGCGTGTAGCCGTAGAGGAAGAACATGAACAGCGTCAGCGCGAGCGTGACGGGAATCGCGATGAGCACCACCGCGGCCTCGCGCCGGCCAAGCACGATCCAGATGAGCAGCGACACCGACAGCACTGCCAGCAGCATGTGCCACAGCAGCTCGTTGCTCTTCTCGGCGGCGGTCTCGCCGTAGTCACGCGTGAGAGTGAGGTGCAGGTCCTCAGGGATCAGCGTGCCCTTCAGCGTCTCGAGCTTCTGAGTGACACGGTGCCCCACGTCGATCGCATTGGTGCCCTTTCTCTTCGCCACCGAGATCGTCACGGCCGGATGCGCACCGCCTTCGCCGAGGCTTCGGCGGGCCTGCTGGAATGTCACGTAGGAGGTGGGCTCGGCATCGCCGTCCACGACATCGGCGAGGTCGCGGACGAACACCGGCCGGCCGATCGACGAAGTGACGACGACGTTGCCAACGTCGTCGGCCGTCGCCAGGCTCCCGCCCGCCTCGACGCCGGTGACCTGGCCCCCAGAAACCGTCCCCTGCGCGGTCGTGCGCGCGTTGGCCCGTGCGATGGCCTGCTGCACTGCGAGGGGGTCGAGGCCGTAGGCCGCAAGGCGTGCCGGATCGATGGTGACGGCGAGCTGGCGTGGCCGGCCGCCGATGAGCGTCACTTCCGAGACGTCAGGGACTTCCGCGATCGCGTCGCGAAGCTGACCCGCCAGAATCCGCAACTGGTGGTCGTCGTAGCGTGGCGACCAGAGCGTCACGGCCAGGATCGGCACGTCGTCGATCGAGCGCGGCTTGACGAGCGGTCCGATGGCGCCTGGCGGGATGAGATCGAAGTTGGCGGCCAGCTTCTGGTTCAGGCGGATCAGTGCCGCCTCTTCCGGCTCGCCCACCTTGAAGCGCACGATGACCATCGACTGGCCTGCGCTCGACGTGGAGTAGACGTACTCGACGCCGGGCACCTCCCAGAGGAGCCGCTCCATCGGCCGCGTCACGCGCTGCTCGACGTCGGTCGCGGTCGCGCCCGGCATCTGCACGAACACGTCGACCATCGGGACGATGATCTGGGGCTCTTCCTCGCGCGGCAGCGCCACAACGGCCAGCGCGCCGAGCGCGATGGACGCGAGGATGAAAAGCGGTGTCAGCTTGGACCTGATGAACGCCGCCGCAAGCCGGCCGGCCATGCCGTACGACGCAGCCACTACCGGCCCCCCCCGCTGACCCGCCGTCCGTCGACGACGCCTGCCGCGGGGTCCACAACGACGGTCTCTCCCTCGGAGAGACCCGCCAGCACTTCCGTATCTGTCACGTTCACCAGGCGGAGCCGCGCGACGCCCTTGTCGACGACGAAGACTGAGGTCACCTGGCCGCGCCGCACGATCGCGCCCGCCGGCACCGCCAGCGCCCGCCTCGACGCTCCCGTGAAACGGGCCCGTCCGAACATCCCGGATCGGAGGTCCGCCGTGTCCGGCAGCGCGATCTTGACGAGGAAGGCCCGCGCGTCGGCATCGACGGCTCGCGCGACCTCCGAGACCGTGCCGGCGACCGTGGTGGCGGCGCCCGTGCCGGAGTCGAGCAGGACGGGCACGCTGGCGCCGGGTGCGATCTGGCCGATCCTCGATTCGTCGACGTGCACGTCGAGGCGGAAACCGCGCGTGTCTTCCACGCGCACCAGGGGCATGCCCGGCGCCGCCATGTTGCCCGGCTCGACCAACTTCTCGGTGACCACGCCGTCAAACGGCGCGGTGACCCGCGTGTAGGACTCGGTGGCGCCGGCCGCCTCGCTGTCGGCCTGCGCACGTTCGACCCCGGAGGCCGCCTGTTGCGCCCGCGCGGTGGCTCCTGCGGCTCGTTCTTCTGCGGCACTGAGAGCGCCGGTGGCCTCGTCGAGTTCCTGCGGCGTCGCGGAGCGCTTGGCGTGCAACGTCGCGATGCGGTTGTGGGTCGCGCGCGCCAGCACCAGGGCGGCCTGCGCCGCCCGTTGGTCAGCCGCCGACGCGGTCGCCCCCTGCACTGCCGCCTGGGCCCCCGCTCTGGCGCTGCGGGCCTGGGCCCCGAGGTCACGGCCATCGAGCACGACGAGCACCTGACCGGCGCGGACGCGGTCGCCAGGGGCAACCCGCACCTCTTGAACCGGCGCCACGATGCGTGCCGTCATCACGGCGGTCGTTCGTGCCTGAACGACGCCACCCGCCTCGAATGTGACGCCGAGGTCGCTCATCGTCACCTGTGCGGTCTTCACGGAAACCGGCGCGCCTGCATCGCCTGGTTGGGGCTCTGTGTCGGAGGAACACGCCGTCGTCGTGAGACCGACGAGCAGCCCGATCCCGGCCGCGAGAAGTTGTCGCCTCAGTGCCTTCATGTCGGTCATCACTTCCCCAACGCCCGTTCGAGCGTGGCCGCCGTCAGCATGACGTCGACCTTCGCGGCAATCTGTCGGGTCTCGGCCTGCTGCACCGCCTCGGCCGCGCGCAGGAGAGAGGCCACGTCGGTCAGGCCCCCTTCGTAGCGGTCGCGAATGATGCGGCGGCTCTCGCGGGCCTGTTCCGCCGCGACGCGCCCGGCGGCTTCGCTGGCCCTGGCGGCGTCGAGTCGCGCGAGCGCGACGCGTACGTCGAGTCGCGCGGCCGTTTCTGCCCTCTCACGCGCCAGGGCGCCGCGCGTCATCTGCTCGCGTGCCTCGGCCACCCTGGCGCGATCGCCGAAGCCCTGCAAGAGGTTGATGCGCGCCACGACGCCAACCACCCAGCTTCCGGCGCGGCTGTTCCACTGGCCGCCGTTGGCTTCCCACCCGGCCTGTGCCGTCACCTGCGGCAAAAACCCCGCACGCGCGGCATCCCGGGCCGCGCCGGCAAGCTGCTCCTGCAACGAAGCGAGCTTCACGTCAGCCCGGTTCTTCAGTGCCTCGGCTTCAAGCGACGGCACGTCGTTCACCGCCAGAGCGGCTGCGTCGAGCGCGGCGTCGAGGATGAACAGGGAGTCCAGTGGCTCGCCCATCACCTGGTTGAGCCGCGCGCGAGCGATGCGCTCCTCGGAGTCCGCCCGGATCTGCTGCTCGCGCGTGCGGGCGAGGTGCACGTCGAGCTGCAGGACGTCGGCGTCGGTGACCAGACCGGCGTCGCGCCGGTTGCTCGCGAGCTCGCGATCGGCGCCCGCCGCCTCGACGGCGGCCGCCGCCGCCTGCTTCGACGCGGCCGATATGAGGACGTGTCCGTACGCGTCGGTGACCGCGACGGCGAGGTCCTGGTCGACCAGCTGTCGCCCGAGCGTGGCCACGTCATGGCTGATCCGGGCTGCGCGGACATTTGCCGAGGTGGCCGGGTTCAACAGCGCCTGCTCGACCGTGAGGGCCGCGCGGAAGTTGTCCACGGCGTCCGGGTGGTTGAGCGCGTCGATGGCGAAGTTGGACTCGGTGAACTGGCGCTGTGCCAGAAGCGAACTGAAGACGAAGACCGGCTGGTCTCCCCGTTGCCACGACTCGGACAGGTCCACCTTTGGGAGGTAGCCTGCCCGCGCTTGCGTGATCCGCTGTTGGGCCCCGCGTTCAACCGAAGCGGCCGAGCGCGCGTCGAGATTCTGCGAGCGGGCGCGAGCGATGGCGTCAGCCAGGCTCAGCCGGTTCTGGGCGGCGGCCGGCGTGGGTATCCCCAGCGCCAGCAGGAAGATGAGGGTCGGAAGGCGTCGTATCATCCTCCCAGAGAGATTCGCCAACGTGAAAAAGGTGACAAACAAGGGCTCGCGTGTCACCAAACCCCGCCCCGTGAATCCTGTAAGCGAGGGGGCCGCACCCGGCCCGGGGCGCGAGCAAGACTACGCCGGGATGGTTCGCGCAGCCGCTGGCGGCGACGAGGCGGCCATGGAGCGGCTGCTGATGCACGCCCAGGAAGTGGCGTGGCGGTTCAGCCTCGCAGTGTGCGGCCACGCCGATGACGCGGAAGATGCGATGCAGGAAGCGCTGATCAAGACGTATCGCTACACCGGGCAGATCCGAGACCCGGAGGCCTTCAGGCCGTGGCTCTATCGCACGGTGCGCAATGCGTGCCTCATGAGCCGGCGCAAGAAGGCCCACGAGCCGGCACGCGTGGAGTCGCTCGACGAGCCGATTCCCGGATCCGATGCTGCGACTGATGGCGATCCTTCGGATCCAGGCAGGAACCCGGAGGAGCTTGCCGCCAACGCAGGCCTGCGCCGCCGACTCCGAAAGGCCTTGCGCACATTGCCCGGTCCGTACCGGGCGATCGTGTTCCTGCGCGAAATGGAAGGGCTGTCCACCCGCGAGGTGGCGACGGTCATGGGGATCTCGGAAGACAACGTCAAGACGCGCCTGCACCGCGCGCGCGTGGCGCTGCAGGCCGAGCTCGGGAAGGTCGAGCGATGAGCGGCCCGATTCGTGAGGACGCCCGGTGCCGTGCGTTGCTGCTGGAACTGTCGCGGTATCTGGACGGCGAGCTGACGTCAGCCCGCTGCCGCGAAATCCAACAGCACATCAAGTCGTGCACGTGCTGCGCGACGATGGCCGTGCGACTGCGCGAGACGATGGACGCGTGCCGTGCGGCAAATGAGCAGCAGCTGCCGGGCGACGTGCGGGAACGGGCCCACGCCCGCATCAAGGCCCAGCTTCGAGGGTGACAGTCGACCGGTTGACCATCAGAAGAGCCCCCAGACGGGAGGGAACGTCCCAACGATGCCCAGGCCAATGAGGGCCAGCGTGGCGGCAAACACCCGCCTGGACTCGATCTGACGGCCCTTCCAGTGGCGGTGCAGCAGGCCCCACGCCATCAGCCAGACCACAACGGCAAAGGTCGTCCGACCTGTCACTCCGCCTGCCGGGCCATACAGGGCTGGTGCGGCAAAAATCCCCGCCTCGTTGAGGATCACAAAAAGGCCCATCGCGAAGGCGCCGACGCCGGCTCCCAGGAACGCCGCGAGGGCCGCGCCATTTGCGACGTCTTCGTTTTGAACAACTTCCGGCGGTCTCATCACTTCAGCCATCGCCACGCTCCTTCCTGGTCATTGAACTGGCGCCACCTTGTTGATGAAGATGCCCAGCAGTCCGACGAAAGAGGTCAACGCGAAGGAGATCGCCAACAGCGCCATCGCCATGCTCCGAAGTGACGCGTCGGTCCGCATCCGCGATCGGTAACGCACGCTGACAAAGGCGACGGCGGTCGCCAGCATCGACGCGATCCACGAAACGTGTTCTTTGATCTCCATCGCGAACGCATGGAGCCAGACGGTATTGGGATTCGCCATGATCAGCGCTCTCGGGAACTGACTGAGATCGGCTCCCTCAGGCGGTGTCGCTCGATAGAGTGGGAAGACGACGTAGGTGCCCCCGAGCACGGCCAGCCAGAGGGCCGCGGCGATGAAGACCGTCAGCTGCGCAAGAGAACGGGACTGCTCGTCGGTCGCAACCGCCCGGCCGTTTCCCTTGTGCGCGGTCCACAGGGCGAACAGCGCGGCGGAGAGCCCCAGAAGCGCTGCCCCGCTGAGGACGATGCCATGGACCATCGTCAAGATGCTGCGATCGGTGAACAACATGCAACCCCCTCGCTGACCAATGATGCCACACGTGATCCTTGCGACAATCTGATGTCCACCAGGCGATCGACACGCCCCCGGCAGTATGATTCCCAAACACGCTGAATCGCCGATTCATCTGGCGCAATCAATCCGTGGCCGGACCGCGCGCCACGCCGGGAGGGTGACCATGCAGGCATTTCCGCATCACTATGCCGCCACTGCCGCCGCCGGATCCGGCGGCGACGTAACGCTCGAGAGCCCGCGGCTGCCGTCGCTGCAATCGGCGCCGCCCACGGAGTTTGGGGGCCCTGGCGATTGCTGGTCGCCGGAGACGCTGCTGGTTGCGGCGGTCGCCGACTGCTTCATCCTGACCTTTCGCGCCATCGCAGCCGTCTCGAAACTGCCATGGATCTCGCTGACGTGCGAGGTGGCCGGCACGGTGGACCGCATCGAGCGCGTCACGCAGTTCACAGGATTCCAGGTTACTGCGCGCCTTCGCGTGCCACCCGGCACGAACCAGGAGTTGGCGCATCGCACGCTGACACGCGCCGAGCAGACCTGTCTTGTCACCAACTCCCTCAAAGCCGCGCCGCACCTGGAAACCCATGTCGAGGTGGAGGAGTAGGACTGCGACTGCGCCCGCATCGAAACGTGCGTATGCTGTACGGGCATGTGTGATTCCGCATCAGCCGGCCTCCGGCGCGTGGTCGTGACCGGCGTCGGACTCGTGTCGCCGCTTGGGGTTGGCACCGACGAGACATGGCAGGGCATCCTCGCCGGACGCTCAGGGATCGCGCCCATCACGCACTTTGACGCCTCGGGCTACGCCGCGCGGGTTGCCGGCGAGGTGAAGGGGTTCGACCCGCTGCGGTGGATCGACCGCAAGGACGTGAAGAAGTGCGGGCGCTTCATCCAGTTCGCCATCGCGGCTGCAGACATGGCCGTCTCGGCCAGCCGTCTGGTCGTCGGGCCCGACAACGCGAGGCGGGTTGGCGTGGTAATCGGCAGCGGCATCGGCGGCTTCGAAGTGATCGAGCGCGAGCACCGAGTGCTGCTCGAAAAGGGCCCCGACCGCGTGTCGCCGTTCTTCATCCTCTCGTCGATCGTGAATCTGGCGGCCGGACAGGTCTCGGTGCGGCTCGGCGCCAAGGGGCCCAACTCGGCCGTCGCGACGGCGTGCACCACCGGCGCCCACGCCATCGGCGACGGGTTCCGGCTGGTGCAGCGCGGCTACGCCGACGCGATGATCTGCGGCGGCACCGAGGCCAGCATCACGCCGCTGGGCATCGCCGGCTTTGCCGCCATGCGGGCGCTCTCCACGCGCAATGAGGCGCCTGAACGCGCCAGCCGCCCGTGGGACACCGGCCGTGACGGCTTCGTTGTCGGCGAAGGCGCCGGCATCCTCGTGTTGGAAGAACGCACTCTGGCCCAGCGCCGTGGCGCCCCCATCCTTGCGGAGCTGGTGGGGTACGGGATGAGCGCCGACGCCCACCATCTAACGGCTCCGCCCGAGGACGGCGACGGCGTTGGGCGGGTCATGGCCCTGGCGCTCGAGGACGCGGGCCTGACGCCCGATCGCATCCAGTACCTCAACGCCCACGCGACCTCGACGCCACTGGGCGACAGGGCCGAGGCCACCGCCATCGCGGGGGTGTTCGGGGCCTACGCGGCTCACCTGGCGGTGAGCTCGACCAAGTCGATGGTCGGTCATCTGCTGGGCGGCGCCGGCGCGCTCGAAGCGGGGCTCACCGTGCTGGCTCTGCGCGATCAGATCGCGCCGCCGACGATCAACCTCGACGAGCAGGACGCCGACAACACGCTCAACCTGGTGCCGCACCGCGCGCAGCGGCTCGACATCTCGCACGCGATGACCAACTCGTTTGGTTTCGGCGGCACCAACGCGTCGCTGATCTTCGCGCGGCCCTGAATTACATGTGGCGCAGGCCTTCAGGGCCACCCGACGATGCCTGCCGCGCGAAAGATTGTGAGTGCAGATGGGAGGAGTGTGATGCGACGCGGTGCTGCAGGGGCCACGGGTGTGTTGCTGGCCTGTCTCGTCCTGACCGCTCACGATCTGTCCGCCCAGAACTGGCCTCAGTGGCGCGGGCCGTCGAGTCAGGGCGTGTCGTCCGAATCGGGCCTCCCCACGTCGTGGACCGCTGGCGAGAACGTTGCCTGGCGGACCTCGCTCGCGGGACTGGGCACGTCGTCGCCGATCGTCTGGGGCGACCGTGTCTTGGTCACATCACAGGTCGGCAGCACGGTGCTGGCTGGGGGCGGCAGGCATCCGCAGCTCGCCAGGGATGACCGTGCGCTCGCCGAGCATGAGACACCGATAGGTGGCCGAAGGCCGGCAGCGGAGGCCGACGGCAAGGTCTGGCTGGTCGTGGAAGCATTCCGCCGGTCCGACGGCACGCGGTTGTGGGAGTACCGAACCGAGGCGACCGGGCCGTTGCCGGAGCTTCACGAGAAGCACAACCTCGCCACTCCGACGCCGGCCACCGACGGCCAGCGCGTCTATGCGTGGTTCGGCAACGGGCAGATCGTCGCGCTCGACATGCAGGGCCGCGTCGTCTGGGCGCGCCATCTCGGCGTGGAGTATTCGCCGTTTCTGACGCGCTGGGGACACGGGAGCTCGCCCACGCTCTACGGCGAACTCCTCATCCTGTTGTGCGACCACCAGCCTGACTCGTATCTGCTGGCGCTCGACGCGCGCACAGGCAAGCAGCGATGGAAGGTGGACCGCGGCGACGGCCGCGTCTCTCACAGCACGCCGCTGGTCGTGCCCGGGCCGCAGGGCGACGAGCTCCTCGTCAACTCGTCGGAGCGCATCGACGTCTACGACCCCACAACCGGGACGCTCCTGTGGTACGCCGGCAAACCACGACAGACGCCGATCCCTTCGGCCGTCTTTCACGACGGCCGGATCTATTTGAGCCGCGGGTATCGCAACAGCGACTACATGGCCATCCGGCCGGGTGGTCGTGGCGATGTCACGGCGACTCACATCGAATGGCAGGCGCCCTCAGGCGCGTCGTACGTGCCGTCGATCGTGTACTACGACGGGCTGCTCTATATGACCAACGAGGTCGGGGTGGTGACGTGCGCCGACGCGAGAACGGGCGAGCGCCTCTGGCGTCATCGCCTCGGTGGTGTGTTTTTCGCTTCGCCGGTTGCCGGGGACGGAAAGATCTACATGGTCAGCGAAACCGGCGAGACCTTCGTGATGCGCGCCGGACGCGAGCCCGAAGTGCTCGCGCGCAACGACCTGGGCGAACGCTTCCTCGCCTCGCCGGCGATCTCGCAGGGCCGGCTGCTGCTTCGCAGCGACCGGACACTGTTCTCCGTGGGTCGATAACGCCACGCGCTCCCCTGACTACTTCACGCGCCTCAGCCGCGCACGAGAGTACACCTCGAATGGTGCGCCGTTCTCAGCAAGCTCGAAGACCTCTTCGAACTCGTCGGGGCCACGCACGAGATACGTTTCGCGCGCCCGCCAGCCCGCTGGAATGTTCTCGATTGACTCGGTCGTGAAGACGACTCTGGTCGGCGACGAGTCGGCGTCCTCCACATACTGGTTGACGAAGCCTTCGACGTGAAACTGGCGAAGCACGAGCCGTTTCCGCGCCCGGTCGAAGCTGAACCAGCCCTCATCTTCGTGGATCTCACCCTTGGGCTTGCTCTCCATGGGCGGGTACTCGCTGCGATTGTGCACGCGGATGAAGCGCGAGTTCATGGCGCGCGTGTATTCCCGGTGGACGGTGCCCTTGCCAGGCTGCCCTTCAGAGGTCCCTTCCCAGCGTCCGATCAGGAACCCGACGCGCTCGAAGGGATCGGTGGCAGGCGGCGGCTGCGCCGCGATCACCGCGGGCACAAGGAGGCACACCAATGAGAGCCCGGCGCGTACAGTCCTTGCGAATCGGCACGGCGGCGCGTTTGTCATCTCGGCTATCGTCCCTCCGTTCACCCGCCGAGTCCACGTCCAAGCCAATGAGGCTTGCGCGGTCACCGCAGCGAGCAGATGAGCTCAGGGTCCCTCGTCTGCGGTCGGGCCGTAGGAACCGGGCACGGGAACGTTGAGCAGCCGCAGGTACACCGACAGCTGGCCGCGGTGATGGATCAGGTGGCTCAGCGTGAAGTCCCGGAACACGGCCGCCTTCGGCTTCTCGAATCGTACACGGCCCATCACCTTCAGGCGCCAGGGCCGCATCAGGTCCGCGTCAACAACTTCAGCCAGAACGCGCGTCCCTTCGGCGACCTTGTCGTCAAAGGCCTTCAGCAGGTCGGGCACTGACGCGGCCTCGTACGGTTTGCACGTGGCCAGGCCGATGTCGAGCTCATCGGCGCCAAAGATCGGGCCGGCCCAACCGACGCACTCGACGATGTGCGAGGCCAATCCGCCCGCCGTGAACGACTTCGGGTGAGGCTGCCAGCCCAGCTTGTCGTTGGGCAAGCGTTCCAGGTGCGGGCGCGTGGTCCTGGCCTCGTGCTCGAATTCCGCGATCAAGAGATCGATCAACTTCATCCGCGCGACTCTTATTGCTGGTGACCGGTCACTCGGCGGTGCAGCAGTCCGCCCAGCCAGGCGCATGGCAACGCGGTGAGCCAGAGCGCGATCGGACTAGCGCAGGCCTTCGACCAGGTAGAGCGCGGATTGAACCTGGCGGCCCGAGTGAACCCACGTATTCCCGTCGGGGGTCACGTGAAGGACACGGCCGCCCGGGGAATCCATCGGGATCTCCTTCCACGGGCGCCTCTGGCCCGTCTTCAGATCAAGCAACCAGACCGTCAACCGCCGCGCCGAATACTGATACACGTACAGGGCCTGCGAGTCGCTGGTCCATTGCGCGACGCGATCGGCCGGGCGCGCAATGCCGGCGACGACCCGGGCGTCATTCGCACCGTCGAGCGGAACCAGGAGGACCTGGCCTGCGCGCAGCCCGACGACGTATTTCCCGTTCGGCGAGACCGGGCTGCCCAATGGCGGGAGACGTGTTCTCTCGGGCCCGATCGGGCGCGGCTTGCCGTCGGGCACAGCCTGAACGTAGAGATGCGAGACGCCGTCTGCCTTCGATGCCGAAAAGACGACGCCTGTCCCGTCCGGAAGCCAGGCCCCGCCGCCGAAATCGGTGAGCCCGTCTGGATCGAGCGCACGGGTCTGGCCCGGCCCGGTGGGGAGCAGCGAAAGGCTCCCGGCCTTTCCTCCGATGGACCCATCGCTCATAAGGACCCACTTGGCGTCCGGAGAGAGCGAGTGTGCGACGCCATCGCCGAGCTTCACGACAGGGGAGCCATCGGTGGCGCGCAAGTAGATCACGGCCCCAGATCCGCTGCCCTCGCCCTGCTCGTTCAGCAGGAGGGTTCTGCCGTCGGAGGAGAGATCCGCCGCGAAGGAAGCGTCCAGCCAGGAGAGCTCGCGCTCGGTCGGATCGGCCGCGGAAGCCAGCCGGACCGTGCGGGTAATCGTGTGGTGTGCAATCAGCACGTGTCCTTCCCGCGACACGTCGTCGAGCTCGAGGGAGCCCGGCACTCGCGTCACGAGCCGGCGGTTGCCCAGCAAGTCGACTGACCAAAGGGCTTCCAGTTCTCCAGGCTGCGACGCCGTGAACCAGATCTCGCGACCGTCCGCATTCCAGCAAGGGACGCCGCTGAAACCGGGCCAGCCGGCCGAGAGGGTCTGTTTCGATTTCCCCAACCGGTCGATCACGCTGACCGCGAAGGACCCGGACTGGTCCTCCCAGAAGGCGATCGAGGCGCCGTCCCGAGAAAAGCGCGGCGCAAAGGCCCCATCAGGGACCAGGACCTTCCCGACGGGAAACTCCAGACGCGCCTTCCCATCGACCACGCGCGCGACGGCCAGCTCCTTGCCATCCGGCGAGAAGTCGGCACCAGCGTAGCTGACTTGCTCGAGCACCTCTCGAGGCGTCCCCCCGGATATCGGCACACGGGCCAGTGTGCCTTCCTGATTCTGGTCTCCGATATTGAGGATTGCCAGTTCGTTTGACGGGGAGATCGCGAGGATGTCGCCAGGGAACTTGAACTTCTCCGACTCCGGACTCCCCGCCCGCGTTTGGTAGAGCTGCGTGTTGACCAATCCTGGCCCCAGCCTGGCGCCGTACACAACCGTCTGGCCATCGGGCGCGAAGCGGGCGTTTCCAAGTTCGCCCTGGCTGAACGTCAACCGCTGGAAGGAGGGGGCGGTCGCCAGGGGCGCGAGTTTCCGCGTCAGGCCCCAGCCGGCAACAAGGCCCGACGAAAGTAGCGCGAGGCCGGCCAGTAGAGCCAGCGCGCGCCGGCGGGGCTTTCCCCTTCCTGCCGCCGCAAGCATCGCCTCGGTCCCGCTGGACACTTCTGACAGATGGTCGCGCACTCTCGCCAGATCCCGGGCGAGGTCCTGCGTCGAGTCGTAGCGCTCGTCGCGGTCTTTGGAAAGGCAGCGCTCGAGCACCCAGCGCAGAGGCAGCGGAAGGTCCGGCCGCAACGTCACGACCGGCTCCGGCTCGTCGCGGATGATCGCCGACATCGTCTCGGCGGCGGTCTTCCTCTGGAACGCCTTCCGGCCGGTCGTCATCTCGTAGAGCATCGAGCCGAGCGAGAACTGGTCCGACCGGTAGTCGAGCAGCTCGCCCGAGGCCTGCTCGGGCGACATGTAGGCGACCGTCCCCATGACCGTGCCGGGGTGTGTTTCAGGCTCGGCGAGCGTGAGCATCGCGGAGACCTCGCCGGACCGTGACTCGACAAGCTTGGCCAGGCCGAAGTCGAGGATCTTGACGAACCCGTCCTTGGACACCATCACGTTGTCGGGCTTCAAGTCGCGGTGGACGATGCCGGCCTCGTGCGCCTTGGCGAGCCCGGCGGCCACCTGCGCGGCGATGTTCAGGATCCGGCGCACGGGCAGGGGCCCGGAGGCCTCCAGCTCGCGCAGCGTCTTGCCGTCCACCAGTTCCATGGCGATGAACGAGGTTTCGCTCTCGCGCCCGATGTCGTGGATGGTGACGATGTTGGGGTGATTGAGCGCCGAGGCGGCGCGCGCCTCCTGTTCGAACCGCGAGAGGCGATTGCGGTCATGGGCCAGCGCCTCCGGGAGGACTTTCAGCGCGACTTCGCGGCCCAGGCGCGTGTCGCGGGCCCGGAAGACCTCCCCCATGCCCCCGGCACCCAGGGGAGCCACGATCTCGTAGACGCCGAGGCGCTGGCCGGCCGACAGTGTCATGGGCTGGTGAGGCCGATTCTATGTGAAACGAGGAAGGTGTCACGCGTTGGTCCACAGCTCGTCGACTTCCTGGGTCTCGCACGCCACGAAGAACGAGATGGCCTCGGTGAATCATCACCTTGCCTTGCGCCGGATTGAATCAGGTGACCTTCGAGCGCGTGAAGATGGAGGCGTAGAAGTTCATGGCGTCTTCGGCTTGCGTGTCGAACCATAGAAACGGCGTAATTGTCGGCATCATTGGCCCCGTTGGGTGTCTGGCGAGGTATTCTCCCCGCGTTCAGGAGTAAGTCGGAGCCAGAGGCCGATTCTCGACATCGACTGCGATGCCGCGGAATTACGCCAGGACCATGTCTGGAAATGATGCAAGTGAATAGGGGGAGTTTCGCATTCTCTGGCCGCGCTCGTTGAGGTGATTGTGTGCGAGTGGGCGGCACGACTTGTGCGTTGCAGTTAGTTGGAGCGTGGCCATGACTGCTGGATTATTGCTGACCTTCGCATTGATAGCTCTGCCGTATGGCGCGGATGGCGTTGGCGGCGCTGGACAAGATCGGGCCGCACGGATGCGGTTCCAAGGGATGGATGCCAACAACGACGGCGTCATCACGCGAGACGAGTGGCGCGGATCGGCGCGCTCGTTCGAGCGGCACGACTGGAACGGCGACGGCCGGCTCGCGGGGAATGAAGTCCGGGCTGGGGCATCGCAGGACAGCAGCCTCGAGGAGGCGGACCACGATCCCTCGAGGGCAGAGCGTTATGTGTCCTGGACCGACCGGGGGTTCACCAGTCTCGACCACAACCGCGATCGCCGCATCACCCCGAACGAATGGCACTACGACCGCGAGACATTCCTGCGGGCGGATCGGAATCGCGACGACGCGCTGGACCGCGCGGAGTTCCTCGGCGCGGACATGGATGACGACCGCGGAGACACGTTCGACGACCTCGACGTCGACGGAGACGGCCGAGTAAAGCGCAACGAATGGCATGGCAGCGACGATGCGTTCACGTGGCTCGATCGGAATCGCGACGGCGTGCTCAACCG
>JAENWD010000136.1 GCA_016650245.1 Vicinamibacteria bacterium
CGATCAGCTTGTAGTAGCCCTCGTAGAGGAAGTGCCAGCCAATGACGGTCCGGAGCAGCACGAGGGCCACGGCCTCGAGCCGCGTGCGCTGTGACATGGTGGTCCTCACGCGTCGAGTGCGGCCGGCCGATCGCCAGTGGCATCGGTGGCGGGCCGGCTGTCGAGATGATGGAGATAGTCGTTGAGGGCGTGTCGGTTGTGTTCGCTCAGCAGCGTGGCCACACGATCCATGGCGCGTGTCCGCATCGCCTGGACGATCGCGTGGTGTTCGCGCTGGGCCTGGGGCGCACGGACGGCGAGCACGTCGCTGAAGAAGTACCGCCGCATCTGGTTCCAGCGGTCGAAGGCCTGCACCGTCATCTGGAGCAGCATCGGCAGCCCGGCCATGGAGGCGATGGTCACGTGGAACTGTGTGTTGAGGTCACCCCACACTTCCAGCCGGAGGCTGGCGACCACGGCGTCCATCTCGCGCATGAGCGCGTCGAGGGCCGCAAAGTCGGCGTCGGTTGCGCGCTCGGCCGCTACGCGCGCCGCGACGATCTGCAGGCCTTCCATGATGGAGAACACGTCGAGAATCGATCGGCGCGACAACGGCGTGACTGTCGTGCCGACGTGTGGCACGCTTTCGACCAGCCCCTCCGATTGCAGCAGTTGCAGGGCCTCGCGGACCGGGATGGTGCTGACGTCCAGGCGCTGCGCGAGCTCCTCGATGACCAGACGCTCGCCGGGCAGCAGTTCGCAGCGCAGGATCGCGCTGCGGATGGTGCGGTAGACGAATTCCTGCTTGGTGCGGTGCGGCGCGCGGGTGTCGGCGGACAGTGGCATGTCGTTACGTTCGCTCCACTGGCGCGACGGTCAGGCGCGCTTTCTGCTCGATGGCCTCGTAGGCTCGTATGCACGCGACCGCAGACCCGATGGCTTTGTCGGGCCCGCAGCGCAGGGGCGTCCCGGTGCGAATCGTCGAGCAGAACCCCGAGATCTGATGCCGGTAGGACGCCAGCCGATCGCCGCCGCCGGAAGTCGCGCTGGTCGATCGGCCGGCCGCGTCGGCGACGCGGCTCTCGGAGGCCTCCAGGACCGGGCCAGACGAGGCCGCTGATACCTCGATGCCGGTGGGCCGCGCGCCCCCGCCCTCCTCGAAGAGGTAGGCTTCGGTCTCGCCCCGAAGCACCAACGTGCCCCTGGTGCCGAAAAACGCCTCGTAGAAGTGATCGAACGCGTTGGACTCGATCGACGAGAACGTGGCCGTCCGCCCGCCCGGATACTCGAAGGTCGCGTAGACGTGGTCGTCGACTTCGCGCCCGTCCTTGAAGCGCGCCACCGACCCGCTGCCGTGCACGAACTCGGGCACGGCGCCGAAGAACCAGTTCACGATGTTGACCTGATGACTGGCGAGCTCGGCCAGCAACCCGCGCGAGTACTGCTTGTAGAGACGCCAGTTCAGCAGGTGCTCCCAGTCCTTGTAGCCCCAGGGCGACGGATCGTAGGCGGGTGTCGGCGGATCACCGGCGCGGCGCCAGTTGCCGTTGCGATGCCAGGCGATGCGCGCCGTGTAGATATCGCCCAGCGTGCCGGCCTTGATGATGCCCTGGTAGGCCGCTTGGTACATCGCGCTGTAGAACCGCTGATACCCGATCTCGAGCACGCGCCCGGTCCGTCGCGCCGCCTGCCGCATCCGCTCGCAGCCCTCGACGTCCCAGGCCATCATCTTCTCGCACAGCACGTGCTTGCCCGCCTCGAGACAGGTCACCGTCTGATCGGCATGCGCCCACAACGGCGTCGCGATGATCACTCCCTCGATGTCTTCCCTGGCGAGCATCTCCTTGTAGTCGGCGTAGTGCGCCGCCTTGAGCTTGCCCGTCTTGGCCAGCACCTCGTCGGCGCGCAGCAACTGCGAAGGGTTGATGTCGCACAGCGCCTTGACATCGGCAAAGGCCGGATCCACCTGCGCCAGCAGCACGCGGCCTTCTCCGCCTACGCCGATGAAGCCCACGCGCACCGGACCGCCACCGATCGGCCCGCGCGCGGCGGCGGCCACGCCCAGGCCAGCCAGGGCTGGCACGCCGGCGACGGCCTTGAGAAAGTTGCGACGACCGACGGCTTGCTGGTCCGGAGTCAGGTTCACCTAAGCCTCCACGCTGGCGCCTTTCGTGCGCCCCATGATATGCGGACGCGGCGAGGCGTCCAGCGTGAAGACGGCAAGCACGTCGTCGTGGTCAGCGAGGTAGCGATCGGCGAGCGCGGGTCCGCCGACGAAAAACGCGGTGGCCAGCGCGTCGGCATCGGCCGCATCGGGCGCCGCCACTGCCACGCGCGAGACGCCGCGGGCCGGCCAGCCAGTACGCGGGTCGAGCACGTGCCCCAGGCGCACGCCGTTGTGTTCGAACCCCTGTTCGCTGGCGCCGCTGGTGGCCAGCGCCCCGTGCCGCAGCCACAGGCGCACGCCGGCGTCGTGTCCGCGCAAGGCGATGGGCCATCCGCCTTGCGGCGCGCCCACCGCCTCGACACTGCTGTCACCGGAGGAAACCAGGGCCTGCGCGACACCCGCCTGGCGCAGGTGCGCCGCGATGCAAGAGACGGCATAGCCTTTCCCGATCGCGCCAAGGTTCAGCTCGACGCCCGGACGCGTGAAGCGGATGGTCCACCCACCCGCCCCATCTGCTTGCAGGGCTGAAGCCCTGCCGCCACGGCCACGAATCTCGACCAGGTGGCGCCCGGTTCTCGCCCGCGCCTCGGCAATCGCCTCGGGGCTGGGCATCCGGCCCTCGCGTTGCAGGAGCCGCCAGCAGCGGCTCAACGGCGTCGCGGTGATGTCGAAGGCGCCGTCGGTGGCGGCGCTGAGGCCGTCGCAGCGCCGCAGCAGTGCGCCGAGCTCGTCGTCGAGGGCGCACGGGCCGCCGGCCGCCGCCCGGTTAATGTGGCTGAGGTGGCTGTCGTCGCGAAAGACCGACCAGGCCTGCTCCAGACGGTCTGCGTGGCCCAGCGCCTGGCAGGCGGCGGGGATATCGGTGCCGGCCGCGGCTGGAAGGAGGATCTGGAAGCGGCAGGCCATGGCCTGACGGAAGATACGGAGAAAGGCCCCCGGACTCGCGCTGGGACGTGGCCGCCAGAACGCCCGCCGCGAGCGCCGCCGGGGCCCCGCCCAGGGGTCCCGGGCCGGGCCTCCCGGGTCGTCGGTGTCGGGGCTCAATTGGTCAGGGGTGGTCATAAGAACCTTGAAGTGGATTTTCCAAATATGATATACGACGCGTGATGAACTTTGTGAACCCCGCCCATCACGGCGGCTTGTAACCAATTGGTAAAGTCACTGCCGCACAGTCACCCGGCTCCCTGGTCCACCTTCCGTTACGGCGGACGTCCTGCTCAGTTGCGCTGGGTCGTCGACCGGCTCGAGGCTACTGCCTCTCCTGCTCGCCGGTCTGATTCTGATGGCCGCAACGCCATCTGCAGTGTTTGCTCAGGCCGTCACCGGCACACTCCTGGGCACGATCACCGACAGCACCGGCGCCGTCGTCACCGGCGCCAAGCTCACCATCACCAACCAGAACACCGGGCTCACCCGCACGTTGAAGAGCGACGCGGCGGGCGAGTACACGGCGCCGTCGATTCCGACTGGCACGTACACCGTGCTGGTCGAGATGGATGGCTTCAAGGCGCTGGCGTTGTCCAACATCGAGGTCGGCGTCGACCAGCGGGTGCGCATCGACGCGCCGCTGGAAGTCGGCGCGATGACGGGTCTCGGTCACCACAATCTCCAAAGTCCTCAACAACCACGCCGACATCGGCGAGGCTACGCGCCAGCGCGTGCTCGCCAAGGTCGAAGAGCTCGGCTACCGACGCAACGCCGTCGCGCGCAGCCTCACGCTCCGCCGCACGCACACCCTCGGCGTCATCGTCTCGGACCTGATGTACACGTTTTTCGTCGAGGTGGTCTCGGCCATCGAGGAGAGCCTGGGCCGCCAGGGCTACGGGCTGTTGCTCTGTAACCTCGGGAGAGGATCCGTCGAAGGAACGCTGGCAACTCGAGATGCTGCTCGAACGGCAGGTCGACGGCGTGATCCTCGCCTCGACCAACGCGCAGAAAAACGGCGACCTGCTGAGGCGCCTGCAAAGCCAGGGCAAGGGCCTGGTCCTGATCGACCGCGACGATCACCAGGGCTTGCGGTGCCACCGCGTCGTCACGGATGACGAGCAGGTCGGCCGGCTGGCGACCTCGCACCTGATCGGCCTGGGCCATCGTCACATCGCGCACCTGGCCGGGCCGCGCCTGGTCCACGCCCGGCGGCGCCACCGTGGCTATCTCGCGTCGATGCGCCAGGCGGGGCTGACGGTGCACGACGGATGGGTGGTCGAGGCGGGATTCGTCGAGAAAGACGGTTACGACGCCACTCTGCGGCTGCTGACCCAGTCGCCGGAAGTGACGGCGCTGTTTGCGGTGAATGACCCGGCGGCCATCGGCGCGATGAAAGCCGCGTGGGACCTTGGACGCCGCACGCCCGAGGACCTGGCTATTGTCGGCGCCGGCGATATCGCCCACGGCGACCTGCTACGCGTGCCCCTGACCACCGTCAGCTGGTCGCGCGAGGACCTGGGCCGCGAAGCCGCACGCCTGATCATCGACCAGATCGCCGCGCACCCCGACGGCCCGTTCAAGCGAGTGGTCGTGCCACCGGCGCTGCGCATTCGCGCCTCCTGCGGGGCGTCGGTGCAAGCCGATGGGGCCGGCACGCCCGTCCACTCGGTCATGCAGCGGCTCAGCTGACCCCTCGGGTAAACACCGGCGGCCCCGCCAGCGTCAACACGGCAGCGTCGGGCCTCAGGCCTCGAGTTCAAACATCGAGCGTGCGCGAACTCACGCGTGCGTTGTGGAGATAGCAGATGCGATTGATCACCCGACTGTCGCTGCCTGTGCTGGCAGCGCTGACTCTGGCCGTGCCCGCCGCCACTCGGTCGTCCCCGGAGGCCCAGCAGTACTGGCCCGAGTGGCGCGGGCCGCTCGGTACGGGCGAGGCGCCTCAGGCCACCCCGCCCCGCGAGTGGAGCACGACGAAGAACATCGCCTGGAAGGTCGAGGTGCCCGGCATCGGCAAGAGTAGCCCGATTGTCTGGGGCGACCTTGTCGTGCTCACCACGGCAGTGCCCAAGGACGCCAGCGCCGACCCCGAGCTCGAGTGGACCATGTTGGCGTACAGCCGCGCTGACGGCGCGGTGAAGTGGCGCCGCGTCCTGCGAACCGGGCGGCCGCACGAGGGCCATCACAAAGACGGCACCTTCGCCAGCGGCTCGGCCCTCACCGACGGGACTCGAATCTACGCGTTCCTCGGTTCGCGAGGCCTGCACGCGCTCGACATGAAGGGCGCCGTGCTGTGGCAGAAAGACCTGGGCCTGATGCGCACGCGCATGGGCTTTGGGGAAGGCAGTTCGGCCGCGCTGCATGGCGACACGCTCGTCGCGACGTGGGACCACGAAGACGCGGACTTCATCGCGGCCTTCGACACGGCCACGGGGAAGGAGCGTTGGCGGCAATCGCGCGACGAGCCCACGACGTGGGCGACGCCCCACGTGGTGGAGCATGCCGGCAAGGCGCAGGTCGTGGTCAACGGCACCAACCGCCTCGTCAGCTACGACCTGGCAACCGGCACGCCGGTGTGGCAGACCGGCGGCACCACCATGAACGTGATCCCGTCGCCGGTGTCGGCCAACGGCATGGTCTACGCGATGGCCGGATTCCGTGGCAACTCGTTGAAGGCGATCAAGCTCGCCGACGCGAAGGGCGAGCTGACCGGCACGCCCGCGGTTGCGTTCACCTACGATCGCGACACGCCGTACGTGCCCTCGCCGCTGCTCTACAAAGGCGGGCTGTATTTCCTGAAGTCGAACTCGGGGATCCTGACGCAGCTTGACGCCGGCAGCGGCGCCGTGCGCTTCATGCAGCGCCTCGATGCGACGCCAAACGTCTACGCGTCTCCGGTCGCCGCCGCCGGCCTGATCTACATCGTCGGCCGCGAGGGCACCACCGTCGTGATCGAAGCCGGTCCCGAGTTCAAGCCGGTGGCCACCAACGTCCTCGACGAGCCCATCGACGCCTCGCCGGCCCTGGTGGGAAGCGAGATCTACATCCGCGGCACGAAACACTTGTACCGGATCTCGTCGTAATCACGCGCTGACGTCGGTCAGGTGCTCGATGCGCCCGGTGCTGTCGCCGATGGTCTCTGGACGCACGCCGACTTTGTCGAGCACCGTCAGGTACAGGTTCGTCATCGGCGTGTCGGTCGGATACCGCACGTGGCGGCCCATCTTGAAGCCGCTCCCGCCCACCAGCAGCACCGGTAAATCCTCGTGGGTGTGCTTGTCGCCGTCGGCGATGCCGCTGCCGTACACGATGGTGGTCTGATCGAGCAGCGTGCCGTCGCCATCGGGGGTCGCCTGCAGCTTCTCGACAAACGTCGCAAACAGCCGCATGTGGAAGGTGTTCACCTGGGTCACCTTCTCGATCCACTCCGGCGTGTTGCGGTGATGCGTGAGCGGGTGATGCGGGTCGGGCACGCCGATCTCGGGATACGTGCGCATGCTCCCTTCCCGGCCCATCATCATCGTGACGACGCGGGTGAGGTCGGCCTGAAGGGCCAGGACCTGAAGGTCGAACATCAACGTGACGTACTCGTCGTAGGTCACCGGGATGCCGGTGGGCTTCTCGAGGCCCTCTGGCAGGGCGGTCAGATCCTTTTCGGCGATCTGAATCCGCCGTTCCACCTCGCGAATCGACGACAGGTACTCGTCCACTTTGCGACGGTCGGCGGTGCCGAGCGTCTTGACCAGCTCGGCGGTGCGCCCCGTCACCAGGTCGAGCACGCTGCGCCGGCTGTCCTGCCGCCGCGCGCGCGTCTGGGGATCGAGGCCCGCGTCAAACGAGCCGAAGAGCCGCTCGAACACGAGCCGGGGGTTGGTCTCGGGCGGATTGGGCGCCGTCTCGCTGCGCCACGAGAGGCTGTTGGTGTACGCGCAGCTATAGCCGGAATCGCAGTTACCCACCGTCCGCGAGTCGTCGCAGCCCAGTTCGAGCGACGGAAACCGCGTGGACGTGCCGATGTGCTGCGCGGCGATCTGATCCACCGACACGCTGTTCTTGATGTCGGCGCCAGCCGTCTTCTTCGGATGCACACCGGTGAGATAGCACGCCGCCGCGCGGGCATGGTCGCCGGGGCCGTCGCCCAGCGCGTACGCGTTTTTGTGGGCCAGGCCGCTCAGCACGAGCGTGCGATCGCGAAACGTCTCGAGCGGTTTCAGAATCCGCGTGTACTCGAACGCGGCGCCGGTCGCCGCCGGCGTCCAGGCCTCCATCGTCACCCCATTGGGGATGTAGGTGAAGATCAGCCGCTGTCGGGCAGCGGCCGCCGCCAAGGCGGGTATACCCGCCGAAGCGCCTTGCGCGAAGGCGGGAGTCATCGCATCCAGATACGGCAGCGCGATGGCGGTGCCCAGGGTCCTGAGGAACGTGCGGCGTGGCAGATGCCGACCGGTGACGATCATGGCGTGGCGACTCCTCGACGCATTTGAAACGGCAAGCTATTGACGATCTCCAGCACCAGGCCGGAGAAGCGATAATCGTGGGCGGGCAACGTGCGGGCGATCATCCGCACGGTGCGGCGGTCGTACGGCTCGAGCCCGCGGCCCAGCGCGTAGGTCAGCATCTTGGACGTCAGCGCCTTGGCAAACGCCTCGCGCTCGCCGGCCAGGATCGCGGTCAGCTCGGCCGGACCGGAAAACGATCGCCCGTCGGGCAGCGCGCCCGAGGCGTCCACCGGGAAGCTGCCGTCACGGATGCGCCACTTGCCGACGGCGTCGAAGTTCTCGAGGCCGAAGCCCAGCGGGTCCATCCGGCGGTGACACGCCGCGCACGTCGGGTTGGCGCGGTGCGCTTCAAGCTGCTCGCGCTGCGTCGCCGACGCGCCGATGGCCGCTTCGTCGATGATCGGCACGTTGGGCGGCGGCTCCGGCGGCGGCGCGTTGAGCAGGTTGTCGAGCACCCACTTGCCGCGCAGCACAGGTGAGGTGCGCGTGGAGTATGACGACACGGTGAGCACGCTGCCGTGCGTGATGACGCCGCCGCGATTGGGATCGGTCAGCTGCACCAGCCGGAAGGCCGGCCCGGCAACGCCGGGCACGCCGTAGTGCCGCGCGAGCCGCTCGTTGAGAAACGTGTACTTCGCGTCGAGAAAATCCAGGATGCTGCGGTCTTCCCGGACGATGCGCTCGAAGAACCGCTCGGTCTCTTCGCGCATCGACATCCGCAGGTACTGATCGAAGTCGGGAAACTTCTCGACGTCCGGCTTGACGTTCTCGAGCGCCCGGAACTGCAGCCACTGCCCGCCGAACTCCCGCACCAGGGCCGCGGCTCTGGGGTCCTTCAGCATGCGCCGCACCTCGGCGGCCAGCACACCGGGCCGCCGCAGCGAGCCGGTGTCGGCCTGCGTGCGCAGCGCCTGGTCGGGCATGCTCGCCCACAGGAAGTACGACAGCCGCGTGGCCAGCTCGTGCTGGCTCACGGCCCCGGCCGTGGCCGTCGGCCCCGCACCGTCCTGCTCGAGACGGAACAGGAAATCGGGCGACACCAGCAACGCCTGCAGCGCCACCGCGATGCCGTCGTCGAACGACTCGCCGTGCTGCCGCGCCTGGCGGAAGAGCGCGGCATAGCGGGAGACTTCCGCCAGCGGCACAGGCCGACGGAACGCGCGCTCGGCCAGCGAGCCCACGATCAGGGTCGCGCAGCCGGCGACGTGGCCGCCGCGCGGATGGCCGCACACGAAGATCTTCGCGCGGCTCTCGGGCGACGGCCCGGTCGGCTGCGAGTAGGGCCCGCCGATCTCCATGTAGCCCACGCGCGCGTCGCTGGTGGGACGCACGCGGGCGCGATTCTCTTCGTATCGCTTTTGGGCCTCGGCGATGCGCTCGGGCGTCGGGTCCTTGCGCGGGAGCTTGAACTCGGGCCAGACAAACGGCGGGCGCCTGGACGGATTGGGGCCGTCGTAGCTGGCCGGGAGCCCCTCGTACAGACGAGGGATCGACACGGCGACCCAGTGATCGCCGGCACCCACGATGGTCCTGAAGTCCAGCGCCTTGCCGCCAAGCTCCTGCTGGTCGTCGGAAAACGACGCGCTGGCCTCGGGGTCCAGGACTTGGCTCGCGACTTCGCGCCCGTCAAGCCACAGCGTGAAGGTGACCGGCTCGGACGCCGCAGGCCGAATCCCGCCGCCGTACACCCGGATCAGGTATTCCCCGTCCACCGGGAACCGGTGCGTCACGTGCGCCGCATTGGGCAGGCTCAGGCCCGTCTGGTCGTAGGTGGCCGGCACCAGTGTGGACTCCACGATCTTGCGTGGACCGGCGTTCTTGCGTTCGAGCGTCGGCTTGCGCGGTTCGGGACCAAACACCGCCGTGCGCGCCACGCGCTCGGACGCCAACAGGTACCGCTCCATCAGCACAGGCGACACCGAGAGCACGTCGCCGATGTTGTCGAAGCCGTAGCCCGAGTCGTCCTGCGGAAAGTCGTCGGCCGGACTCAGGTCCACGCCGAGCAGGTCGCGGATGGTGTTGTTGTACTCCGTGCGGTTCAGCCGCCGGATTGTCACGCGCCCGGGGTCGGGCACCGCCGTCTTGTCCACTCGTTCGAGTTCGAGGTCGATCCAGCGCGTGACGGCCGCCAGCGTGTCGGGGTGGGGACGCGGATCGTCTTCCGGCGGCATCTCGCCGGTGCGGATCTTGGCGAGCGCCTGTTCCCACAGGTTCGGGTCGCGCGCGACCGAGTCCACCGACTGAAACGCCGCGAGGTTCAATCCGCCGCGCTTGCGCCGATCGTTGTGACACGGAAGGCAGGCGTCTTCGAGAAACGGCTGCACGGTCGTCTCGAACCCGGCGGCGTCTGGCGCGTCGGCAGCCGACTCGCCCGTCGGCGCGGCGCCGAGCAGGGCGAGGACAAGCACGGACAGATAGACGAGCGGCCTGTTCAATCGACCCCTAACCCTTCCGTTCAAAGGAGATGTGGGTCATTGTGCCTGATGTCGGCGACGGTGTCCACGTACGCCAACCACAGAGCCCCTGAGAACACAGAGGCGCCACAGAGAATTACTTCTGGGACCTACTTGAGCCCAAAACCAACTCTGTGCGTTCTCCGTGATCTTCGTGTCTTCTCCGTGGTTGGCGTACGTAATCAGCGGCTGGCGGTGCCCGGTTCGCCCGGCGCGGGCACCAGCCGGGCGACGCGGCCCCCGTCAAAGCTCACGTAGATGTAGCCATCGGGTCCGCTGACGACGTCGCGCACGCGCCCGACGTTCTTGAAGAGCACTTCCTGGTGCGTGACCTTGCCGTCGGCGAGCACCAGCCGCCGCAGTTCCTCCTGGGCCAGCGCGCCCAGAAACAACTGGCCGTCCCACTTCGGGAACTTCGTGCCCGTGTAGAAGGCGATCGCGGACACCGCGATTGACGGCACCCAGTAGTTCACCGGCTGCTCCATTCCTTCCTTCGCGGTCAGGTCCGTCATGGGCGTGCCGTCGTAGTTCATGCCGTAAGTGATCACCGGCCAGCCGTAGTTGCGCCCCTTCTGCACCAGGTTCAGCTCGTCGCCGCCGCGCGGTCCGTGCTCGGCGTCGTAGAGCAGACCGGTGGCCGGATCTTTGGCCAGGCCCTGCGGGTTCCTGTGACCGTAGCTCCAAATCGTCGGCAGTGCCCCAGCCTTACCGACAAACGGGTTGTCGTCGGGCACGCGCCCATCCTCGAAGATGCGGTGCACCTTGCCGTTGGGGCGCGTGATGTCCTGCGCGTCGTCTTTCTGTCCACGCTCGCCAATGGAGAAGAACAGATAGCCCTTGTCAAAGACGAGGCGAGAGCCGAAGTGATTCTCTCCGGTCCGGTAGAGTTCGGTCGGGACCTTGAACACCGTTTCCTGCTCCACGAACTGCCCGTCCTTCAGCTTGCCGCGCACGATCGCGGTCATCGCGGACCCGTCGGGGCCCGGGTCGCTGTACGAGAGATAGATCCAGCCGTTGGTCGAGTAGTCGGGATGCACCGCCACGTCGAGCAGGCCGCCCTGGCCCTTGGCCCAGACCTCTGGCACGCCGCCCACCGGTGTGGGCACGAGCTTGCCGTGCTCGACGATGCGCAGCCGACCCGACTTCTCGGTCAGGAGCATCCGCCCGTCGGGGAGAAAGTCGATGCCCCACACGACGCCGAGGCCGTTCACGACGGTTTCGAGCTTGAACGTGTGCAGTTCGCTCTTCACGACGGTGTCGGCGGCTGGCTTGGCGAAGGTGGACTGCCCGCGCTTGAACTTGGCCGCTTCCTCGCGAATGAAGATGACCATCGCGCGGACTTCCTGGTCCGACAACGCGTTGGCCATCGGCGGCATGCCTGCCGCCAGGCTGCCCTCCTTGATGGACTTGCTGATACTGGCGTCGTCGCCGCCGAACTTCCAGACGTCGTCGAGCAGGCTGGGCGCCTGGGCGCCGGTCAGCTTGGGGCCGTGACAGCTCGCGCACAGCTCGCCATACAGCTTCGAGACATCGCGTGGGTTCGGCTTTGGTTGTGCGCGAAGCAGCAGGGGGGCGGCAGCGATCACGGTCAGGACGACGACAACGGCGACGGAGCGAAAGTGGCGCATGGTCCGTAATTCTATCGTTGGAATCTCTCCGCGCGTCGCGAATCCGCGACATTTCGTACTCGTAACTCGTAACTCGTAACTAAGTGGTGGGGTGCGCCCACGGCGACCGATACGGGCGCGTCAGCAGACCATTCGCCTCGTCATCCCCTACGACCTTCCCTGCGACGTGATCCCATGCGATCGACCGTCCCAACTTGTCCGAGAGGTTCGCCAGGATGCAGGCCGTGGTCGACATGTAGCCCTGCTCGATATCGGCGACGGGCCTGCCGCGCGACTGGATGTTCGTCAGCAGGTCCTTCATGTGGCCGCGGATGGCGGGCGCGACGTGCCGTTCGAGGTCCTTTTCGGTCTTGTCTTCGGGGAACTCTTCCAGCTCGTACTTCACGTCGGCGTGTTCGGGTTGGCCGTCGCCGCGCGGCACGAAGTCGTAGCCCATCACGCTGGCCTTGAGCGTGCCCTTGTCGCCGTAGAAGGTCGCGCCCCACGGGTACTTCGGGTCCGGCGGATCGCCCCACGCGCGATGCGTCCACACCACCAACAGGTTGCCGAAGTCAAACGTCGCCGACTGCGTGTCGGTGGTGTTGGCCTTGCTGCCCTTGTCGATCAGGATGCCGCCCGATGAGCTGATGCGGGCCGGCATGCCGAGATCCATCATCCAGCGCACCATGTCGAGCATGTGAACGCACATGTCGCCGACGATGCCGTTGCTGTATTCCATGAAGGCGCGCCAGCCGCGAGGATGGATCAGCTTGTTGAAGGCCCTCGCGGGCGCGGGGCCCTGGTAGAACTCCCAGTCGAGCGTGGCCGGCGGCGCGATGTCGGGCGGGTTTTCCCGCGTGCGCATGTGGTAGTAGCAGTAGATCTCGACGTAGGCGATCGTGCCGAGGCGGCCCTCGCGGATGAACCTATCGCGCGCCGTCGCCAGATGCGGCGTGCTGCGTCGCTGGGTGCCCACCTGCACGACGCGCTCGTGCTTTCGCGCCGCGGCAAGCATCGCCTGGCCTTCGGTGACGTCGATGCTGATCGGCTTCTGCAGGTAGAGGTCCGCGCCGGACGCAACGGCCTCGATCATCGGCAGGGCATGCCAGTGATCGGGCGTGGCGATGAGGACGACGTCGAGATCCTTCTCCTTCAGCATCTCGCGGTAGTCCTTGTAGGTCCGCGGACGCTTCTTCGAGACCTGCCGCGTCGCCACAAGGTCTGCGGCCTCGGACACCA
>JAENWD010000137.1 GCA_016650245.1 Vicinamibacteria bacterium
CCCACGGTGGCCACACACTCTGCGAAGACGCGCCGCAGTGTGGCGACGTCGCGGACGTCGCGGTGGACGACCACCTGCATGAACAACGCGTAGAGCGCGGCCAGGGCCGCCGCTTCGACGATGGTCGCAAAGCCGCCGAAGAGCGCAACCAGCACCACGACCGGCAGCGCGACCTCCCACTTGCCCTCCCAGAGCGCCCGCATGGCCCCCGCTGGCGAGAACGGCGTGCGGCCCGTGCCATACGTGACGCCTTCGCGCACGCCCCAGGCGGCGGTCAGACCCAGCAGGAGCACACCCGGCAGAATGCCGCCGATGAACAGGTCCTCCACCGGAATCTGCGCCACGATGGCGTACAGAATGAGCGGGAGCGAGGGCGGCAGCAGCAGGCCCAGCGAGCCCGATGCCGTGAGCAGCCCGATGGAGAACTTCTCGCGATAGCCGTCCTTGATCAGCGCCGGCAGCAGCAAGCCGCCGAGCGCGAGGATGGTGACGCCGGACCCGCCCGTGAAGACCGTGAAGAATGCCGAGAGCATCGCGCAGACCACGGCCGTGCCACCAGGGAACCATCCGAACCACGCACGGAACACGTTCAGGAGCCGCTCTGGGGCCTTGCCCTCGGCCAGCAGGAACCCGCAGAGCGTGAACAGCGGAATCGACGCCAGCGTGGGCTTCACCGCCAGCTGGTAGGTTTCGATGAGCACCGCCGACGGCCCGACGCCGTCGGCCATGAAGAGCACGATCGCCAGTCCGCCGAGCACGACGAAGATGGGCGTGCCGCACGCGGCGGCCACCACGAGCAGCGCGGCGAGAGGCCAGACCATGCCCGCCGGGAATGCCGCCGGATCCCACACCAGCCACGCGCCCACGGCGAGTCCGCACGCCGCGAACGCGCTCGCGGTCCTGGTCGTCCTGGGGCTCCACACCGTGCGCAGTGCGATCAGTCCGAAGGCAAACGGCAGCACCGTCTGCGCCGTCCAGGTGGTGACGCCGGCGGCGATGACGGTGCCAGCCTCGCGCTCGCTCACCACCAACTGGAACGCGCCGACGCACAGCATCATCGACACGGCAGCCGCCACGGTGGCCGCCAGCGTGCCAGCGATCTCGCGCGGGCGACCCGGTGGAAGGAACGTGCCGGTTGCCAGCGCCAGCATCGAGCCCTGGCGCGCGGCCAGCGCGGCGCCCAGAAAGCCGACCCAGAGCACCAGATGCTGCACGAAGGGAATGGACCCGGGAATGCCCGTCCCAGCCACCCGGCGCAAGACGATCTCGGAGAGGGGCAGCACGACCATCACGGCGAGTGCGACCCCCGCCAACGCGTCCTCGAGCGGATAGAGGACGCGCGCCAGGGGCCCGTTGGCAGGCCCGGTCTCGACAGGAATCGCGCTACTCACTTGGCGATCGAACGCTGCTTCCGGTAGGCATCGCGCTCGCGCACGGCGAGCTCGAAGACATCGCGCGGCACCAGGTCGTCGCGCATCGTCTTGGTGAAGCCTTCGGCCACCGTGCGGAACTCGGCCAGGGCGGCCGGGTCGGCCTTGACCACCGTCAAGCCGCTTTTCTGCATCACCGCGATGGACTCGGCATCGGTGCGCGGCACCTCGACGCGGAAGCGCGCCTCGGTCTTCCTGGCGGCTGCCATCAACTGCGCGCGATCCGCCTCGCTGATGGCATCCCACGCCTTCCTGGTCACAATCGTCGCCCCCACCAGCGGTGAGATGCCGACGTCGAGCATGAACGGCGTGTACTTGTACCACTGAAACGAGAGGGCCGAGAGGGGTGTGACCGGGACCGCCTCGATCATGCCCGTCGTGAGCGACGACAGCATGTCCGCCGACGAGAGCGGAACGGGCTGAAATCCGTTGGCCTTGTACCACTGCACCGTCACGTCGTCGCCCGCGGAGGTGAACAGCTTCATGGCTTTCAGGTCGCGGAGGTTTCTCGCCGGCTTCTTGCTGAAGACCTGGACCCATCCGCCGCTGCCCCAGTTGACGAAGACGAAGCCTTTCTCGGCGAGCCGCCTGGTGATCAGAGGCTCGATCTTCTGCATGACGTAGTCCAGCTCCGCGTAGTCCTGGTAGAACATCGGGATGAAGAACACGTTGAAGGACTGGTCCACCGACATCGCGAGGCTGACGGCCGAGAGCGACGCTGCCTGCAGCTGGCCAGACGTGCGCATCTTGCGGATGATGGCGTCTTCGTCGCCCTGCGTGCCCGCCATCACCACCAGCCGCAC
>JAENWD010000138.1 GCA_016650245.1 Vicinamibacteria bacterium
CTTGTGGGCCGCCGGCAAGCGGCCCGACGCCGTCGCCGCCTGGACGCAGGCGCTTGACGGCGATCGCGATTCGATCGACCCGAAGGTGGTAGAGGCGAAGATTGCACGGGCACGGTAGGAGAGGAGTAGTGCGAAATGCGAAATGCGAAATGCGAAGTACGTACTTTGCACTTTGCATTTTCCACTTCGCACTTCTCCTCGCCTCCTGCGCTCCGAAGTCCCTGACCCTGCCAAGCGGCACCTCGACGCCGTTGTCTGACCCCGCGCCGTTCTCCGACGCGCTCGCTCACTGCGACCACGTCACTGCCATGACGGCCGAGATCGGGTTGTCGGGAAAGGCCGGGAACCAGCGACTTCGAGGGACGCTCCATACCGGGTTTGCACCCCCAGAGTCGCTGCGGTTGGAGGCCGTGGCGCCGTTTGGCGGGCCGTTCTTCGTGCTGGCCGGACAAGACGGCCGCGCGACGCTGCTGCTGCCCCGTGAGGGTCGCGTGCTGCGGGACGCGCCGGCCGGCACGATACTCGAGGCGCTTGCCGGACTCGACCAGGCGCCGTCGGACCTGCGCGCCTGGATCGCGGGCTGTCCGGCGCCAACCGGAGCCGCCGGCAACCAGCGCAGCTACGGCGCCGACTGGGCCGCCGCCGATCTTGAGAGCGGCCGACAACTCTGGATCCATCGGCTGCCGGCGTCGCAAGCAGCGGGCCGCAGGGGCTGGCGCCTGGTTGCCGTCCGCGCCGGGCCACTGACGGTTGAGTTTGCCGAGCACTCCGGCACCCAGCCGGGCCGTCTGCGCCTCCGGCGCGCCGAGGCGCCAGGCGTGGCGGCGCTCGATGTGCGGCTCGCCCTTCGCCAGGTAGAGCGCGGCGTCGATCTCGCCGATGCCGCGTTCACGGTCGACGTGCCGGCCGATGCCGTGGCGATCACCATCGAGGAGTTGCGGGGGTCGGGACCGCTGCGGGACAGAAAGTGACGCGTCTCACCCTTCGCGCCTCCGCCAAGATCAACCTCGACCTCCGCATTGGCGGGCGTCGGTCCGACCTCTATCACGATCTCCAGACGGTGTTCCAGACGCTCGACCTGCACGACACGGTGACCGTGGAGGCCCGGCGCGGCGACTTTGCGCTCGACGGCGACCCGGCATGGATGCCGCTGGACCAGACCAACCTGGTGTGGCGCGCCGCGGTGGCGTTGTGGCGGGCCGCGGGCAAGTCTGGCGATCCGCGTGGCGTCCGGGTGCGGGTGACCAAGCGCATTCCCGCGCTGGCCGGTCTGGGCGGCGGCAGCAGCGACGCGGCTGCCGCGTTGATCGGGTTGAGCCAACTGTGGCGCCTGCCCCCAACCCTGAGAGCCCTGATGCCGGTGGCGTCCGCGCTGGGCGCCGACGTCCCGTTTTTCCTCATCGGTGGGGCCGCCCTCGGCCTGGGCCGCGGCGACCAACTCTACCCGCTGGTCAACCGAACGCGCCGCCATGTCGTAGTCGTGCTGCCCGACTTTGGGGTTTCCACTGCTGACGCGTACCGTTGGTTGGCGGAGGATCGGACTGCGAACAGCGGACTTCGGACTTCGGACTACGGACTACGGACTTCGGACTACGGAGCGTGGGGCCTGGACCCGGAGTCGTGCCGGAACGACCTGGAGGCGCCGGTCGAGCGGCGTTATCCCGCCATTGGGTCGATTCGGCGGCACCTGGCAGGCGCCGGTGCGGAAGTGGCGCGGATGTCGGGTAGCGGGTCGGCGGTCTTCGGCCTGTTTTCAGCCGAACGGCCGGCCCGCCGCGCCGCCGCCGGGCTGGCGCGCGACGGGCACAGGGTCGTGCTGACCAGGACCCGGCCGCGACGCCAGGCCGAAAGTCGCCGGCTGATCTGACCGCCAGACGCCGCGGCTTGTCCCTCCACGCACAGATCGTCTACAATCAAGGTTTTTCACGGCCGTGGTGGTCCGCTCCAGCAGGTCATCTTCTCCCTTTGGTCAGGTCGAGGACGACGACGGCAGGCTCTTACGCGGGTGAGGTTGTGCGCGAGAGAGTCAATGGGGCGTGGCCAAGCGGTAAGGCGCGGGACTTTGAATCCCGTATTCGAAGGTTCGAATCCTTCCGCCCCAACCAACCACTATTTTGGGGTTCTTCGGGTTCTTCGGGTTCTTCGGGTTCGTCAGGTTCGTCAGGTGCGGTGGTGCGTCGGGTGATGAGGGCTCGTTGATGCCGACCGGGTTTGGTGAGCTCAAGATCTTCTCCGGCAGTGCACATCCACAGCTGGCCCGCGAGATTGCGGACTATCTGGGCATCTCGGTTGGACAGCAGCGGCTGCGGCGCTTCCCCGACACGGAGGTGTCGTTTCAGATCGATGAAAACATCCGCGGAACGGATGTCTTCATCCTGCAGCCGACGTGCGCGACGCCGGCCGGCTCCGTTGACCAGGCGTTGATGGAGCTGATGATCATGATCGATGCGTTCCGCCGTTCGTCGGCGGCCCGCATCACGGCGGTGATTCCGTACTACGGCTACGGGCGGCAGGACCGCAAGGACAAGCCGCGCGTGCCGATCTCCGCCAAGCTGGTCGCCAACCTGCTGGGCGCGGCCGGCGCCAATCGCGTGTTGACGATGGATCTGCACAAGGCGCAGATCCAGGGGTTCTTCGATATCCCGGTGGATCACCTGTTTGCGGCACCGGTGATCGTCGAGCACCTGGCGCGGAAGAACTACCCGAACCTGACCATCGTCGCGCCCGACGCCGGCGGGGCCGAACGGGCGCGGGCCTACGCCAAGCGGCTCGGCGGCGAGCTGGCCGTAGTAGACAAGCGGCGCGGGCTCGATGGCGCGGCGGAAGTGATGAACGTGATCGGCGATGTCGCAGGTCGCACCTGCATCATCCAGGACGACATCATCGACACGGCGGGCACGATTCAGAAGGCGGCCGACGCCTTGAAGGAGGCCGGCGCCGAGCGCGTGATCGGGTGCGCCGTGCACGGCGTGTTGTCGGGACCGGCGCTTGCGCGCATCGAGAACTCGGCGCTCGAGTCGCTCATCGTCACCGACACGATCCCGATGACCGACGAGCGCGCGCGGTGCGGCAAGATCCAGGTGCTGTCGGTGGCACGGCTCCTGGGCCAGGCGATTCGGAGCATTCACGAGGAAACCTCGGTTTCCTCGCTGTTCGTGTAGCGACTGTTGTGGCGGCGGGGCTTCAGCCCCGCAATCGGGAACGCAGAGGAATTCATGGACGCGACACTGGTAGCGGAAAAGCGGGCGGACAAGGGAAAGAATCAAGCGCGGCGCCATCGCGCGGCGGGCCGGCTGCCTGCCGTGGTGTACGGACCCGGCACCGGAGGCACGGTCGAACAGTCCGTGCCGGTGACCGTCGATCCCAAGGCGCTCTTGAAGATCCTGCACTCGGAATCTGGCGCCAACACGATCATCAGCCTGCAGCTCGATGGCGCTGCCGTGCCTGTGCTGGTGAAGGACTTTCTGCTGCAGCCGGTCAGTCACGCGCTGCTGCACGCCGACTTCTACCGCGTCGCCATGGACCGCAAGCTCACCGTCAAAGTTCCGGTGACGATCACGGGCGAAGCCAGGGGCGTCAAGCAGCAGGGTGGCGTCCTGGACTTCGTCACGCGCGAGTTCGAGATCGAAGTGCTGCCGGCCGACATTCCCGAGAGCATCGAGGTGGACGTCACCGAGCTGCTGATGAACCAGGGCGTGCGCATTCGCGACGTCGCGCAGGGCGCCAAGTGGACGCCGGTGAGCGAGCCCGAGACGATGCTCGTGCACGTCGTGCCGATGCGCGTTGAAGAAGCGCCGGCGGTTGACGCAGTGGCGGCGCCGGCGGCGGCGGCCGAGCCCGAAGTCATCAAGAAGGGCAAGACCGACAAGGACGAGGAGAAGGAGAAGAAGGGCTGAAGCTTGTCGTCGGCCTGGGCAACCCGGGCAAGCCGTATCGCGGCACACGGCACAACGTGGGCTTTCTGGTGATCGACGAAGCCGCCAGGCGCGCCGGCGTGTCGTGCGACCGCGAGGCGCAGGGGGCCTTGGTCGGCAAGGCGCACACGCCGGTGCCGATGCTCTTTGTCAAGCCGCTCACGTTCATGAACCTGAGCGGCCAGGCGGTTCGGGCGTTGGCCGACTTCCACAAGGTGGAGGTCGGCGACCTGCTCGTGATCGCCGACGACGTGAATCTGCCGCTGGGGCGGTTACGGGCCAGGCCTGGCGGATCGGCCGGAGGGCACAACGGGTTCAAGTCGGTCGCCCAGCACCTGGGAACCGATCAGTTCCCACGGCTGCGCGTCGGGGTGGGGCGCGGCGACGATCGCCGCGATCTTGCCGACCACGTGCTGGCCATGTTCGACCCGGACGAGCGTCCGGTGATCGAGGAGGCGATTGGCCGGGCGGCCGACGCCATCGACGTGTTCGCCCGCGAAGGCATCGCGGTCGTGATGAACCGGTTCAATGCCGGTCCACAGGAGTTGTCGGACGCCACCGACGACGAGAAGGACAGTCAATCCTGATGCCGCGGCCCGTGTGGGCCGTCGGCGCCGAACTTGACTCCTTGCCACAGGCGCATGCGTCCTCGCGTGCGACCCGTGGCCGTTCAGCGGGGCGCTGGTGCCCTTGCTGGTTTCAACGTCCAGAAGGAGCCGTTGATGAGCGCACCACGAAGGTACGAACTCGTGTACATCGTGTCGCCGGATGCCCCTGAAGAGCAGGTGGCGGCGATTCACGAGCAGGTCGATCAGACCGTCCAGAAGATGGGCGGCACGCTCGAAAAGAGCGAAAACTGGGGCCGCCGCAAGCTGGCCTATGAGATTCAGCACCACAAAGACGGCGTGTACGTCCTCGAGGTGATCGTCGGCGGCGGCGAACTGATGAAGGAGCTCGACCGCAAGCTGAAGGTCATCGACCAGGTCATCCGACACCTCATCGTCCGCGTGGACGACGAGCAGCGCGTCGTCGATCGGACGCGGACGCGCCGCCAGGACACGCAGGCGCGCCGGCGAACAGCGCGGGGCCTGCCGCCGGTGCCGACCGAAGGGGAACGGCGCCGCGGTGATTCAGGGGACGACGACGGAGGCGAAATCGGCCTCGAGACGGAGATCTAGCCATGGCATTTGGAGCGAAGAAATCAGGCAGTGGCGGCCGGGGCCGCGGGGGCACCAGCCGCACCGGCAGCGCCGCGGGCGGCGATCGCGCCGGCGCCGCGGGCGGTCAGCGGCGTTCGCTCTTCCGTCGTCGCAAGGTCTGCAAGTTCTGCGCGGACAAGATCGACGACATCAACTACAAGGACGTCAAGCTCCTGCAGGGCTTCGTGCCGGAGCGCGCCAAGGTGCTGCCGCGGCGCATCTCGGGCACGTGCGCGAAGCACCAGCGCAAGCTGCGCGTGGCGATCATGCGCGCGCGCGTCCTGGCGCTGTTGCCGTACGCGGCGGAATAAGGCTGGCGAGGACATCATGGAAGTCATCCTGAGAGAGCACGTCGACAATCTCGGACGCCCGGGCGACGTGGTGAAAGTCGCGCCCGGGTTCGCCCGCAACTACCTGCTGCCGCGCAAGCTGGCGCTGGCAGTGACCGACACCAACCGCAAGCTCATCGAGCGTGAGCGGAAGGTGGCCGATGCCCGTGAGGTCCAGGAGAAGCAGACGGCCGAGGCCCTGGCCTCGCGCGTGTCGGAGACCGAGATCACCATCGCGCGCCGGGTCGGCGAGACCGAGCAGCTGTACGGCTCGGTCACCACGGCGGACCTGGCCGACGCGCTGGCCGCCAAGGGGATCGAGATCGACAAGCGCACGATTCACCTCGACGAACCCATCAAGGCCATCGGCGAGTTCACGGTGCCGGTCAGGCTGTTCCGGGATGTGATCGCCCAGCTGAAAGTGCACGTCGTCAAGCAAGACGCGTAACTCCACAAACGCCAACCACGGAGACACAAAGAACACGGAGGACGCACAGAGCATCTTTTTGGGAATTTCGTACGAAGAAGGCTCTGTGTGGTCTCTGTGCTCTCTGTGGCTCTGTGGTTGGCGTACGTGATCTGCTAGACTCCACTCTCCCTCCGCTATGCCGGACGTCGTCGCTGCCCCCGAGCGTGCGTTACCGCACAACCTTGAAGCCGAGCGCTCCGTGCTCGGCGCGATCCTGATTCACAACGAAGCCTTCAACTACGCGGCGCAGATCGTGCGCCCGGAGGATTTCTTCCGGCTCGGCCACCGGCGCATCTTCGACAAGATGATCGCGCTTGGCGAGCGTGGCGCCGCCATCGACACCGTCACGCTCAAGGAGGCGCTGTCGCAGGCCGGCGAGCTCGAGGATGCGGGTGGACCGGCCTACATCGCGGGCCTGGTGGACGGGGTGCCCCGGTCCACCAACGTCGAGTACTACGCCCGCATCGTCAAGGAGAAGTCCACCCTGCGCTCGCTGATTCATGCGAGCCAGTCCATCGCGGCGCGGGCGTGGGACGCCGAAGACGACCCGAACACGATCCTCGACGAAGCCGAGCAGACGATCTTCGCGATCGCGGAGGACCGGGCCACGCAGGGCTTCGTGTCGATGCGGCAGATCGTCGAGGAGAGCCTGCCGAAAATCGAGCAACTGTTCGAGCAGAAGAAGCTCATCACCGGCGTGCCCACCGGCTTTGTGGATCTCGACGGCATGACACGCGGCCTGCAGCCGGGCGACCTGGTCATCGTCGCGGCCCGTCCGTCGATGGGCAAGACCAGTCTCGTGCTCAACATGGCCGAGCACGCCGCGCTCGAGCACGGACACGTCGTGGGCTTCTTCAGTCTGGAGATGTCGAAGGAGTCGCTGTTCATCCGCCTGCTGACGTCGGTGGCGCAGATCGACGCCCACAAGCTGCAGACGGGGCACATCGGGCAACGCGACTACGAACGGCTGTCGCAGGGGATCAGCCGGCTGAGCGAGGCGCCGATCTACATCGACGACAGCGCGGGCCTGGGTGTGCTCGAAATGCGCGCGAAGTCGCGACGCCTGGCCGCCGAGCACGGCCTCAGCATGGTCGTGGTGGACTACCTGCAGTTGATGACCGGCCGCGGGCGCTTCGAGAACCGCACGCTGGAACTGGCCGCCATCTCGCGCGGCCTCAAAGGCCTGGCCAAAGAGCTGAAGGTGCCGGTGCTGGCGCTGTCGCAGTTGAGCCGCGCGCCCGAGGCGCGCGCTGACCACCGGCCGTTGCTGTCGGACCTGCGCGAGTCGGGCGCCCTCGAGCAGGACGCGGACGTCGTCTTGATGATCTTCCGGCCCGAGATGTACCCGGACTGCAAGGAAGAGGAAAGGGGCACAGCCGAGATCATCATCGCCAAGCAGCGCAACGGCCCCACCGGCAGCGTCAAACTCGCCTTCCTGCGCGAGCACACCCGCTTCCAGAACGTGTCGTTCCGGCCGGACTGATCGCATGATTCGGTCGACCGTTGCCGACGTGGACCTGGACGCCATCGCTCACAATTTCAGGGCGATTCGCGACTTCCTGCAGTCTGAAGCCCGCAGTTCGAAGCCCGAAGGCCCCGGAATCGTCGCCGTCGTCAAGGCCAACGCCTACGGCCACGGCTCGGGTCCTGTCGCGCTCGCTCTCGAACGCGCGGGCGCGACGATGCTGGCGTGTGCCGACATCGAGGAAGCCATCGTCCTGCGGCGAGCCGGCGTGCGCTGCGAGATCCTGGTGTTCGGCGCGTTGGGCGTCTCTGATGTCACCGGTATCTTCGAGTACACGCTCACGCCGACCATCTCGACGCCGTCGGCCGGCAAAGCGCTGCAGGAGGCCGCCGCGCGACGCGGCACGCGGCTCAAGTACCACCTCAAGATCGACACCGGCATGAACCGGCTCGGGCTGCGGCACGACAACCTGCCGCGCACGTTGCCCGACTTGCTTGCGAGCCCGAACCTGGAGCTCGACGGCGTCTATACCCACTTTGCGACGGCCGACGATCCCGACCACCCGCTGATGGAAGAGCAGCGCGTGCGTTTCGAGCGCGTGCGCGCGTACCTTGACACGCTGGGTGTGCGCCCGCGCCTGGTGCACGCCGCCAACAGCGCTGCGCTGCTGCGCGATGCGCGCGTGTGGTACGACCTGGTGCGTCCCGGGCTGCTGCTGTACGGCGTCGTGCCGCCGCCGCTGGGCTCCACGATTCCGCTGCGCCCGGCCCTGTCCCTCCGCAGCCGCCTGGTCGCCGTCAAGCACATCCGCACCGGCGAGACGGTCAGCTACGGCGCCCGCTTCACTGCTCAACGGCCGACGCGGGTCGCGGTCGTGCCTGCCGGCTACGCCGACGGCATCGATCTGCGGATGGCCGGCCGAGGCGTCGCCCTGGTCCGCGGCCGTCGCGCGCACATCGTTGGCGCGGTGTGCATGGACATGATCCTGCTCGACATCACCGACATCGAAGCGTATCCGGGCGACGCGGTGGTCCTGCTCGGCACACAAGGCGACGAGCGCCTCGACGTGCGTGAGATGGCGGCCGCCATCGGCACCATCCCGTGGGAGATCCTCTGCCGCCTCGGCAGCCGCATCGAGCGCATCTACTCGGTGGGGTAGTCCATCAATCACAAAGACACAAAGTCACGGAGACGCACAAAGGTTTCTTGGAACTGCCCAGACCGAGTACGTTTCGCTGTGCGTCTTTGTGTCTTCGTGCCTCTGTGATTGACGAGCATCAGGTCGTGGCCACGCCACCAAAGCGCCTGTCGCGCATCCTGAACTCCTCAATCGCGCGTGCGAGGTCAGCTTCATCGAAGTCGGGCCACATCACGGTCGTGAACCACAGCTCCGCGTAGGCACACTCCCACAACAGAAAATCGCTGAGCCGCTGCTCGCCGCCGGTACGGATCAACAGGTCCACCTCGGACCCCGCGGCCGGCCGGCCGCAGCCGCTGCCGACGCGCGCCGCCACGCGCTCACGGGTGATTGGGCCGTCGATGCCGCTGCTGACCGCCGCCTGTGCGATGGCGTCGCGGGCGGAGTAGTCGATCGCCAGCCGCAGGTGGAGTCGGCCGCCAGTCGCGGTCGCATCCTCGGTGGCCTCGATATCGCCGACCAGCCCACCACCCAGCCGATCGCGCCGCCCGATCACGCTCAGGCGCACGTCCGCGCTGCACAGCGCGCGGCGCTCGCCCACCATGTAGGACCGAAAGAGCGCCAGAAGGCCGTCCACCTCGGCCCGTGGGCGTTTCCAGTTGTCCGCGGAGAATGCATAGACTGACAACGTCGTGATGCCGTGTGCCGGCGCGGCTTCCACCGTGCGCCGCAGCGCCTCCACGCCGCCAAGGTGTCCCGCCGATCGGGGAAGCCCGCGCGCCTGGGCCCATCGCCCGTTGCCGTCCATGATGACGGCGACGTGAAGGCCGCTCATGAGCGCACCGCCGGACCCGAAGAACCTGAAGCACCCGAAGCACCTGTAAACACGTTCGCCCAATCAACGCGCGCGGTCATCTGCATCAGGACAAACAGCGTCACGATGGCGCCGAGTGTGACGGTGAGCCCGGTGTAGCCCTCGAAGAAGAACGCGTAGCTGAAGAGTACCAGGAAGATCAACTGCGCCAGCCCCGCCCGCCCCAGCGCGAACGCCGTCCCGCTGACCAGCCGCAGGTACGACACGACCAGCCCGATGCTCACGGCCGACGCCGCCACGAAGGCGACGTGGATGTCGACGTGGTCGACCAGATAGGCCAGCAGCAAGTGGAACGCAAAGAACGCCGCCGAAAGGAACCCGTAGTTCACCGGGTGCAGGTTGCGCTGCTGCAGCACGCCGAGGATCACCATGACGACCATGAAGAACAACAGCGACACCGGAGCAAACGCCGTGATGCGCGCGGCCAGGGGGCCAGGATTGAGGCGGTTGGGCAGGTCCATCCCGACGTGCTGGCCGGTGACCAGGCTGCCGAACCGCCAACTGAGCCGCCATCCCGCGCCCTGCTGACGCTTGTCACTCGGAGACATGGTGCCGGCGGGGAAGTCCACGTCGACAAAGTCGGTGGTCATCGCCAGCACGAAGTCGGTGACCTCCGCCACGCCTTGCTTGGCAAAGACGTAGTTCCACGTGTCGAGCCCACGCGAGTCGTACGCCACCTCGATCAGTGCTTCGCCCCCGGCCGGGAGCACGACCTTCGTGCACAGTCCCTTCGACAGGTCGCTGACCGGATCGGCGGACTGCTGGTTCACCCGGAACGTGAACTGGTCGTAGATGGCCGTGGACGACGGGAAGGTGAACTCCACGCCGAGCGTGCGCTCGACCGGGTCGGGATTACGCACGCGGTAGTGCCCGCGAAAGGCAACCGCATACGTGTCGTACCAGAGCAGCCCTTTCTGACGATGCGCCAGCGTCAAATCGACATCCACCCGGCTTTGCTCCAACGGCACTTGACCCTGATCGACAACGGTCCGCGTGGTGGTGCGCATCAGGACTTGCCCGTCGCGCCCGCCGTCACTGACGCGCTCGGTGACCTCGCGCGGGCGTTCGACCCAGGCCCGAGGCGCGACCTGGCGGTGCTCGCCGCCCCAGAGCTGAGCCACCTCCTGGCCGAGGCGGCCGTCGAACTCGCCCGTACGAGCGACGATGGAGGCGCCGAGGGTGAACCAGGCCAGCGTGGCGAGGATGAAGATGGCGGAGATGGCAAGGAGGCGTGGGATGGACATGCCCAGAGCCTAGAGCTCAAAGCCGACCGAAGTCCTCAGCGGCAGGTGAGCGCGCGGTGAGATGTGGCTGAGGGCTGTGATGTTCGACTAGCATTTGCCTGTGCGGTATCGCTTCGGACGGTTCGTGCTCTCGCCGGCGCGCCGGGTGCTGTGCGGGGACGGGCACGAGGTCGCGCTCATCCCCCGGTACTTCGATCTGCTGCTGTTGTTGGTGGAGCAGCGCGACCGTGCGGTGACGCGGCAGGAGATCTTCGACCGCGTCTGGGCCGACGTCGTCGTCTCCGACGGAGCGCTGACGCAGGCCATTCGCACCATCCGCCGAGTGCTCGACGACGACCCGCGGGATGTGAGGTTCATTCGGACGGTGTCGCGCCACGGGTATCAGTTCGTCTGGGCGCCGGTGGGGGAAGAGGCGGATGAGGGGCCCCTCGGCGACGGTGACAATCACGAAGGCGCGCCCGCCTCCGCCAAGGCTTCGGCGCGGCAAGACGCCGCCGATCCGTTCGGGCCGCTGCTGGCCATCCTGCTGGCCGAAGGGCCCAACGTTCGAGCGACCGAGGACGAGCGCTACGACGCGGCGGTACGGCTGCACGAGCTGGGCACCGACGAGGCGCTGAGGCGTCTGGACGAGCGGCCCGGCCACGAAGCCGCGCGGGCGATTCTCCGCGACGCGCGCTGGGACGCCCCGTCATCGGGCCAGGTGCCGCTGTTGTCGGCGCAGGGCCGCATGCGCGCGATCGCCGATGTGCTGGCGCTGCGCGCGCGCCACGCGGCGCATCTGGC
>JAENWD010000139.1 GCA_016650245.1 Vicinamibacteria bacterium
CCCGGGCTGTCTCGAGACCTCTGGTCGTCATGCTGAAGCTGCGGTCGACGGCAATCGCGACGGTCAGCGGGAACTCTCCCGCGGCAAACACGCTCACCGGCTGAGCCATGCCGTCCTCGAGCACCGTGAAGGCGTCGGCGGTCAGCCCCGCCGCCGGTTCCCCCTTCTGGAGTGTGACGGTGGCATAGACCTCGACAACTTCGGTGTTCGACGCGAACTGGGCGCGACCTGGCGTGGAGAATCCGAGCCCAGCCGCCAGGATCGCCAATCCCAGGCGCAGGCGCCAGGCGGGCCCGGCCCTCTGCGTGCCGGACATGGCCGAGGTGCTACAATTGGCGCGTCGGTGGTTGAGCGGCGCCTCCTTCGAGGCGCGGCAGGTCCCGGCGAGGAGTGTTTCCATGTTCGGGCGTCTTGGACTACCGGAACTCGTCATCATCCTCGTGATCATTATCCTGATCTTCGGGGCGAACCGCCTGCCCGATATCGGCCGCGGCATCGGCAAGGGCATCAAGAACTTCAAGGAGGCGACCAACAAGAGCGCCAACGACGACAACGCCTGACCTCGGGCTTCAGCCTTCGGGCTTCTGGTCTGCTATAGCACCACGCGGCTGTCTCCCACCCGCCGCGTCACGCGTTCCCGATCCAGATATTCCAGCAGCGGGATCGCGTACTTCCGCGTCAGCCCATACCGGTCCTTGAAGCCGGCGACGTCGAGCCGCGCGGGCCCCGCCGCTTTGAGCGCCACCACTTCCACTTTCAACCGTGCGAGGGCGTCGCGATGAAAGACAAACGCGTCAACCCGCACCAGCACCTGCTGTCGGATCAGCAACTGCGACACTCGCGCGATCATCGCGGGCGAAAGACCGGTGCGTGTGGCCAGCGTGTCGGCCTCCGGTGGCGTCAGGCCCGCATCGCCGTACGCGGACGCCAGGGCTGACTGGGCCGCCGACTCCTGGGCGGTGAGGGTCACGCCGCGGCCTTCGAGCGCGAGGCGCTCGCGCCCTCGAATCGTCCCGGCCGCGGCGAGCAAGTCGAGTACGGCCGTGGCGACCTCGGGATGCGCGTCTGCGAGCACGCGCTCGCGCACCTCCTCGCGCGACAGGCCGTCGGAGAGGGGCTGGCTGTCGTGATGCGCCGCGAGCGCGGCCGTCACCGCGCCCGCCAGGGTCGGGCGCCAACTGGCCAGCAGCACGCGATCGCCAACCTGCCACACGTCGGCGCGCGCCCGAAGCCGCTCAAGCGCCTGACGGCCCGAGGCGGAGTGCGCACCGGCCCGCGCCAGCAAGTCCCCTTCACTGACGCCCCGTGCCGCGGCGTCTGCGACGAAGATCCGCAGCGCCTCCTCCTCGCTGCCGTCCCCGTCGAGTGGGGCGTTCAGCCGCACCAGCCGCTCACGTGTCGCCGAGGCTCGCACGCCGAGTCGCGACGGCGCAGGGTCGAGCACGCGGCCTCCGGCGATGGTGATCGAGGGCGAGTAGGTCCGGAGCACGAAGCGATCGCCACGCGCGAGGGCTGCCGGCGCCTCTAAACGCAGCCGCGCCACCCCTGACCCTCCGGCCTCGATCGCTGGCGCGGCGCCGTCGACTGCGGGTCCCACCGTGGACACGCGCGCGAGGATCTCTGCGGTGCCGTGGTGGAACCGCACCCTGGCGCCGTGTTTCAAGAGACGCGCCGACGGCAGCACGGCGATCGCGGCGTCGATCTCGGAGGTCGTCGGCAGCGTCCCGGGGGTCGCGAGCACCTGTCCCCGCACCAGGTCGCCCACTTCGACGCCGGCAAGGTTCACCGCCACCCGCTCCCCCGCCACGGCGATCTGCCTGCGCGCGCCGTGCACCTGCACGCCGCGGACCTTCACGAGGCGACCGCCAGGGGTGACTTCGAGCACGTCGTCGACGCCCAATCGACCGTTGGTGAGCGTGCCGGTGGCGACGGTGCCAAATCCACGCATAGAGAACACCCGATCCACTGGAAGGCGCGCCGCACCCTGCTCGTCACGGTGCGGGACCTCGGTGGCGAGCGATGCGAGTGCGTCTTTCAGCGCGTCGACCCCCAGCCCGGTCGTCGCCGACACCGGGATGACGCGCGAGTCTGACAGCGCCGTCGCCGACACCAGCTCGGCGACGTCGAGTTGCACGATCTCGAGCATTTCCGGATCGACCAGGTCCGCCTTGGTGATTGCGATGACGCCGCGGGGCACGGCCAATAACCGGCAGATGTCGAGGTGCTCGCGCGTCTGCGGCATCACGCCCTCGTCGGCGGCGACCACCAGCAGCACCGCATCGATGCCCCCCACGCCGGCGAGCATGTTCTTGACGAATCGCTCGTGCCCCGGGACATCGACGAAGGCGACGGTGAGATCTCCTCGCCGCCAGTGCGCAAACCCGAGATCGATGGTGATCCCGCGCGCCTTTTCTTCCTTGAGGCGGTCGGGATCCATGCCCGTCAACGCGTGGACGAGCGTGCTCTTGCCGTGATCGATATGTCCGGCGGTGCCGACGACAAGGTGACTCACACCGCGCTCACTTCCTCCCGCGGCCTCGAGTGGCCTTGCTCGCCGCGCGCTCGCGCTTACCCGGCCGCGAGGGGCTTTTCGCCCGTCGCTGTTCGGCCTTTGGCGTGGCCTTGCTCTTCCGCGGTCCCCGTCGATTCTCGTCTTCGCGGATGACGTCGAGAATCTCGGTGAGCCCGAGGTCGATCTGCCGGTGCTCGAGGTCCACGCGAATCACCTGGACGCGCACCTTGTCGCCGAGCCGGTAGACCTTGTGCGTGTTCTCGCCGTGCAGCGTATGGCTGCTTTCGAGATACCGGTAGTAGTCGTTGGCCATGCTCGAGATGTGCACCAGTCCTTCGACGAAGTGCTCGACCAGCTCGATGAACAACCCGAAGGTGGCCACACCGGTGATGTAGCCGTCGAACTCATCGCCGACCTTGTCGGCCATGAAGCGCACTTTGCGCCACTGCAGCAGCTCCCGCTCGGCGTCGTCGGCCCGGCGCTCTCGCTCGGAGGTATGCCGGGCGACCTCGGGCAGTTCCTCGTCGATCTCCTCGCGCCGCGTCTCGTCGATCCCGTCGTGGCGGTGCGCGCGCAGCAGACGGTGCACGACCAGATCGGGATAGCGGCGAATTGGCGACGTGAAATGGGTGTAGCTCGACGCCGCCAGGCCAAAGTGCCCCAGGTTCTCCGGCGCATAGCGCGCCTTCTGCATCGTCCGGAGCATCAGAAACGCAATCGGCCGCTCTTCGGGTGTGCCGCTGATCTTCTCGATGAGCCGTTGAAAGTGTCTGGGCCGCAGCGCGTTGAGGGGCGCGCTGAGCGAGTGGCCGAAGCCAGAGATGAACTCTTCGAATTGCTCGACCTTCAACAGGTCGGGCTCTTCGTGGATGCGATAGAGCCCCGGCCCGCCCCTGGCCTCGATGGAGTCGGCCACCGTCTCGTTGGCCAGCAGCATGAACTCTTCGATGATCCGGTGCGCGACGTTGCGCTCGGCGACGATGATGTTCTCGATTCGCCCGGATTCGTCCATGAGCACGTCGGCCTGCGGGAGATCGAAGTCCACGGACCCTCGCCGGCGCCGGCGGCCGTTGAGAATGCCGAACAGCTCGTGCGTGAGCTCGAAGAATGGCAGAAGCGGCGCGTAGCGCGTGCGCGTCGCGACGTCGCCGGCTGTGAGAATCGCGTTGACGTCCGTGTAGGTCATCCGCTCGTCGCTGTTGATGACCCCGTCGTGGAACTCCACGCGGACCACGTCGCCGTTGCGGTTGACCTCCATCAGGCACGACTGCACCAACCGGTCCACGTGCGGCTTGAGCGAGCACAGGCCCGTCGCCAGTTCCGCGGGAAACATGTGGATTGCGCGTTCCGGGAAGTACACGGACGTGCCTCGCTCGTACGCCTCGGCGTCCAGCGCGCAGCCCTCCTCGACGTAATGGGAGACGTCGGCGATGTGAACGCCGAGCCAGTAATGCCCGTTGGCCAGGCGCTCCAGCGTGATCGCGTCGTCGAAGTCGCGCGCGTGCTCGCCGTCGATGGTCACCGTCTGGCGCGAACGGAAGTCGGTGCGGCCGTCGAGGTCGTCAGGCCTGACCGAGGTTCCCAATGCGGTGGCCTCGGCGATCGCCTCGTCGCCGTGGACGTCTGGCAACGAGTGCTTGCGGATGATGATCCGCGTGTCGACGCCGGGCGTGTCGATCGGCCCGAGCACCTCGATGACGCGGCCAAGCGGCGGACGAGTCGCCGTGGGCCACCGCGTGAGCTCGACCACGACCATGTCCCCGGCCTCGGCGTCCCGGGTTTCCTCCGGCGGCACCTGCACGTCGGCCAGCACCCGCCGATCGAAGGGCACGACGAAGGCCAACGACGCGTCGTCGATCTCGAGGCGGCCGACCAGCGTCGCATTCGCCCGCTCGAGCACGCGGATGATGCGGCCCTCGGCGCGGTCGCCGCGCTGATCCTCGATCCGGGCCACCACCCGATCGCCATGCAGCGCCTCTTTGACGTTGGTGGGCGCGATGTAGAGGTCGCCGCCGTCGCGGTCGACGTCGGCGACGACAAAGCCGTAGCCGGCATGGTGCATCTGGAGCCGGCCCACGACGACGTCCATGTGGTCGGCCAGACCGAAGCGATTGCCGCGGATCTGGAGGAGCTCGCCGTCAGATACCAGGGCCTTCAGCAGCCGCCGGAACGTCGGACGTTCATGTCGAGGAACCCGGAGGACCTGGAGGAGCTCGCGACTGGTTGCCGGGTGATGGACGCTCTCCCGGATCTGCCGCAGCACCTGCTCGCGCGAGAGCATTCCCGGCCACTATACCGCGAGGCGGTTGCTCACCCGACCTGCGTATGCGCAGGCGCGTTCACTGACCAGCACTCGGGAGCGCCACCGCCGCGCGGTCGAGCATCGCGAGGGCGTCGCTGGCCTTGCCGGCCGAGCCCTGGTCGAGCTTGGCCGCCAGGCCGCGAGCCTCGGTCAACGCCTGCGCGGCCGTGGCGGCCTCTGCAGCCAACTCCCGCAACCCATCCTGCTCGAGTGCGCGCGCAGCGGCGTCTGCTCCGGCGCGAGCCGACTCGAACAGTCCGGCCGCCTCGCCGAAGTTCAGCCGCGTGAGCGCCATCTGGCCGGCCAGCGCCAGCCGGCGCGTCTCGCTCAACCACGCCTGCCGCTGGACCACCGCCAGACGCTCCTGGGCGGCCCAGCGCCCGCGGGCGCCCCAGAGATAGCCGGCGCCGAGCACCGTGAGGGCAATCAGGAGTACGAGGCCCGCTGTCTTGGCTCGCTGCATGGTCATCTCACTTCCGCGTTTGTGTCGGCCGGGATCAGCACGATCTGGACGTCGCCGACGTTGGTGTCCGTGGGGCCCGTGGTGATGTGCCCGCCGACCTGGCGGAAGAACGACCACGAGTCGTTGGCATGAAGATACGCCATCGGGTCAAGGCCCAGCCGGCGGGCACGTTCGAGCGTGAGGCCGTCGACCCACGCGCCGGCCGCATCGGTCGGGCCGTCCACGCCGTCGGTCCCGACGCTGGCGACGCACCACGGCGCGTGTCCAAGCGCCAGCGCTGAGGCAAGCGCAAACTCCTGGTTGCGCCCCCCGCGGCCCTGTCCCCGGACCCGCACGGTCGTCTCGCCGCTGGCCAGCACACACACGCGCCGGCCGGGCACGCCGAGAGCGCGGCGGACCCAGGCCAGGTGGTCGGCGGCGGCGTCGCGGGCCTCGCCGGGGATCGGCGTCGGCCGGCGCACGACCTCGTACCCACGCGCGCGCGCCGTTGCGGAGGCGCCGTCGAGCGCGCGGCTGGCCGATCCGACCACGCGCGTGGTGACGTGGGGCAGGTCGGCGCGGCGCTTGGGCGTCTCACGGATGCGTCCGCCAGCGCCGGCTTCACAGTGCGCAATGACCGCGGGCGGATACGCCGCGCGCCCGGCACGCTGGTCGAACACGTCAAGGGCGTCCCCAAACGTCGTCGGGTCTGGCACGGTCGGCCCCGAGCCGATCACGCTCGGATCGTCGCCGACCACGTCAGACAGCAGCCAGGCATCCAGTGGCGCGCGACAGGCCTGCGCAAGCCGGCCGCCCTTGACGGCCGACAGATGCTTCCGCACGCAGTTGAGCGCCGTGATGTCGGCGCCCTCTGCGAGCAGCCGCCTGATCACGGCTTGCTTGTCGGCAAACGCGACGCCGTCGGCCGCCAGCGCCATCAACGACGACGCGCCGCCCGACACCAGCACGACGAGACGGTCGTCGTCCGCGCAGCTGCCGGCCAGCGTCAGCGCGGCACGCGCGGCCCGCTCGCTGCGCAGGTCGGGGACAGGATGCGCGCTTTCAACCCACTGGAGGCCCGCTGGCGCATCTCCGTGGGTGCCAATCACCAGGCCGTTGGTGAGCGCGGAGTGGTGCAGCTCGGCAAACGCGTGAGCCATGGCCGAGGCGGCCTTGCCGACGGCCAGCAACGACACCGCGGTGCCGGCAAGCCACGCAGCCTCGTGATAGGCCGCCGTCACGACCGCGCGCGCCGACACCGCCTGCAAGGCGGCATCGGCAATCGCCTGCAGATCGTCGGGCGGGGTCGAACCGGTCAGTGGAGGGTCTTAGGGTCTGACCAGGCCGACAGGCCGGTCAGGACGTCGAACTGTTTGAGGAGCTCGCTGACGACCTGGTTGCAGTCGTGGCGGCGGCAGAGCGTGTCGAGCCGGCCCATGACGCGGGCCAACGCGGCATCGACCTCCTCGACCGCCACCTCGGAGAAGCAGTCGCGTTGCTGCTCCAGACAGTGGCGGTGCTTGAGGAACTCGTCGCGATAGAAGTCGGTAAGGCTTGCGGGGGCGAACACGCTGGCTGGCCGCGCGTGGGTCAGAAGGCGGGACATACGAATCCTCGCGAAGCTGATTTGTCCGAGAGCCGTAATGAATTCAGTGTAGTGACGGCCCCGCCCCGGTGTCAACGATTACCGGGCCGTGCGGGCGGCCAGCAGTCCGCCCACGCAACCGATGGCGGCCCCACCGCCCACCAGGCTCAACGCCACACCGAGCGGAAGGAATCGCACATCGCCCGCCGCCACCAGCCCCGCCGCCCACGCGACAATGGGGTCGCGCCCGAGCAGGTACACACCCACCAGCACGCCAAACGCCACGACCGCGCCGGTCAGCCCCAGCAGCGTGCCCTCGAGCACGAAGGGGCCCCGGATGTAGGCCAGCGGCGCACCAACCAACTGCATGATCTCGATCTCCGCACGGCGGGCGTGCAGCGCAAGGCGCACCACCCCTGCAATGGTCAGGCACGCCGCCAGCGTCAGCACCGCCACCAGCGCCAGGCCGGCGGTGCGCGCCGCGCCCACCAACCGGAGCAGCCGCTCGATCCAGCGCCGATCGTAGCGCACGTCGCTGACGCCGGCCTGCTGGCGCAGTTGTGCGGCCAGCCGGCCTACCGACGGATCGCGGGCCAGCTCGGGCCGCAGTTGCACGTCATAGGAGGCCGGCAGGGGGTTGGCCGGCAGCGACGCCACAGCAGCGGCGAGATCGGGAAACTGGCGGGAGAACCGGCGCAGGGCTTCCTCCGCCGGCACGAAGGCCTGGCCGGCGACCAGGCCGCTGCTTCCCAAGGTGCGCTCGATGGCAGCGCGCTCGGTGGGCGTCGCGCCGTCGGCGAGGAAGACAGAGAACTCCGCCGCCGCGCTCCATCGCTCGAGCAGCCTGCTGGCCGAGGTCCCGGCCAGCAGCAGCAGTCCGAGCACGAACAGGCTGGCGCTGGCCGTGAGCACCGCCATCAGCGAGGCGCCACGCCGGCGCCACATGCTGCGCCAGGCTTCGCTGATGGCATAGACGACCGCGTTCATGCGTCCTCCACGAGCAGCCCGTGCTCGAGGGTCACCGTCTGCTTGCCGACGCGGCGGATCAGCTCGCGATCGTGGGTCGCCACCAGCACCGTCGTGCCGCGGGCGTTGATGTCGCGAAACAGGTTCATGATCTCGAGCGCGAGATCGGGATCGAGGTTGCCCGTGGGCTCATCGGCCAACACCAGCGCCGGGTCGTTGATGAGCGCGCGTGCAACCGCCACCCGCTGCTGCTCGCCGCCGGAGAGCTCTTCGGGAAACGCGTTGAGCCGATGCTGCAGGCCCACCCATTTGAGGACCTGAAACGCCTTGCGCCGCTGCACGGCGACGGGCTGCCCCAGCACGCGCGGCACAAACGTGATGTTCTCGTAGACGGTTCGCGTGGGGATGAGTTTGAAGTCCTGGAAGACGAACCCGACGCTGCGCCGGTAGGTCTGCACCTGGCTGGCGCTCATCTTCGACAGGCTTCGCCCGCCGACGATCAGGTGACCGGCCGAGGGCACGTCCTGCCGCAGCAGGAGCCGGAGCAGCGTCGACTTGCCCGCGCCGCTGGGCCCGGTGAGGAACACGAAGTCCCCCTTGCCGATGGTCAGCGTGAGGTCCCGCAGCGCGTACACGCCACGGGTGTACATCTTGGAAACCTGTTGGGCCTCAATCACGGTTCGCTGTGGGAGCGCGCGCCAGCGCGATCGCGCCGCGAGTCTAGCACACGGACTTGGGGTCCGCCCGCCGCCTGGGCCGACGCGTCAGGCGCGCTCGAGGGCCCGCCGCATCAACGCGTTCACCACTGCGGGGCTCGCCTTGCCGCCGGTGGCCTTCATCACCTGGCCCACGAGAAAGCCGAGGACCTTGGTCTGGCCCGCGCGGTACTGTCGTACCGGCTCTGGATGCGCGGCCAGGACCTGGTCGACGGCGGCGGCCAGCGCGCCTTCGTCGCTGATCTGCGCGAGCCCGCCGGCGTCGACAATGGCCGTCGCTGTGGCGCCGCTGGTCCACATCTTCTCGAAGACCTCCTTGGCCGTCGACGAGTTGATCACGCGGCGCTCCACCAGATCGATCAGCCCGGCCAGGCCCGCCGCGCTGATCGGGCTGTCGGCCAGCGACAGACCGGAGTCGTTGAGGGTGCGCGCCATCTCGCCCATCAACCAGTTGGCGGCCGCCTTCGCCGGTGCACCGGCGGCGACCACGGCCGCAAACCAGTCGCCGGTCTCGCGCGACCGCGTCAGCTCGGTCGCGTCGTACGACGACAATCCGAACTCCACCATCAACCGGTCGCGCCGGGCGGCCGGCAACTCGGGCAGCGCCTGGCGGGCCCGCTCCACGCGTGCGGCGTCGACGTCAACCGGCGCCAGATCGGGTTCTGGGAAGTACCGGTAGTCGTGCGCGTCTTCCTTGCTGCGCATCGTGATCGTACGGCTGGTTGCCTGGTCCCACAACCGCGTGTCCTGTTCCACGCGCTGGCCGGAGTCCACCAGGTCGATCTGCCGCTCGATCTCGTATTCGAGCGCCTGACGCAGATAACGAAACGAGTTGAGGTTCTTCACCTCCACTTTGGTCCCCAGGCGCGACTCGCCCACCGGGCGCACCGAGACGTTGGCGTCACACCGCAGGCTGCCCTCGTCCATGTTGCCGTCGTTGACGCCGATCCAGACCAGCATCGCGCGCAGTTGTTCGAAAAATGCCGACGCGTCGGCGGGCGAGCGCAGGTCGGGCTCGGTGACGATCTCGATGAGCGGCACGCCGGCCCGGTTGTAGTCGAGCGAGGTGCGGTCGGACGCGTCGGCAAGTCCTTCGTGCAGGGACTTGCCGGCGTCTTCCTCCAGGTGAATCCGGGTGATCCCGACCGCGACGGTGTGATCGCCGCTTGCCACTCTCAACTCGCCACGCCCCACCAGCGGCTGGTCGTACTGCGAAATCTGATAGCCCTTCGGGAGGTCCGGGTAGAAGTAGTTCTTCCGCGCGAAGACCGAGCGGGCGTTGATGGCGCACCCCAGCGCCACACCTGCGCGAAGCGCCAGATCGACCGCCTGCCGGTTGAGCACTGGCAAGGCCCCGGGCAGCCCCAGACACACCGGACAGATGTGCGTGTTGGGCGGCGCGCCGAACCGCGTCGAGCAGCCACAGAAGACTTTGGTGGCGGTGAGAAGCTGGGCGTGGATTTCCAGCCCGATGACAGCTTGGTAAGGCATCCGCGGTGAGCAACGCGCCTCGAGGCGCGCCTGGGCATCATATGACGAAGGCTCGGGCCGCGTCGATGGACGTGGGGCACGGTGCGGGCCGGCCGGGGATGCGATAAGATCCACGGGCAGTAAGTGATGCCCGGTCACCGCGCGTATACCGTATGAAGAGCGCTCGACCCATCGCCGCCGCTTCCCCGTCTGCCGCCCCCGCGGTCGCGGCTCCGTCTCTGTCTCCACACACGGTGACAGCGTCGGAGATCCGGGCGATGATGGCGCGGGGCGAACTGTCGGCCGCCCGCGAGGCGTTTGACGACATCGTCGTGCGCCATCAGCGCCGAGCCTCGCGCATCGCGCTCATGTATTTGCGCGACGCGGCGGAAGCCGACGAGGCCGTGCAGGATGCGTTTGTGCGGGCGTTCACGCGGCTCGAGACGTACCGCGACGAGCATCCGTTCGAGGTGTGGTTCACGCGGATTCTGGTGAACGCCTGTGTGGACCGCCAGCGCGCCCGTCAGCGGCGCGCCCGCCGCCTGGTCGCGCTCGAGGATCTGGCGTTCGAGCCGGCCGCCGGCCGGTCGGCCTCGCCCGAGCGGCGCGCGGTGGGTCTGGCGTGGCGCGAGGCGGTCAACGCGGCGGTGGAGCGGTTGCCGGCGCGCCAGCGCGAGGTGTTCGCGCTGTGCCACCTGGGCGATCACACGCCGCGCGACGTGAGCATGATGACGGGAATGCGGGAATCCACCGTGCGGGTACATCTGTTCCGCGCCGTACACAAACTGCGCGCGGCGCTGGGGGCCTGGCGTGATCTTCGCTGAGTGGCATCCCGACGACGAGCGTCTTCTGGGCCACTACGCCGATCGCACCGCGGACCAGACCCTGGACCAGCACCTGGCCTGGTGCCGGCCCTGCCACCGCCGCCTGTCCGCGATGACGCGGGATCTGGAGGGCTGGCATCTCGCGGCCGCCGAGCACGCCGACGAGGCGTTCGACCATCAGCGGCTGGCGGCGCAGCGGCGCGGCATCCAGCAGCGGCTGGGCGCCGCGGTACCGGGTCGTGTGCTGCCCTTCCCTGTTCCGGGCAGTCCCGAGCGCCACGCGCCGTTGGCCCGTGTCGCAGCCGCCGTGTTGCTGGTCGCCCTGGCGGGCGCCGGTGTGTTCCGCGTGTTGCAGATGCCCGAGCGGGTCTCGTCACCGGCGGCGTCTCGCGGGGCGCCCTCGCGGACGACCGCGGCTGTGCGCCTGGTGCGGGAAGGGGCGGATGCGGCCGACCTCGAGGACATCGACCTGGCCTTGTTGCGGCCCCGCACGGCCGTGGCCGAACTGCGCGCGCTCGACGAGTTCACGCCGCACGTGCGCGACATCGTCGCGCCGCGCCGCTGATCCCATGGGTCGAGGTTCCACGTCCTGATGCCGCCGCTGATTTTTCGAAAGGGCCTCGACCTCAAGGACGCTGTCGCCGGGCAGCTTGCCCGGAACTACCACAGCGCCCTGGTAGGGGCGATCAAAGAGGCGGGCTATCGCTATCAGGCCGGACGGCTCGAAGTGCACCTGGCGCGTGAGTTCGGGTTCTGCTACGGCGTGGATCGCGCCGTCGACTACGCCTATCAGGCGCGCACGCGGTTTCCGGACCAGACGGTCTTTCTGACCGGCGAGATCATTCACAACCCGCACGTCAACGACAAGCTGCGCGCGCTGGGGATCCGCTTTCTCAGCGACGCAGGCCAGACGTTTGAACGCCTGACGGCCGACGACGTCGTGATTCTGCCCGCCTTTGGCGTGACGATCGAGATGCTGGCCGCCCTGTCGGCGCGCAGCTGCACGCTGGTCGACACCACGTGCGGATCGGTGCTCAACGTCTGGAAAAACGTCAAGCGCTACGCACAGGACGGCCTGACATCGGTCATCCACGGCAAGCACTGGCACGAAGAGACGCAGGCGACGGCGTCTCAGGCCACACAGTACCCCGGTGGCCGATATCTGGTCGTCTACAACAAAGACGAAGCCACCGACGTCTGCACCTACATCCGGCACGGCGGCAACGCCCGCGCGTTTCTTGAACGATTCAACGACGCGGCGTCGCCCGGCTTCGATCCCGACATCGACCTGGGCCGCATCGGCCTGGCCAACCAGACGACGATGCTGATGTCCGAGTCGGTCGAGATCGGCGAGATGTTCCGCGAGGCGATGCGCGATCGCTTTGGCGAGCAGGACCTTGGCCATCGCTATCGCGCCTTTGACACGATCTGCAGCGCCACGCAGGATCGACAGGACGCCGTGATTCGCCTGCTGGCCGACGAGCGCCTCGACCTGATGGTGGTCATCGGCGGCTACAACAGCAGTAACACCTGCAACCTCGCGCACATTTGCGCCGAGCACGTGCCGACCTACCACATCGCGGACCCGGCCTGTCTGGTCTCGCGCCTGCTGATTCGGCACAAACCGGTCGGTCAGCCCGATGAGATCGAAACCGGCGGCTGGCTGCCTGCCAGCGGGGCCCTGCGAATCGGACTCACCTCGGGCGCCTCCACCCCAGACAACCTGGTCGAGCGTGTCGTCCGCACGCTCGACGGCTTCGCCAATCCCAACTGACCGTGGCGTCGGCGCCGTCGTCTCGCTCCTCGCGGCGCTGACCATCGCGCCGGCCCACAGGGCCGGGTAAACAGCCCCCGCTGAGCGGGCGTAGCTGATAACGTCCGGGACCTGTCTGGCTGTGTCTTTCCTGTCGTTTCGTCGTCGTCTCCTGCCAGGGCTGCTGGCGCTTGCCAGCGTCGTGGCCGGGACGCTGCCGGTCGGCGCCGGGCAGGGCGGCAAGTTCAAGTGGTGGCAATCCGAGCGCTTCGTGCAGGAACTGGGCCTGACGCGCGAGCAGTCGGCCCGCATCGAAGAGGTCTTTCAGGCCAGCTGGCCGGCCCTGCACGCGGCCAAGGCCGATCTGGACCGCCTCGAGACCGATCTGTCGCATCTGATCGGAGAAGGCACCGCCAGCGAGGCCAGGGTGCTGCAGCAGATCGACCGCGTCGAGGCGTCGAGAAGCGCGATGGGCCGTACCCGCTCCCTGATGCTGTACCGGATGCACCGGCTGCTCACATCCGATCAGCGCGTGAAACTCAAGGCGCTGTATGAGGCCGTCGAGCGCGAGAAGGCTCGGCACCAGGACGCCCGGCCGAAGTGATCGGCTAGGACACCGCCATCGGTGGCGTCAGGCGCCTGAACAGAGCCTCGACGGTGAGCCCCGTCTCGGGATCCACCATCGTCGGCGCGATCTCGGCAAGCGGCGCCAGCACGAATCGACGATCGCGGAAGCGCGGATGCGGAATGGTCAGCGCGGGCTCGTCGAGTCTCACCTCACCGTAGAGAATCAGGTCGAGATCGATTGTGCGAGGGGCGTTGGCGTGCGGACGCACGCGCCCGAGGGTGCGCTCGACCGCGAGCAGGCGCGCCAGCAGGGCACGCGGCGCCAGCCGTGTGACACCGGTGACCGCGGCGTTGAGGTAGTTCGGGTGTGGAAGCGGGACACCGACGGGTGCGGTGTCGTGAAACGAAGAGACGGCGATGTCGTCGAGCAGCCCTCGCAACGCTGCGACCGCCTGCTGCAGTTGGCCCTCGCGGTCGCCGAGATTCGCCCCGAGGGCGATGGCGACGCGCGTGGGCCCGGCGAGCCGATCAGTCACCCATCCAGCGCGTCCCGGCTACGACGCCCCGCTGGCCGGCGCCCGTGCCGTCACGGCCGAGCAGGTTCGGCTCGCCGCTGAGCGCCTGCTCGAGCAGGCGCGTCTGCTCCTGCATCTCGCCCAGCATCAGCCGCAGCATCGTCTGGTCGCGAGCGTGACTGAGTGCCTCGACGCGCGGGCTCCAACTCGCCACAAACGCCTGGCCGCGCTTCGCGTCTTCCTGTACCAGCGGCCTCCACGCATCCTTGCCGCGCTGGATCGTCAGGGACGGCCCGTCCGGCGGAGCCGGCAGCGACGCGCCCAGGTCGGCGAGCGCAGCGGCCAGCCACTCGAGGTGCGTCTCTTCGCGGTTGATCACGTATTGATACGTGTTGTTGATGTCGTACCCGGGAACGTGGACAGCAACGGCCCGATGGTGCTCGGCAATGGCGAGACGATCTCTGTAGCACTCCTGCAGCAGAGCGACGAGGTCTGTGGGTTTCACGCCTTTTGCTTTTCCTTGCAGTTGATGCAGACCCGTGTCCAGGGAATCGCCTTCAGCCGCGCGTCAGCGATGGGGTGACCGCAATCCCGGCAGCTGCCGTACGTCCCTTTTTCGACGCGCTGCAACGCGTCTTCGATCGCCTGCAGAATCTTCGCGTCGGTCTGGCGCAACTTCAAGGCGATGTGTACTTCGTTGTTGCCACTGGCCTGGTCGGCCATGTCGCCCTGGCGCGAGTTATTCTCCATCGTCGCCTGCAGGGGCCGGACACCGGAGCCGCCAAGCAGCTCTTGTTTCTTGCGGAGCAGCGCCTCCCGGTAGACTTCGAGATCCATGTGCTGTCACTTCCTCCGCCGGCGTGTCCAGCGGACTCGACAAAACATGATCATAGCACCCGGCTGGCCCTTTTGGCCACGGAGCCGCGGAGGGGATCAGCCACAGAGAGACTACGAGGGTGGGTCTACTCAGCGCGCAGTGTCGCCAGTGGCTTGCGCCGAAGGACGTCGACGCTCGCGCCCAGGCCTACGATGGCCACCAGCAGCGCCGTGCCGGCGACGCCTATGCCCACTTCACGCCAGGGCATCGACCAGGTGATCTGGATCGCCCACCGGCCAATAGCGTAGCTGAGGCCGATCCCGCCCCACGATCCCACCAGACCCGCCAGTAAACCGAGCAGGCCGTACTCGAGCAGCAACAAGCTGCCGACCGTCCGCGTGCTCGCGCCGAGGGTCTTGAGGATCGCGGCTTCGTACACGCGCCGGAACTTGGTCATCGCCACGGCGCCGGTGAGGATCAGCACGCCGGTGGCGAGCACTAGGCCGCCGACGACGGTGACGCCGAGCGTGATGGTGCCGATGATCGACCGTGCCGTTTCAAGAACCTCGCGCAGGTCGATGACCGACACGTTGGGAAACGCCGTCACCAGGTCGCGCTGCAGCCGTGCGCGTGCCTCGAGGTCAACGGGCCCTCGCATCGACGCGATGAAGCTGTGCGGGGCCTGATCGAAGGTCCCCTGGCGGAACACGAACATGAAGCCGCCGTTGCGGACTTCGCGCCAGTTCACGCTGCGCACGCTGGTGACACGCGCCTCGATGGGCCGGCCCAACACGTCGAAGCGCATCGTGTCGCCGATCTGAATGCGGAACCGGTCGCGAATGCTCTGCTCAATCGACACTTCGGGCTGCGCCGACGGCGAGGCGTCCCAGAAGCGCCCGTCGATGACGCGCTCGTTGGGCGAGAGTCCGCCGCGATAGGTGATGGTGTACTCGCGTGCCAGCGACCCGCGGCCCCGCACGTCCTCCACGCTGTCGAGATTCACCTCGCGCCCCCGTACGCCTGTGACGCGCGCACGCAACACAGGCAGCAGACGCGGGGAGCCGCCGCCGGCCGCGCGCGGGACCAGGAACGCCTGGAGACCGGCGGCCTGATCCTGCTGGATGTCGATCAGGAACATGTCGGGTGTGTCGGCGGCCAGGTCGAACGAGAACTGGCCCAGCAAATTCGATTGCACCGCTCGCACCCCGACGATGAAGAAGCAGCCGAGGCCAACTGACAGCAGCACCAGCCGCGTCTGATTGCCTGGACGATCCAGGTGCAGTGCCGCGTGGCGCAACGCGAACCACCGCGAGTACCGCAGCGGACGCATCATCTTGACCAGCAGCCAGCCGGCGCCCCAGAGCACACCGGCAATGGCGATGAAGCCCCCACACACGATGAGGCCGACGCGCCACGATCCCGCCTGCCATGCGGCGACGGCGACCAGCGCGACTCCGACCAGCGCGGCAACGCTGATACGCAGATAGTCACGCCCGCCGCCTCCATCTTCCTGCCGCAACAGCAACCAGGGCCGCACGCGGCGGACGCGCAGCAGCGGCACGATCGAGAACAGCAGCGCCACCAGCAGCCCGATGAGCACGCCCTGCCCCACGGCCGGCCAGGTCAAACCGTAGGTCAGCGGCTCGCCAGTGGGCGACGTGCTGGCGGCATATCGGGCCACCGCCACCAGCGCCACACGCGCCAGGGCCACGCCGAGCAGGCAGCCAGCCAGACCCAGGACCAGGATCTGGAGCATGTAGACACCGAGGATCTGCACGGTGCCGGCGCCGACACACTTGAGCACCGCGATGCTCTTCAGCTTCTGCTCGACGAAGACGCGCGTGACACTGGACACGCCGATGCCACCCAGCACCAGCACGACCAGGCCCACCAGGCTCAGATAGTTCTCGGACCGCTCCAGGTCTTCGCCGATGTCGCTCTCGGTGCTCTTCCAGGAGCGCACGCTGACGAACTGGTTGCGGAAGGCCTGCCGAAGGTCACGCGTGTAGGCGTCCAGGCGCGTCGGGTCTACACGCAGCATGATCTGGTGCCGCGCGCGGCTGCCAAAGCCCAGCAGGCCGGCGTGCTCTAGCGCTGCGCGATCGATCAACACGCGGGGACCGAGGCTGAAGCCGCCGGCGCGGCCGCCGGGCTCGCCTTCGAGCACGCCCCGGATCGTGAAGGACTGCGAGCCGATGACCATCGCGTCGCCCACCGCGAGGTCCAGCTGCGTCAGCAGCTCCGGCCGCACGAGCGCGCCGTGGTCCTCGAGCAGTGCGTGCGAGTAGGGCTGGTTGCCGCGCATCCGGACCCGGCCATAGAGTGGAAAGGCCGCCTCGACGCCCCGCAATTCGACCATGCGCGCCGTGGCCTTCGCCCGGTCTGCAGGCCGTACCATCGTCGCGGTCTCGAGCGACGCGGTGGTGGCCTGCACGCCGCGGCCGGGAGCGAGCCAGGAGGCCAGCAGCGCGCGGTCCTGCTCGGTCCATCCCCGGCCCGTGGAAATCACCACGTCGCCGGCGATGAGCACGCGCGCTTCGCCGGTCACCACACCCCGCACGCTCTGAATCACCGAGCGCAACGTCACGATGGCGCCGACACCAATGGCCAGACACACAAAGAAGAACACCAGGCGCTGCCACGACGAGCGCGTCTCGCGAAGCGCCATGCGCAGGACGAAGATCATGCGGGAGGCGCCAGTTGCACGAGACGCGATCGCTCGACGTCGGGCCGGCCATCCCGAAGCGCCAACTGCGCGCCGGCCTCGGCCGCCAGCGCCGCGTCGTGGGTCACCAGCACCAGCGTGGTCCTGCGCGCGCGGTTGACGTCGACGAGCAGGTCCATGACGTGACGGCCGTTGGCGCTGTCGAGGTTGCCCGTCGGCTCGTCGGCCAGCAGGATCGGCGGGTCGTTCGCCAGCGCTCGCGCGATGGCGACGCGCTGCTGCTCGCCGCCGGACAGCTGCGACGGATAGTGATGGCCGCGGTCGCGCAGGCCCACTTCATCGAGCAGCGCGTCGGCCCGGCGGGGCGCATCGCGGCGCTTCGCCAACTCCATCGGCACCAGTACGTTTTCGCGCGCGGTCAACGAAGGGATCAAGTGGAAGAACTGAAAGACGAACCCGATCTTGGCGCCCCGCAGCCGAGCCAACGCGTCCTCGCCCAGCCCCGTGATGTCGACCCCGTCGATCAGGATCGCGCCGCTGGTGGGCGCGTCGAGTCCGGCAATCAGGCCCAGCAGCGTCGACTTGCCGCTGCCCGAGGGGCCCGTGATCGCCAGGGACTGCCCCGCCGGCACGAACAGATCCAGCGGATGCAGGATGGTCAGAGGCGCGCCGCCACTTTGGACGGTGCGCGAGACGCCGCGAAGTTCGATCATTGCGATCAGGATGACGCGCGCACGCCGACCAACGGTGCAACGGCACGCCAAATGGTCGCCGCCACGATGCGCTGGCCTTCGGCCGTCGGATGGATGCCGTCGGCCTGGTTGAGGGACGGCACGCCGGCCACACCCTCGAGGAAGAACGGGACCAACGTCACGTCGTAGGTCTGGGCCAGGTCGCGATACACGGCGCGGAAATCACGCGTGTAGGTCGCGCCGAAATTGGGCGGCGCTTCCATGCCGGCCAGCACCACGCGGACGTGCCGCGCCTGGGCAGTCTCGATGATTCGCGCCAGATTGGCGCGCAGGTCCTTGGGCGGCAGCCCACGCAGCCCGTCGTTGGCCCCCAGCGCAACAACCAGCACCTGCACGTCGCCCACCATCGACCAGTCCAGCCGTCGCAGTCCGCCCGCCGAGGTGTCTCCGGACACGCCGGCGTTGGCGACCTCGTAATCGAACCCGGCCGCGCGCAGTCGGGCCGCAAGTTGTGCCGGATACGCCTCGTCGGACGACACGCCATAACCGGCGGTGAGGCTGTCGCCGAGACACACGATGCGGGGCCGGGCCGAAACCACCGGCGGGGCCGCCGGAGCCACAACGGCGGCCGGCACCGCCGGATCAACCGCCTGGCGGTCGGAGCAGGCCGCAGATGCCGCGGCGATCGACAGCCCCAGGCCAAGGGCGCAAGTCAGGCGCATGCCTACAGTATACGGAGGACGCGTGAGGACCCCTGCCGCCGCCGCGCTTCAGTCGACGGCGCGGACCAGGACGGCCGTGATGTTGTCGGTGCCGCCACGCTCGAGCGAGCTCGCCACCAGGCGGTCGCCCAGCTCGTCGAGCGGTCCTGGACCCGTCAACAGAATCTGGAGAGAGGCGTCGTCGAGGCCGCCGTACAGGCCGTCGCTGCAGAGCAGCAACTGCTCGCCGGCCGCGAGGGGGCGCTCACCGACTTCCACTTCGGTGTCTTCGCGGGCGCCAAGCACGTTGGTGAGCACGTGGCGCATCGGGTGAGTCGCCAGTTGGGCGCGGTCAAACTCCGGGTCGCGGGCCAGCACGGTGGCGACCCAGGAATCGTCGTGAGTGATCTGCTTTAGCGCGCCACCCGACAGGGCGTAGATCCGGCTGTCGCCGACGCCGCAAAAGGTGAGCAAGGCGCCTTCGACCAGGGCGACGACAATGGTCGTGCCCATGCCGGCCAGGTCCGGCTTGTCTTCGCCGGCCTGATAGACCTTGCGATTGGCCAGGCGCACAGCCGTGACCAGCCGGTTGGCGTTCGTCGACAGCGTCGGATCGAAGCCAAACGGCCACGTCAGGTCGTGATCGCCCTTGCTGGACTCCAGAAAGCTCTGGACCGTCTCGACCGCCATCTTCGAGGCAACTTCGCCTGCCTGATGGCCGCCCATGCCGTCGGCAACCACAAACAGTCCCGCCGGTACATCCCACAGCAATGCGTCCTCATTATTCGGGCGGACGCGGCCCGGGTGTGTCACACCGTACGCCGTCAGCTTCAAGGCCCGCCATTCTAACGTAGGCTCAACCAGCCCAGCAAGGCGTAAGGCGTATACTTCGTAGCCATGGCAAGTGTGGCCCTTCAGCCCCTGCTGGCTCGCGCGCACAACGCGCTCGAGCGCGGCCGCGGTACCGACGCCACCCAATTACTCCAGCCAGCCCTTCGATCCAGCGCCCTCACCCGCGAGGACGAGCTGGCGCTCCGCGTGCTGCTCGCCGACGCCTGGCTGCTGCAAGATGACCTGACGCAAGCCAGTGCCAGCCTCGGTCGCCCCCCCGACTCCCTTCGTGAATCGTCGGTCCCGCCGACGACGCTGTCCAACCTCTGGCGCCTGCACGGGCGCGTGGCCTCGACCCGCGGCGACCAGTCGCGCGCTGTCGCCCTGCACCTGAAGGCACTCAAGTACGCCGAGCTCGCGCACGACCTGCGCGCCGTCGGCCTGGCCCACTTCGAGCTCGCGCGCTGCTACACGCTGGTCGGCGACAAGGCGACGGTCGCCGACCACTTCAGTGCAGCCGCCACGGCCCTGCACGCCGTCGGCGACAAGCGCAACCTCGCCCTGGTTCACTCGCTGTCGGGCAGCGGCCTGGCCCAGCAAGGGCGATACGACGAGGCGCTGATGGCCCTGCGGCAGGCCGAACGGCTCGCTCAGGCCGTGCAGGCTGACGACGTCGTGGCCATCGCGTGCGGCAACCAGGCCAACGTCGCGATGATCCGGCATCGTTATGAGCAGGCGCTCACCTTGGCCGAGCGGGCCGTCGCGCTCCATCAGCAGTATCCGCCCGGGCACGGGCTGGCCGTGGCGCTTGGCACCCTGGGACAGATCGCGATTCGCCTCGGGCAACTCTCACGCGCCGCCGAGGCGCTCACTGCCGCACTCTCCGTGCGCACGCCGCTGCTCTACCACGAGACGACGGGCGCGATTTTCGACAGTCTTGCCCAGATTCACCTGATTCGCGGCGACTACGACGCGTGTGCCGACGCGCTTGCGCAGGCCCGCGACGCGTTTGGCGTCTACGACGCGCACACGCCGCGCTGGTACGACTGGTCGCTGCGACTCGTCCAAGCGCGACTGACATCACGTCGTGGCGACTTCGCTCGTGCCGTGGCACTGGCCGATGCGATCGCCGCCTCGCCTGGCGTGCCGCCAGCCGACCAGGTGCACGCGTACCTGATCGCGGCCGACGCCCTGGTGCACGCAGGGCAGCACGCCGAGGCGCAGCAGCGGCTGGACCGCACCGCCGCTCACGTGGACCCGCGCACGACGCCTGGCGCCTGGGGCGAGTACCTCCGGGTGCGAGGCGTGGTGGCCTCGGCGACAGGGCGCGCCACCGAGGGCTATCACGACTTGTCGCAGAGCGCGACGGTGTGCGATCTGCTCGGCGAACGCTATCAGTCGGCCCTCAGCCATTTGGCGCTCGGCCGCGTCGCCGCGCGTGCCGGCGCCCGCTCGCTGGCCGTACGTACGCTGGATCAGGCCGGCGCGATCTTCGGCGAGCTCGGTGCGGCCCGCGACGCGCGGGATGTCGAGGCGGCCCGCGCGCTGCTGGATCAGCCAGGCAGCGGGGAGTTCGTCGGCGCACCCGCGGATGCCGACGACGCGGTGGTGCGGCGCATCGTCGATGCGGCGGCGCTCCCTGAGTTGCTCGCGCGTGAGACCTCCTCCGCGCTGCTCGAGATCGCCGCGGCCGACGCGGCGGTGGTGCTGGTGCGCGACGGCCGCGACGAACCCCGCGTGGTGGCGCACGCCGGCTGCGATCTGGCGTTTGCGCGGTCGTTGGCGCGCGTGGCCGGACACAGCCAGCAGCTGGGCGACTTCCGCGTGATGGTCGAGCCGCTGGGGCACGAAGGGCCAGCCGCGCGGCTGGCCGCTCTTGCCGTGTCGCGGCCCCCCGGCCATCTGGTCGAGCGGCGCTTGCGCATGGTGGCCGCCGTGGCGCGGCAGGGCTTCCAACTGTGTGAGGCGCGCGAGCGACCCGCGCGGGCCGCCGACGTGGTGGCGATCGAGCGGCCGCTGGAACCGCTCATTCCCGGATTCCTCTGCGCCAGCGCCGCCATGGCACGGGTGGTCGACCAGATCAAGCGACTGCAGACCACCGCGCTGACCGTGCTGATCACCGGCGAAAGCGGCACCGGCAAGGAGCTGGTTGCGCGGGCCATCCACGCAGGCTCACCCCGGTCGAGCGCCACCTTCCTCCCCTTCAACTGCACGACCACCACGCGGGAGCTTGCCGACAGCCAGTTGTTCGGGCATCGCCGCGGCAGCTTCACCGGCGCGCACACCGACCAGCCCGGTTTAGTACGCTCGTCGGCCGGGGGCACGCTGTTTCTGGACGAGATTGGCGACTTGCCAATTGACGTGCAGCCCAAGCTGCTGCGCTTCCTGGAGCAAGGCGAGATCATGCCGCTTGGCGAGACCCGCCCGCAGCACGTGGACGTGCGAGTCATTGCCGCCACAAACGCCGATCTCGAGCAGCGTGTCGGCGAAGGGCGGTTTCGCGAGGACCTGTTCTACCGGCTGAGCGTGATCCGGTTGCACGTGCCGCCGCTGCGCCAGCGTCGCGAGGAGATCCCGCACTTGAGCAGCTTCTTCCTGCGCGAGGCGTGTGAAGAACTCGCCAAGCCCGACGTCGAGTTGAGCCCCGACGTCCTCGATCTGTTCGCGCAGTTCCTCTGGCCAGGCAACGTCCGTCAACTCCGCAACGAAATCCGCCGCGCCGTGGCCATGAGCCTTGCCGGCACCTCCGTCACGCCCGACCTGTTGTCGCCCGAACTCGCGCGACTGGACAGCGACTCGCCCTCGCCCGGCGTGACCACAACCCGCACGACGGCGACGACCCTGGCCGTCGCCGTCGACCAACTGGAACGCGACCTGATCCGGAACGCCCTCGATCGCTCGGCGGGCAACATCTCCGAAACCGCGCGTCAGCTCGGGCTGACACGCCGTGGCCTGTATCTCAAGCTCCGGCGGCTGGGGTTCGACGCCCCTGCGCCGGTGGATATTAAGTAATCAGCCAAAGCGTTGACTGGATACTTCCTATTCGTACGTCAACGAGATCTCGACGCCCGGAAACGACCGGCAACTGTCTCTAGATAAAACACTTCCGGCGATATTGCGCGGGGCCACGCGAGGGGCGGCGCAAGGGTTGATTCTCTTACGGGGTAGTTTCCGGGAGAACCTCGTGACGATTCGCCAAAATCAGACCGCCGCTCAGTCTCGCCGCCATCGCCGTTTGGAGCGTCAGCCGGTGAACGTCACTGGGCGCCTCACTTGGCGCGATGCGCGTGGCATTCCCCGATTTGCAACCGTCGTCACCCGCGACGTCAGTGCTGACGGCGTCTACCTCGAATGCCGGGGCGGTGAGCCCATCCCCCTCTACCGGCTCGTGTTCCTGCAGATTGAGCGCGACGAGCGAGCGACCACCGTCCTGCCGCCGGCGCTCAAGGATGGCCGTGTGCTTTCGGCCGTCTATCGGGTCGGCCCTTCCGAGCCGACCACCGGCATGCCGTCGGGCTACGCCCTGCGCCTGCTGGTCGACCCGCGAGCGATGGACATGGCGGCGGCTTCCGACCGGCGCGCCGCCCGTTCCATCGCCTGAGCGTTTCAGGCCTTCCCCGGCTCGACGTGGCCGCCAAACTGCTTCCGCATCGCCGACAGCATCTTCTCGGCAAACGTGTGGCCCTGGCGGGAGCGGAAGCGGGCGTATAAGGACGCCGACAACACATCGGCAGGCACGGCCTCTTCGATGGCGGCCAGAATCGTCCAGCGGCCCTCCCCGGAGTCCTGCACAAAGCCGGTGTACTCGGCCAAGTCTGCATCCTCGGCCAGCGCGATCGCGCTCAGATCGAGCAGCCACGACGACACGACGCTGCCGCGACGCCAGAGCTCGGCGATGTCGGCCAGGTCGAGTGTGTAGCGGTGATCCGGCGCCAGCGTCTCGTCGCCGGCGTGGCGCATGATGTCGAAGCCTTCGGCGAAGGCCTGCATCATGCCGTACTCGATCCCGTTGTGGATCATCTTCACGAAGTGGCCCGCGCCCACCGGGCCGCAGTGCAGGTACCCCAGGTGGGCGGTGCTGGTCTTGCCGTCGCGGCCGCGTGAGGGCGCGATGCCGGATTCACCTGGCGCCAGCGTGCGCAGGATCGGCTCGATGTGCGCGACAGCCTCGGGGGTTCCGCCCACCATCAGGCAATAGCCACGGTCGGCTCCCCAGACCCCGCCGCTGGTGCCCGCATCGACATAGCGTATGCCCCGGGCGCCAAGCGCCGCGCCACGTCGCACGTCGTCTTTGAACCACGAGTTGCCGCCGTCGACGACGACGTCGCCGGCCGACAGCAGCGCGCCCAGCGTCGCCACCGTGCGTTCGGTGGCATCGCCCGCCGGTACCATCACCCACACGACGCGTGGCTGCGCCAGGCTGCCGACCAGCGCCTCGAGCGAACCGGCGCCGGTGGCGCCATCGCGTGCCATCGCCGCCACAGCGTCGGCACTCAGGTCGGTCACGACACACGAGTGGCCGGCCTTCATCAGGCGGCGCGCCATGTTGGCGCCCATTTTTCCGAGACCGACCAGTCCAATCTGCATGGCGTGACCTGCGGGAAGGGAAGACGCTTTCACGGGCGTGACTCAGGCGCGCATGGCCTCGACGATGATCTGCTCGAGCCCCGCCAGCCCGGCGGCGACATCGCTGCCCAGATGCACACGCAGCGCGCGGCGCTGCCGATCGACGAGAACCTGGTAGTCGCCGCGCGCCTGCGCCGCCTTCACCACGCCAAAGGAATAGCGTGCGCCGGGCACCGGCAGATCCACCGCGTCCTCGCAGGTGATCTGCAGGAAGACCCCGGTGTTGGGGCCGCCTTTGTAGGCTTGCCCGGTCGAGTGCAGGAAGCGCGGCCCGAAGCCCACGCACGTGGCGACCTGCCGGCGATCGCGCACCGCGACCCGCATGCCCGTCAAGGCCTGTTCGTGCGAGTCGGTCATCGGCACGTACGCAAGCAGCGCGAGATAGTCGCCGGTCTTCAGCCGATCGAGCTGCGCGCGAATCCAGGCAGCCGGACTCGCGTCGTCGGCCAGCGCTGATAGCAACTCGGCGTTGAACGCATCGGTGAACAGGCGCATCGTCGCGTCAGCCACGATGGGCGTCTCGGCCGGCAGGTGCCCCGTCTTCTCGACGTCGTCGGTCAGCGTGCGCGTTTCGATCTTGCTGGCCTCGACGTCGGGCTGATCGAACGGGTTGATGCCCATGACCGCGCCGGCCACGGCCGTCGCGATCTCCCAGCGGAAGAACTCCCCTGCCAAGCCGTACACGTCCGGGACGTCAATCCGCACCACGGGCCGGCCGGCCGACACCAGGGCCTGGACTGCCGCATCCTGGGCGTCGTCGGGCGCGGTTGACAGCCGGAGGTAGACAAACAAGCGATCGGCGCCATACGCCGCTGGGGCCGCGAGGGGCTCTCGATCCACGGGAATGATCGCGTGGCCGTTCTTCCCGGTGGACTCGGCGACCAATTGCTCCAGCCACGCGCCCAGATCGTAGATGCGCGGCGAGACGATCGCGGTGAGCTTGTCTACGCCAAGCCGGGCACTGGTCCCCATCACGAGTCCAAGCGCAACACCGGGATTACCCTCGACGGTTGCGTGTGCACACCGCGTGGCCATGGTCGCGGCGCTCTCCACCCAGCGCGCCAGGTCGAGGCCCATCGCCGCGGCTGGCACCAGACCGAACGGCGACAGCGCCGAGTACCGGCCGCCGATCGACGGCGCGCCCGAGAAGATGCCGCGGAAGCCGTCGCGCCTGGCCGCCGCTTCCAGCTTCGACCCCGGATCCGTGATCGCAAGGAAGTGCCGGGGCGCCTGCGCCGCGCCGACCGTGGCCACCATGCGATCGAAGAAGTAGGCGCTGAAGATGTTGGGCTCGAGCGTGGAGCCGGACTTGCTGGCGACGATGACCAGCGTCGAGGCGAGTGGGACGCGGCGGTCCAGCGATTCGACCTGCGCGGGATCGGTCGAGTCGAGCACATGGAGCCGCGGCGAACCGGCCTGCGGCCCGAACGACTCGGCCAGGACTTCTGGGCACAGGCTCGACCCGCCCATGCCCAGCAGCAGTACATCGGTGAAGCCGTCGGCCCTCACGTGTTGGGCGAAGGCCTCGAGCGCGGGCGTGGCGGCTGCGGCATCCGCCGGCGCACTCAGCCAGCCGAGCCAGCGGTCCTCGTCCGCGCCAGTCCAGAGCGAGGCATCTCGCGCCCAAAGACGTCTGGTGCTGTCGGCGGAGGTCCAGGCCGCAGCGGCGATCTCGACGTCGCCGCGCAGCGGCTGTGGCAGTTGATCGAACACGCTCATGAAGGCTCGCCCGTGTCCGTGTGCATCAGCGCGCGGGCTTCGAGCGCCTTGACCTTGTTCAGGCGTCGCACGTGGCGTTCCGCGTTGGTGAACCGGGCGGCGAGAAACGAGGTGACCAATGCCTCGGCCAGCGCGGACCCGATCACGCGCGCACCCAGCACCAGCACGTTGACGTCGTCGTGCAGCACGCCTTGCGCGGCCGAGTAGGTGTCGTGGCAAAGCCCTGCGCGGATACCGGGCAGCTTGTTGGCGGCGACACAGGCGCCCACGCCGCTCCCGCAGACGATCAGTCCGCGCTCTGCGCGGCCGTCGAGCACCGCGCGTCCGACGGCTTCGGCGTAGTCGGGATAGTCCACCGGCTCGGTCGAGTGCGTCCCGAAGTCGATGACCTCGTGGCCCTGCCCGCGCAGCCATTCAGCCAGATGCTGCTTCAAGGCGACGCCCGCGTGATCCGCTGCTACTGCCACTCGCATGGCCGCGTCTGATCCTCCTCGCGCGCTTCAAGCGACGCGCGCAAACGCGAGAATAGCATACCGACTCGTGCGGCACGGGCGGCCGCACCCAGACGCGCTAGACTCGATCGCGTGACTCCCGAGATCGTGGCGGAACAGGTCGCCGAGGCATTTGCCGGCGCGGTGATGCGCGCCGCGACGGCCGGACGACGATTCCGGTGTGCGGTCCCCGGTGGGTCCATCGCCAGCCGCGTCTTTCCTCGAATGGCGCGTCAAGCCCTCCCGTGGTCGAGCATCGACGTCTTCCTCGCTGACGAACGGCTCGTCGCCCCCGATCACCCGGACTCGAACGCGCGCGCAGTCCGCGAGCAGTGGCTGGACCACCTCGATACGCTGCGCCCGTCGTTTCACCCGATGACGACGTCCGGCGGCAGCGCCGAAGCCGCCGCGCGGCTGGCGTCGCTCACGTTGTGCGAGGTGGCAGGGACGCCGCCGCGCCTCGATCTGGTCATGCTTGGCGTGGGGCCGGACGGCCACGTCGCATCGCTCTTCCCAGGGCTCCATGGCTGGCGCCAGTCGTCAGCGTGGGTGCTGGCGGTGCACGGCGCGCCCAAGCCGCCGCCGGACCGACTGTCCCTGGGGCTGGCCGCACTCGCCGCCTCGCACGAGATCTGGTTTGTCGCCTTCGGAGCGGAGAAGGCGGCGGCGATTGCGGAGGCACGCGCCGTGCCGCACTCGCCGCTGCCGGTGGCCGTCGTCGCGCGCAGCGGTCCGCGCGTGCGGTGGTTTCTCGATCGGGAGGCTAGCGCGTCTTGAGCAGGTCGCGGATCTCGGCGAGCAGCTGCTCGCTTGGCGTGGGAGCCGGCGGCGCGGCCGGCGCAGGGGTTGGTTCCCGGCGCGCGGCGTTGACGCCTTTGACGATCATGAACACCGCGAAGGCGACGATCGTGAAGCTGATGATCGCGTTGATGAAGACGCCGATGTTGAGCGTCACGGCGCTGGCGGTCTTCGCATCGGCCAGCGTCGCGTAGGGGCCCGGCCCCTTGGCCCCCTCTTTGAGCACGACGAAAAGGTTCGCGAAGTCAACGCCGCCCAACAGCAGTCCGACCGGCGGCATGATCACGTCGTTCACCAGCGAGGTCACGATGGTGCCAAATGCCGCGCCGACGATCAGGCCCACGGCCATGTCCACCACGTTGCCGCGGATGGCGAACTCTCGGAATTCCTTCAGCATGCAGTCTCCTGGGAACGCGGCGACCAGCGCCACCGCGCTGGCCTATGCAAATGCGTCGCGCAGCAGCGCGTAGCTCTTGGGCACCGCCGTAGCTGGGTCCTCCTTGCCCTCCATTTCGAGCGAGACCCAGCCGGAGAATCCGGCGGTACGCAGGATGCCGGCGATCCGCGTGTAGTCCAGGTCCAGTGTGTACCACTCGCCGCCACCGTAATACGTCTTGGCCTGCACGATCGACGCGTACGGCGCCAACGTCGTGATGCCGGGGTAGGGGTCCTCAGGGTAGTTGCCCGTGTCCAGGTTCACACCCAGCCATGGCGAGTTGACCGCCTTGTGGATCCGGATGACGTTTTCCACCTTGGTCGTCAGGCCCCAGTGGTTCTCAATCATCATCGCGACGCCTTCCTTCTGCGCGGTCGGCAGGCAGGCGTTGATGGACTCGATGACCCAGTCGAAGGCGTTGTTGTCGGTGAATCCCGCGATCGGCGGCTCTTCGCCCTTGACCTTCATCAGATCGTCGAACGACGCGATGGTGTTCCAGCGGCCCGAGTTGAGCCGGATGGACGGGATGCCGAGCCGGGCGGCCAGCTCGAGGCAGCGCTTCGTGTGGTCGATGTCCTTCTGCCGTTCGGCGAGGTCTGGCGTCACGAAATCCTGATGGATGGAGAGCATCACGAGATCGACACCCGCGCGAAAGGCGCGCTGTTTGAGGCCGTTGACATAGGCCGCGCCTTCCTCGGGCATCTGGCGGTGCAGGATCTCGACGCCGTCGAATCCGACCCGCGCCGCATCGTCAATCACATGCTCGATCGGCGTGCGCTCCCCGCGGAAGTGCCAATACGAGTAGCTCGAGACCGCCAGCTTGACGGGTCGGGCCTTCGGTACGGGCCTGGGGCCGGGCGATTGTGCATGCGCGGCAACAGAACTCAGTGGCAACGCGGCAAGGCCCGCGCCGAGGAAGGAGCGTCGTGTGAGGGACATTTGCCGGAGCTTAGTCGTCCGAGCCGGCCAAGATCAACCCGCGTAAGGGCTACGCCCCTTCACGCTCGCCAGATACTCGGCGAACCGCTCGTTGAAGAGCGCGCCTGGACGCCGCTCTCGCAGTCGCTCGACGGCGGCGGAGCCGTCCACCCCAAGTTCGGTGAGGATCAGCCCGGCGAGCAGGGCCGACCGGTTGAAGCCCATGCCGCAGTGCGCCAATACCTTCTGCCCGCTGCGAATCAAGTGGGCACCGAGCATGGCCAGCGCCCGCATCCGCGCAAGATCCGGCAGGTCTTCGTCGTAGATGTGATGGTAGATGTAGAGCAGGTGGCCAGGCCTGGTGGACACACCCTGGTCGAGATCGCCCTCCAAGTCGATGATGACCTCGATGCCCCGATCGTGGACGAGCGACCAGTCGCTGATGAGGGGCGAAATGAACAGCCGCTCGTCGTCGTCGATCGGAAACAATTGCGTCGGCAGCAGCGAGGTCATCGCGGGTGAGCGACGAGTATAGTGGAGCCGCCCCCTCCCGGCGCCGCTGATCGCGACATGACTCGTGCAGACTTACGTACACAATAGTCCGATGCTGGTCCGCCTGGGACGCCTGCTGCCGACGCTCTGCGCGCTGGTGTTGGCCGCCCCGGCCTGGGCCGCAGCGCCCGACTGGGGGATGGTGTCGCTGCCTGGTGGCCGCGCCGGATTGCTGCCGCGACTTGGGATGGCCCCCGACGTCCCGGTCGCCATCGTCGTCGGCGAGCTCATCCGCGTCGTGCACGCCTCGAGCGAGCGCGAGAACGCGGCACTCGACACGGTTCGACGTTATTTCGCGTCTCCACCCAGAAGCCCGGCTGAACTGGTCCCAGTGCCACTGCCAGTCTCGATGTGGCGCGACCTGCTTGGCAACGCGGTCACCGACCTGAACCTGGTCAGCGCGGTGCTGCAGGACCGGCGCGCGGCGATGCTCTGCTACGGCCTGCTCCAGCTCGATCGCGAGACGCTGGCGACTGTGGCGGGCGACCCAGGGCTGCTCCGCCGTCTCTACCAACGCCACTCCGGCGTGTTTGCGGCCTTCGCGCAGGTGCTGAAGGTCCGCGATGGCCGCTTGGAGCTGCCCGGGGGCGACGACAACGCCGCGACCTGGGCCGCGCTGGTCGGCGAGCCGCTCACCGATCCCGCTCGCGCGATGGCCGCACTCGTCGACGCCGATGACGGACGGCTGCTCTACTTCACCGATACGGTGGCGGGACTTGACGCCGCGCGGCTCGGCCTTGTCTTCCGTGGCGCGACCTCCGACACGACGCCGCTCGATCAGGCGCGCAGCGTGTATCGCGCCTTCACGCGCATCGAGCCGAGCTGGAAGCTCGGCGACTTCCCGTTCGTGCGCCTCGGCGCCGACGCGGCGCTGCTGCTGCCAGTGCTGCGCACAGATCCGGCAACCGGGCGGCTTCGCCACTCCAAGGCATTCTGGGAGGTCGCGTTCGGCGAGCGGCGGCTGCCCGACGACGTCGCCTCGCGCGTGACTCTCGACGGGGGGGAGCGCGCCGAGCCGGGCTGGCTGCTACGGCGCTTGACCGATGCGCTCCTGCCCGTGCGCGTCGAGCGTCTGCTCGTCTACGAATTCACCGAGCGCCTGACCGATCGGCTGGCGGGCGCATCGGCCGCCGACCTGGCGAGACTGGTTCGCGGGTACCGTCGCTATCCGGCGTTGATGCTGGCGCTCGAACGGATCGGAATCAACGACGTCGCAGTGCTTACGCGGATGGTCGCCCACGCCGAACGCGTGACCGAGGTCGCCGACGACGCCGCCGCGCTCGAAATCGGGCTGGCGCTGTATCAGGCGCCGCTGATGCTGGTCACCCGGGCGCATCAGGCACGGGCCCTCGACGATCAGGCCGGGCGGAGGCTGGTGGCATCGCTGAGTGAGATCGAGCCGTCGCGCGATGGCTACGGACGTGCGGTCGCCCGCTGGTTCGACACGGCACTTCTGCCCGCCCTCGGCCACAACCCGTCGCTTGAAGGGGCCTCGCCGGAGGCGACGGTGCTTGAAGCGGTCGCGGGACTCCGCGCGCCGGCCAGCACCACCGCACCGGGCACGGTGACCTGGGAGGCACACCCCTATCGCGTCGACGTCGCCGCGCCGGAGCTGGCGCGCCTCACGGAAGCGCGCAGGTTGCAGGGGGGCAACACGCTCGACACCGCGCTGTCTTTGTGCCGGCTCGGCGCCACACTGGCCAAAGGCGACAGCCTCGACACCGCGCGCCAGGCAGCGGCCTGGTTGGATCAGCTGCGCACCGCGCTGGCACCGATCGAGCCCAGTGAGCGCATCACCGCGTCGCCGCCGCCGGATCTGGCGTCGCTGTCCGAACAGGCCTCGCGCGACCTGGCCCGCGTCCGGGCGCGCGGTGATTTGAAGCGCCTGGGCGCCATCGCGACTCGCCTCGGGCGGGCCGAGGACGCCGCGCTGGCCGACGTGCTGACGTCGCTCCTCTACGCCATCTGGCTTGGCGACCCGCAGGGCCAGGCCTTTCTGGCGGGCAATGTCGCGCGGCGACACGACTACGGGGTGCGACTGATGAGCGGCGCAGGCCGCGAAGAAACGCCCTGGGAGCTGCCCGTCGAGACCTCGGGCGACGGCGAGCCCTGGCACCTGCGCGGCGCGCTCCTGGGCCTCGATGTCGGCCTGGCTCGCCTGGCGCTGCGTCGCACACGGTTCGATCGGCCCGATGATCGGCCCACGCTCAACGACGGCGACCGCCGCACGTTCATGCTCGGTCTGGCGTTGACCGACGCCGCCGATCTCGATCAGGCCACCGCGACGCGCGTGGCTGCGTGGCTGCGAGACGGCCGCGCGATGGCCGAGTCGCCCGATCGGCTGGAGGGACGGCTCGACGCCCTGGACCTGGACGGCCGCCGCCGCCAGGCGATCGCCTGGGCGGGGGCGCACCTGCCCGATCAGGTTGCGCCGCTGCTCATGCGCACTGAGCTGGTCGTGCTCGGACGCCCCGCCGACGCCGAACTGCCGGCCGCGTGGGGCGCGGCCGACACGCCGCGCAGCGGTTGCCTGTGCCTCCAGTTCCCCGCCCCGCCATCGGTGCAACACTACGCGGGCCGGGCAGGCGCGGGGCTACTGGCCTCGCGCATGACGGACCTGAAGCTGCGGGTGCTCGAGGTGCTCGACGAGCGGCACCTGCCTGCAGCGCTCACGCGTGGCGTGCTGGCCTCCGCTCTTCAGGACTATCTTGATGAGGCGCGCCCGTTGCACGGCGACGACTGGTTCACGCTGGCCCGACAGGTCGACCGCGTGACCGCCGATCGCTTCGACGACTACATTGCCGCGCTGACGGCCGGCGGACCGCTGGTGCCGCTGGAGCCCGTCCAGGCACCGACCAACGGACATCCGTGATGCTGCGACGTGTCATGCCTGCGGCCGTGCTCGCCGCAATCGTTCTGCCGGCGGCCGCCTGGGCGCAAGTGCCCGCCCTCGAACCGCTGGTGATCAGCTCGCCGGCCGAGGGCAGTTACATCACGGGGCCGGTCTTGCTGCAGGTGCGCGCCAAGGCGCCTGGCGAGGTCCGCGTGGTCACGTTTTTCGCCGACGGACGCAGCGTCTGCACGGTGCTGCTCCCGCCGTTCGAGTGCAACTGGGACGCCGGGGCTGGACTCAAGGAGCACGTCGTGCGTGCCGTGGCGACCCTGGCCGATGGCGCCAGATTGGTGGCCACTTCACGCACGCGAAGCGCCGGCTACATCGAGGCCGTCGAGGTCGAGGTCGTGCAGGTGACGGCGACCGTTGTCGACAACCAGAGACGCTTCGTCAAGGGACTGACCAAAGATCAGTTTCGAGTGAAGGAGGACGGCGTGCTGCAACGCCTGACCGCGTTTGCCGGCGAGAACGTCCCCCTGGAAATCGTCGTGGCCGTCGACGTCAGCCACAGCATGACCGAGGCGATGCCGACGTTGAAGGCGGCCGTACGCACCTTCCTCACTGCGCTGAGGCCAGCCGACCAGGTGACCTTGCTGGCGTTCAACGACAACATCTTCACGCTGGCACGGCGGGCCACCGAGCCTGCCCTGCGCGTGCGCGCCGTCGAACGGCTGGCACCGTGGGGCGGCACGGCCCTGTTTGACGCGATGCTCACCGCGCTCAACACCGTCGGCAAGCAGCCCGGTCGCCGCGCGCTGGTCGTCTTCAGCGACGGCGAGGACCAGAACTCCGTGGCCACCCTCACGCGCGTGGAGACGCGGCTCGAAACCAGCGACGCGACCATCTACACGATCGGTCTCGGGCGCAGCGTCAAGGACAAAGACCTCGCGCAGGTGATGGCGCGCATGTCGCAGATGAGCGGCGGACGCTCGTTTCTGCTCGACGACATCAACGAGCTCGAGAAGGTCTTCGCCGACATCGTCGAAGAGCTCTCGAATCAGTACTTGCTGTCGTACGCTTCGTCAAACGACGCGCACGACGGGAATTTGCGCAAGATCCTGGTCGAGTTGCCCGCACAGAAACACCAGGTGCGCCATCGGCAGGGCTACCGGGCGGCCGGAGGAAAGAAGAAGCCATGACGACACGAACCCTCGTCGGGCTGGCGTCGGTCTGGGTGCTGGCCGCGATCACGCTCCGGGCACAACAGCCCCCGACGCCACCGGCACAGCCCACCTTCCGCGCGTCCACCGAGCTGATCGCGATCGATGCGACCGTCGTCACCGACCGCGGCGAGCCGGTGGCCGGCCTGACACCGGAGGACTTCGTCCTCACCATCGACGGGTCGCCGCGGCGTGTCGTGTCGGCGCAGTTCATCAAGCAGGACCCGCCGGGACCGGCGCCGACGCTGGCGGGCCGCAAGCTCCCCTTCACGACCAATGAGTCGGCTGTCGGGGGACGCCTTGTCCTGATCGTCTTCGATCTCGAGGGCATCGGCGTCGGTGGGGGCCGCGGAGCAACCGTCGCCGCCTCTCGCTTCCTCGATCAGCTCGCCGGCGCCGATCGTGTCGGCGTGCTGGCGTTTCCCAACGGCGCCAGCGTGGACTTCACAACCGATCGCGAGAAAGTGAAGCAGACGCTGACACGCGTGGTCGGCCGGGGGTCCTTCTTCACCGACGGGATCTACAGCATCGGCATGTCCGAGGCCTTCGACATCGATCGCGGCGACTCCGGCGCGCTCGAGCGCGTCGTGCAGCGCGAATGCGTCAACGAGCGCACGGAGGAAGGCATCGCGGTCTGCCGCACCAGCCTCGAGAGCCAGGCGCGATCGACGGCGATGGTCAATCGCCAGCGCGGCATGAACTCGCTGCAGACGCTGCGCGCCCTCCTGAACTCGTTTACGAAGATCGACGCGCCCAAGACGGTGGTGTGGATCTCCGAGGGACTGGCACTGGCAGAGGACCGCGTGGAGATCGGCGGCATGGCGGCGATGGCCGCGGCCGCGCGCACGACCATCTACAGCCTGCACCTGGATCAGTCGATCATCGCCGATGCCTCTCGCAGCCGGCAGTCGCCGTCGATGATGCAGGACCGGCAACTGGCGACCGATGGGCTGGCGATGATCGCCGGCATCACACGCGGCTCGATGTTCACGTCGATTGGCACCGGCAACGACGTCTTTCAGCGCATCGCCAAGGAGATGACCGCGTACTACCTGTTGAGCGCCGAACCTGAGCCGGAGGACCGCGATGGCAGGTCCCACCGCATCAAGGTCGCCGTCAATCGCAAAGGCCTCAACATCCGTGCGCGCCGCGAGTTCACGTTGCGCAGGGAGGCGCCTGTGCCGCCCTCGCCTGCACAGCGTGTGGCCGCTGTCCTGCAGCAGCCGCTGCTGGCGACGGAACTGCCCATCAAGGTGGCTACCTACAACATGCGCACGCCGGGTGCGCCGACCGTCAAGGTGGTGGTGACGACCGAGTTTGGCCGCAATGCCACGGTCGCCGAAGACGCCACGCTGGCGTACGTCGTGCTGACCGACAAGGGCAAGGTGGCCGGGACGTCGATCACGACAAACAAGGCGGCGCCGGTACGGACCGCGGCGGCGGGTCCGCTCCAGGCAACGACCGTCATCGAGGTGCCACCAGGACGGTACCTGCTGCGACTGGCCGTACTCGATGCCAACGGACGCGCGGGCAGCGTCGAGCACCCGCTCGACGCCAGCCTGTCCACGGTTGGCGATGTGGAGATCGCCGACCTGCTGCTGGCGCCCGCCAACGCCGGCACCGTGGCCGGCGTGCGTCTGGTCGCAGACACGACGATCGAAGACGAGCCCTTTGGCGCGTACCTCGAGCTGTACTCCAGGTCGGCCGACCTGATGCGCCGCGCGAAAGTGACGATCGAGATCGCCGAGGGCGAGACGGCGCCGGCCATTGCCTCGGCCGACGCGGTCCTCGGCGAGACGATGGACAAGGGCCGGTACGTCGCCCAGGCGCTGCTGCCGCTGGGCCTAGTGCCACCCGGCGAATACCTCGCGCGCGCGGTGGTCGCGATCGGCGACAACACCAGCGTGCAGATGCGCCCGTTCCGCCTGGCGCACGCCGTGCCGGCGGGTCAGATGTTCAAGACTGACCTGTCGACGCGGGTCGGCGCCTTCCAGCCTGGCCACGTACTGACGCCCGCACTGCTGGCTCCGGCCGTGGCTAGAGCGCGTGAGTTGGCCGAGACGCCGCCATCCGAGGCTGCGTCGCAACTGGCCGACGAGGTGGCCGCTGGCCGTCTCGAGACGCTCGGCCTGCCCGCGCTTGAAGACGATGCCTCTCTCACCGCCGTGTTTCTGCGTGGGCTGGCCCAATATCGGGCGGGCAAGTTCGAGGACGCGGCCAGAGAGTTCCGCGCCGCGGTGCGCCTGTCGTCGGACTTCCTGCCAGGCATCTTCTATCTCGGGGCGTGTTATGCCGCCGGTGGCCGTGGCCGCGAGGCCGTGGGCGCGTGGCAGACGTCGCTGGTCGGCGACGACTCGTCACCCGACGTCTTTCAGCTTCTCATCGACGGCTTCCTCCGTCTTGGCGACACCGACGCCGCCATCGGGACCATCGAGGAGGCCGCCGCGAAATGGCCCGAGGACTACCGCTTCGTGGTGCGGGCGACGCTGGCGCAAGCGGCGCAGGACAAGCCGGCAGAGGCCCTGGAACGCCTGCGCCCCTGGCTTGACACACAGACCGGCGACCGGGACGCACTCGACCTGGCGTTGCGGCTCGCACTCGCGGACCTCGCCACCCGGCCCGCCGGCGAGGAGCGGGATGCCGTTGTGAGACTGAAGGACCTGACCGCGCGGTACGAAGCCAGCGGCACGCCGGTGCCGCCGGTGGCCGCGCGCTGGCTGACATACCTCGCGACGCGGGCCCCGAGCCAGTAGCACGGACCTTCCGCCTTCGCGAACACTTCGGCGGACCGCCGTAGCCTTGCCGGAGGCTGGCCACGTCCGCCCTATCACGGACGCCACTGCTCGCGTACGCGTGCGTACAGCAACTGATCGATCAACGCGCCGTCCTTGAAGGCGCTGTGCCGCAAACGGCCTTCCAGGGCGAACCCTGCCTTTTCGAGCACACGAGCGGACGCGCGGTTGAACGCGAAGACGTGCGCGTGGAGTCGCGCGAGATTGAAGCGCTCCAGCGCCCACGGCACAAACGCCTGCACGGCCCCCGACATCACGCCCCGTCCCCAGTGCGCCTCTCCGAGCCAGTAGCCCACCTCGGCGTCAACCCGCTCGACGTCGGGGCGAACCACCAGGCCGATGCCCCCGACGGCCTCTCCGTTCACTTCGACCGCAAAGTCGGTCGCCGGCACGGCGCGCGCGCAGTGGCGCACCCACGCGTCTGCGTCCTCGATGGTGTAGGGCGACGGGAACCGGTCGCGCAGGTTGGCCCAGACACGGCGGTTGTTTGCGTGCCGCGCCAGCGCACTCGCATCGTCTGGACGCCAGGCGCGGACCGCGCCGCCGGGAAACGGAAGATGCATGCGAGGTGGATTATAGGTCCGTCCAATTTTCGGGCCGAGCGAAGTGGGATAAGGTTGTCAGCCGTGCCCATCACACCTTCGCAACTGCACGACCCAATTGTGGCGTTCGTGCAGCCGGCTGGCCTGACGCTGAGCCCCGCCGACACCATAGCGACCGCCCTCGAACGCGCGCGCCTGCTGCCCGCGACCCAGGTCATCCTCTATTGTTACGTCGTAGACCAGGAGAAGCGCCTGGTCGGCGTGGTGCCCATCCGGCGCCTGTTGACCACGGCCCCAGAGGGGCGCATCGACTCGATCATGATCCACGACGTCGAGGCGATCCCGTCGTGGGCGACCGTGCTGGTTGCAGCCGAGTACTTCGTGAATCGCCGTTTCCTCGCCTTCCCCGTCGTCGAACCCGGCGGCCGCCTGGTCGGCGTGGTCGACGTCAGCCTGTTCACGGATGACGTCCTGGAGCTGGCGCGGCGGTCCTTCGACGGCATCTTCCAGATCATCGGCGTCCATGCCACCGAAGGCCGCACGGCGTGGACCAGTTTCCTCGACCGTTTCCCGTGGCTGCTGTGCAACGTCGCCGGCGGCCTGCTCTGCGCCTTGCTGGCCAGCCGATACGAGGGCCTGCTCGACCATCTCGTCGTCCTCGCATTGTTCATCCCCGTGGTGCTCACTCTGGCCGAAAGCGTGAGCATTCAGTCGGTGACGCTGACGCTGCAGAATCTGTCTGACGGCCCAATCAACTGGCGCGTCTTCGCTCGCGGCTTCAGCAAGGAGTTTCTCACCGCCTTGATGCTGGGTCTGGGCTGCGGGACCCTTGTGGGCCTGTCGGCCTTCGTCTGGAAGGGCGCCGTAGGCGTGGGCCTCGTGCTCACGCTGGCCATCACCGTGGCGATGATCACCGCGTGCCTGCTGGGTGTGCTGATGCCCACGGCGCTGCGCGCGCTGAAGGCTGACCCTAAGATCGCGGCTGGTCCGATCGTGCTCGCGTTGACCGACGTGGCGACCCTGCTCTTCTACTTCAACCTCGCGGGTATGCTGTTGAGGTGAGCCCGCTGCCGCGGCCCTCCTGGCTGACCGACGCGCACTTTCCCGGATGGGCTGCCCTTGCGTCGGTGGCTGCGGCGGCGCCACACCTGCCAGTCCTGGCGCCGTTCACGGGAGGCATCCTCGCGCACCTCCCACGAGGGAACGCTGAGGACGTCGTCAAGGCCGCCGCAACGGGCCGCGCCGCCCAACCTGCGTGGGCCGCACGGCCGGTGGCGTCGCGAGCAGCGCTGCTGCTGCGCGTGCACGACCTGCTGCTGGCGCGCCAGGAGCAGATCCTCGACCTCATCCAGCTCGAGACCGGCAAGGCGCGGCGGCACGCCTTTGAGGAGGTGGCCGACGCCGCCAATGTGCTGCGCTACTACGCGGTGCGCGCGCCGGCATGGCTGGCGCCCTCGCGCCGACGCGGCGCGCTTCCGCTGCTGACGAAGACGACCTGCGAGTCCGCGCCGGCGGGTGTCGTCGCCGTCATCGTGCCCTGGAACTACCCGCTCAACCTGTTCATCACCGACATCACGCCCGCGCTGGTCAGCGGCAACGCCGTCGTCGCGATGCCCGACCAGCAAACGTCGTTCACAGCCCTCTGGGCCCTGGCGCTGTTGCGAGAGACAGGCGTGCCCGATGCGATCCTGCAGGTCGTCACCGGAGTGGGCGCCGAACTGGGTCCAGTACTCGTCGACCAGGCCGACGCGGTGCTCTTCACTGGAAGCACGGCCACCGGACGCATCGTCGCGGCGCAGGCCGCCGCGCGCCTGGTGCCCGCGTCGGTTGAATTGGGCGGCAAGAACGCGCTTCTGGTGCTCGATGACGCCGATCTGGACGCCGCGGTCGACGGGATCGTACGCGGGTGCTTCGTCGGCGCCGGTCAGGTGTGCCTGTCGTACGAGCGCCTCTACATCGACCGGCGGGTGCACGACACGCTGGTTCCGCGTCTGGTCGAGCGCACACGCGCGCTGCGCCTCGCGTGCAGCTTCGATTGGGATGTCGAGGTCGGCACGCTGGGTTCGGCAAAGCAGCTGGCGCGTGTCCGCGCGCATGTCGACGACGCCGTGGCCAGGGGCGCGCGGGTGCTGGTGGGCGGCACGGGGCGGCCCGACATCGGCCCCTTCGTCTTCGAGCCAACACTGCTGACCGGTGTCACGCCGGCGATGGCGCTGTGGGGCGACGAGACGTTTGGCCCGGTCGCGGCCGTCTACGCCGTCGACGGCGACGACGACGCGGTCGCTCGCGCCAATGACTCGGCGTACGGCCTGACCGCGAGCGTGTGGTCGCAAGACATCGCACGCGCTGAGAGCGTCGCGCGGCGGCTGGCCGTCGGCTCGGTGAACATCAACGAAGCGTACGCCGCTGCGTGGGGGTCGGTCGACAGTCCCAGCAGCGGCTGGAAGGCGTCGGGGCCTGGCCATCGGCACGGGAGGCGCGCCTTCAACTGTGTGACGCGACCGAAGACGATTGCAGTCCAGCGCCTGGTGCCACTGGCCTTGCCGGCCGGCGTTGCGCCAGCGACCTATCAGCGCGCGCTGACCGCGATGCTGTGGCTCATGCGGCGGATTCCGGGACTGCGATGAGAATTGCAGATTGCAGACTGCAGATTGACGATTACGGACTATTACGGATTGACGATTGGGTCGGCTTCCTGCGTGCCGTCAACCCGAGCCACACCGGAGCGTTCTCTGGCAAGGGCCTGCTCTAAAGATGCTATGGACATACCTCGACACCAGGCTGGTCTTTCCAACCGCGAACACGCCGAGCATTCCGACTTATTTCTGAATCATGGGCGGACTACGGACTCCAGACTACGGGTAATTCAGTTCGCCCCCCACTTCGTTCCCTTGAGGAACGCAAGCAGGTCCGCCAGTTCCTGCCGCGATAGCTGGTCACCGTAGCCGGTGGGCATCACCGACACCGCGCCCGGCTGCATGTCGGCGACCTGCGCTCGGGGGATGCGGGCTTCCTGCGATTCTCCGATCGTCAGCACCAGTTCGTCCGGGCGTTCCGCCTTGAGCACGCCGCTGTGCACCGCACCGGCTGTGGTGGTCACCATCAGCGGCTCGTAGCCCCGCACGAAGCTGGCGTTCGGGAACACAATCGCTTCCAGGAGGTCGCGCTCGCTCCGGATCTGGCCGATTGACGTCAGGTCAGGCCCGAGCTTGCCGCCGCGATACCCGATCGCGTGGCACGACGCACACGCGCCCTTCGGGCTGTTGAAGAGCGACTGTCCGCGCCGGATGTCGCCGCCTCCGACCATGCCTGCCACGAGCTGATCGAGGCGCTGCGCCTGCTTGACCGAATCCGCTTGAAGCAATGCGAGCAAGGCCTCGCCGCTGGCCTGCACCGAGGGCGGATACTTCGCCAGACGTGGCCGCAGTACGTCGGGGCGCACATTGGACCGCCCGGGCGCCTGCTCCAGTGCCGCAAGCATCGCCAGGCCCAGGGCCTCATCGCTGCCCTGATCGAAGGCGGGCAGTATTCGCGGCAGCTCGAGCGGGCCACTGTGTCGCACCAGTTCGACCAGGGCCTGTAACTGATCGCGATCGAGCCGGGCCTTCTCGACGATGGCGGCGGCAGACGTGCGAAGGGCCACCGGCTGCGAGGGGTCGAGGCTGTCGCGCAGCAACGCGAACAGGTCGGCCTCCACCGACGGCAGTCCCTTGCTCAACGATCCGAGCGCCTCGAGCCGGACAGAGGTGGGACGCGACGAGTCGCGTGCGACGCGAAGGAGCGCGGCCTGCAGGTCGGTTGACGCCGATGGCGACGCCGGCGCCGACCGCGCCACGGCGACGGCGAGTTGCGCGATGTCCGGCTCGCCGCCCGACATCGCGCGTACAAGCGGCGCAAGCCACGCCTCGGGCAGCTCCTTCACACGCGACGTCGCCATCGCTCGCAACGCCGTTGCGCGCACGTCGTGTGGAGTTGCCGAACCCAGTATGCCCCCAAGCTGCTGCTGAATGGCCGCGTTGGTGCCAAACTGCGCCAGCCTCTGCTGCAGTTGCTCCTGATCCTCTGCGCGCTGGCCGACTTCAGCCATCCGCTGCTGGAAGTATCCGGCAAGCGCCACGCCCCAGTCCTGATGGCGCGCGGCGATACGCCACGCCGTGTCGCGCATCTGTTGGTCGGGAGATTCGAGAAGCGCTACGACGGTGGCCGCCTGGAGGCCGCCGTTGGGCATCTGGTCGAGCGCGAGCAGCGCCGCGCGCTGAGTCTGCAACGATGAGCTCTTCAGCCCCGCCGAGGTCGATTCCGGATCTGCGACCTCGATGAGCGCGTAGGTCACCGAATGCTCGCCCACGCGGTCCAGCGGCAGCGCCGCTGCCGTGAGCAGCGCCGGCACCGCGCGAGGATCGCCGGTGCGGCCCAGGGCCTCGGCGGCTCCGCGGCGCACCGCGGGTAGACGGGAGCCGAGCGCGTCCAGGAGCTGCGGCGCGGCGTCGGCATCGCGCCACACACCGACCGAGTGCAACGCGGCGAGCCGAACGCTTTGATCGGCATCGCCGAGGGCGGTACGAACCGCCGCGCGCGCCTCGGTGGTGGCAATTCGGGTCAGCGCCCAGACCGCGTTGCGTCGCTGCGCAGCCGACCGCCCGGTCGCGACGACGCCATCGAGCGCTGGCACGGCATGGGCCTCGAGTTTCGCGAGCTGATGAATCGCGCGTCGCTGCACGGCCGGCCGCGCATCGTCGAGGCGCGCGGTCAGCTCGGAGGCCGTCAGTGTGGCCCACGGGATCTTCAGCCCGCGCGGATCCTGCACCGGCGCAACGCCACGGCGACGGACCCGATAGATCGCGCCGAGCACATCGGGCTTGGCCAGCTGCGAGGTGGGACAACACAGCTTGTACCACGCGCCGGTGTCGACGACCAGGAGGCTGCCGTCGGCGTCTTCCAACACGTCGGTCGGATGGAAGTCCAGGCTGTCGGCGACGAGGAAATCGGAATCACGGCTCTTGAAGGTGGCGCCGCTCGGCTCCAGCACATGGCGGGTCACCTTCTGCATGTTGAACAGGGCCGCGAAGAAGTTGCCGCGGTAGCCCTCGCCAAACGTGCGCGAGGCGTACGAGGTCAAGCCCGACACGGCTGCCGGCCCAAGATTGCTGACCGGCGGCATGAGGTCGCCGGTCTGTGGGTGCCCGTCAATCACGCCATGTGGCTTGCCGAACAGGCCGCCGTAGACCGCATGGATGAACGCGTCGCGCCGACCGAGCTGCGGATGCTCGAGAAACGTCGCCGTGAGCATCGCCTCGCCGCTGGGCGTGAACGCCACGTCCACCGGGTTGTCCATGCCGCCTGTGATCACCGGCTCCACCAGCGTCTCGCCCGGCCGCCTGCGGAAGATGTGCGCGGCGCGCGTCACCAGCGGAGGCTTGCCCGGCCGCTCGTACGTCTGCTCGGCAAATGCGCCCTTGGTCCAGTAAATCCACCCGTCGGGCCCGAGATACGGGCCGTGCAAGTCGTTGGCGCATCCCGTCAGCGTCTTGCCGGCAAACCATTCCTCCCGCCGATCTGCCACGCCGTCGTCGTTGGTATCGGTGAGCTTCCAGATGCTGGGCGGAGCTCCCACATAGAGCGACCCATCGAACCACATAGCTCCCTGCGGCAGCATCATGCGGTCGGCAAAGACGACGCTGGTGTCGAAGACGCCGTCGCCGTCCTTGTCTTCGAGCCGCACAATCCGGTGCGGACGATCGGCGAGCTGCTTTTCCACCTTATCGTTCGTGCCGGACGCATCCGCCACGTACAGCCGCCCCTGCTCGTCGAAGTCCGCGACGATGGGCCGATCGACCAGGGGAGGGCCGGCGACGCGCACGACCTCGAAGCCGGCCGGCACGGTGAATTTCGGTTGCGACGGCGCGACGGTTTCCTGCGCCGCTGGAAGCGCCAGCGCCGACAGCGTCACCGAAAGAACCGCCGCAGCGCGCGTTGAGCGTGGGAGCCGTGAGGTCATGGAATCCCTGGGCGCGACGACGAGTGTCGCTGATTCCGGGCATTAGATACCAATTGCACGGAGCGGGCAACGCGCCACCTCATGGACGTTCGCGCGTCGACCGCCCAAGGCGCTCGAATTCCGACTGCAGGCGATCGAGTTCCTCGTCGTTCAGGCCTTCCAGGCTGATGAGCTGCGTGCGTGCTCCCACGGTGCTCCGAATGAGCTCGTCCAACTTCAATTGCAGCGCCCGGCTGTCGCGATTCTGGGTGTTCTGCAGGAGGAAGGCGACCAGGAAGGTGACCTGCGACGCCACCGTGTTCATGGTGAGCTGCCAGGTATCGGAGAACTGAAAGACCGGCCCGAGGATGAGCCAGACGACCGTCAGCATGACGTTCGCGACAAACGCCCACGGCGACCCGATCACCGAAGCGGTCACTTCTGCAACCTGCCGAAACCACGCACCCATCGCCACCTCCGGTGGGAGTATGCTCCTCCCCATGCGTCGACGCGATTTGCTTTCCAGCCTCGTTGTGCTTCCCGCGCTGGGCAGGGTCGAGCGACTCGAAAACGTCCAGGGCACGGCCAATCGCCCCGGCTTGAAGCTCGGCGCCGTCACCTACAACATCGCGAAGGATTGGGATGTTCCGACCCTTATTGCGAACCTCGCGGACGCGCGCTTCGACGCGGTGGAGCTGAGAACGACACATCGGCATGGCGTCGAGATCTCGCTCTCACCGGCCGCGCGAGTGGACGTCCGCAGGCGGTTCGACGACTCTCCAATCAGGATTGGCGGCCTGGGTACGACCTGCGAGTACCACTCCCCTGACCTCGCCGTCGTCCGCAAGAATGTCGATGAGACCAAGGCCTGGGTGCAGCTTGCTCACGACATCGGCTCGCCGTCGGTGAAGGTACGCCCCAATGGGCTGCCAAAGGACGTCCCGGAGGAGAAGACTCTCGAGCAGATCGGCACAGCGCTCGCCGAGTGTGGCGCGTTTGCCCGCGAGCACGGCGTGACCGTGGAGCTCGAGGTGCACGGCGAGGGCTCGTCGCGGCTGCCCCGTATCCGCAAGATCCTGGACTACGGCGGGAACCATCCCGGCGTGCGTGTGTGCTGGAACTCGAACCCGACGGATCTGCTGGATGGCGGCTTCGACGCGAACTTCGCCCTGGTGCGCGACCAGATCGGCCAGGTCCATATGCGCGACCTGTTCGTCGAAGACTACCCGTGGCGGCGGTTACTCACATCGCTGGCAGCGATGTCGTTCGAGGGCTACTGCTTCGCGGAGATTCCCGAGTCGCCCGATCCCGTGCGAGTGTTGAAGTACTTCCGAGCCGTGTTCCGCGCGTACCAAGACTTCTGAACTCCCTGATATGCGGCTGTCAGACGCTGTGCGAGGAGTGGTGCCGGGGGCGGGAATCGAACCCACACGCCTCTTTGGGAGGCCGCGGATTTTAAGTCCGCTGCGTCTGCCAGTTTCGCCACCCCGGCCAACGTCGTGCCTGGTGCTCAGTGCTCAGTGCCAGGTGCGGTGCTGAGTGCCACGTGGTCAGTGCCTGGTGCGCCGAGCACGCAGTCGCCTCAGGCACTCGGCACGTCGCACTCGGCACAAGGCACCAGGCACATTGGCACCGCACCCAGCACCATGCACCGAGCACTCGGCACTATCAGTGGTCCGAGACCTCCGTCCACCCGGCCACGACTAACGGCGACTTCAACGCCTCCGCACGCGCCAGCGCGCCGCTCAGGTCGGCGTAGGTCTGGCTGAACAGCAGGTCCGAGCCCTTCTCGATCGCCAGCCAGTAGCCGCTGGGGGGCTCGACGATGAAGCAGTGGAGATGGTCATCGTGACGGCTGAGACGCCAGAGGGTCACGGCTTCGCCACGCAGACGGATGAGGAGCTGCTCGTTCATCGGTGTCAGTGCACCACAGGTGACTCACGATGCGGCAACCGATCGGCCGCCATCACGCGCGTGATCGTCGCTTCCAGTTCCACTGGGTCGACGTCGAAGGGCCCGGCCGCGGCTGCGCCAATCTGAATCTCGACGGCCACCGTGAATCCGCCGCCCTCGAACGGGCTGACGATCCAATTGAAGCCGCGCAGCGCCACGGCCCGATTGCGATCGGCAGCCGGCGACTTCGCCCGATCCACGGCGCGCAGCAGTTCCTTCAGCAACACGCGCACCTCGTCGTCGGTCCACCCGCGCGGCGGGCCCAACGGGGCCTCCACCACGTCGGTGATAGCAAAGTCGTTGCCCTTCAGCCAGACCTCGATCTCAAGGCGCATCCGGCCGATTGTAGCATCTGTGCCGGAACTAAAGTTCCGGCCTACGTACGCCCTACGGACCCGCGTCGCCAGCGCTCCGCCGGGACGCGCACCTTCAGCGCCCGAGTTGCTCCCTCAGTGCTTCGGGCGTCGTCGCCGGCGCCCGGCACGTGAAGTCGGCGCAGAGATACGCGGCCGCCTGTCCCTCGCCAGGCCCCATCGCAGCGACCAGGGGTAACGCTGCACCGAGTGCGTGCGCGTGGGCTGGCGAGACGGGCACTTCGACCAGAAACGGTCGATAGTGCTCCGCCGCCACCTCGCGCAGTGCAGCAGCCGATTCTGCCCCACCGTCGGCCTCGACGATAACCAGTTGGCCGATGCCGGCCTCCTCGCCCACCAGCGCCGACAGCACCAGCGGCACCGCGCGCGCGTACTCGCCCAGCCGCGTGCCGAACCGCGCGATCGAATGGGTGATGCGAGCGGTGCGCTCGGCGTCCGGCGTCAGATGCGTCAGCACCTGCAGATTGAGCAGCGCCAGCGCCGTCGGCGACGGCTCGGCGCCGTCGTAATCTTCCTTCGACCGGATGAGCACCGTCGGATCTTCACCAGTCGTGCTGAACCAGCCGCCGTCGATCGGATCGTAGAACCGCTGGTCAAGGACCGACTGCAACCGATCGGCCCAGCGCAGCCACTGGGGGTCGCCGTCGGCCTGGAACAGCTCCAGAAGGCCGAACGTCAGCGCGGCGTAGTCCTCCGCATAACCGTCCACGGCGGCGTCTCCGTCCCTGAAGCGCCGTAACAGCACCGCGCGATCGTCGTCCCATAATTGGTCGCGCAGGAAACCGGCCGCGCGTTGCGCCGTCACCAGATGCGCGGCCGCAGTCTCGCGCAGGCCGAACCGGCGTGCGCGCAGCACACGCGCGGCACGCGCGAAGGCCGCGATCATCAAGCCGTTCCACGCCGCCAGCACCTTGTCATCCAGATGAGGCCGCGGGCGGTCCAGCCGCGCGGCAAACAGCGCGAGGCGCGCATGGGCAAGCGTGTCGGCGACGTCGTCGGAGGTCCGACCAGTCTGGGCGACGATATCGTCCACCGACGCGGCGGTGTAGAGCAGATTCATCCCGGTGAACTCGCCCTGCGGATCAAACGGGGCGTTGCCGCCCTCTTCCACGCCAAGGCGGGCCGCCACGACGTCGGCGTCGCTGCCCACCACCTGGCGCAGTTCGCTGGCGCTCCAGGTATAGAAGGCCCCCTCGACCTTGTGGCCGTGGGGCGGCGCGCCTGGCGGCAGGCTGTCGGCGTCCTCCGCGGAATAGAACCCGCCATCAGGATGCGTCAGCTCGCGGCCCACGTACTGCAGCGTGTCGTCGGCGACCTGCGCGAAGAACCGGTCGCCGGTGGCTTGCGCGGCTTCGAGGTACGCCAGCACGAGCTGCGCCTGGTCGTACAACATCTTCTCGAAATGCGGGACGCGCCAGGCCTCGTCCACCGAGTAGCGGTGAAACCCGCCGCCGACGTGGTCGCGCATACCACCCAGCGCCATCGCGCGCAGGGCGTGAAGAGCCAGATCGCGAGGCACTGGCTCGTTGGTCCGGGCGTGTTCGCGCAGCAGGAACAGCAGCTCGCTGGGCCGAGGAAACTTCGGTGCGCTGCCAAAGCCGCCATGCCGTGCGTCGTAGGATTGGGCAAACGAGGCGACGCCGCGCGCCAGCACGTCGGGCGCCGGGGCGGCCGTGCCTCCGGGGCTGGCGGTCGCCGACTCGCGCATCCGGCGCACCAACTCGGTGGCCGACAGTTCGATCCGCGCGCGCTCGTCGCGCCACGCGCGCGCGATGGCCTGCAGCACTTCGACAAACCCAGGCCGGTTGTACCGCGACTCAGGCGGAAAGTATGTGCCGCCGAAAAACGGCTTCAGCTGCGGCGTCAGCCACACGCTCATCGGCCACCCGCCGGCACCGGTGGTCGCCTGGACGAAAGACATGTAGACGCGGTCCACATCCGGACGCTCTTCGCGGTCGACCTTGATCGACACAAACGACTGGTTGAGGACGTCGGCCACCGACTCCTGCTCGAACGACTCGTGCTCCATCACGTGGCACCAGTGACAGGTCGAGTAGCCCACCGACAAAAAGATCGGTTTGTCTTCAGCACGCGCCCGCGCAAAGGCCTCGTCACCCCACGGATACCAGTCCACGGGGTTCTGCGCGTGCTGCAGCAGGTACGGGCTCTTCTCGGCGGCGAGGCGGTTGGGCATGGGAGACCATTATGCCTTCTGACTTCTGCCCTCGGCCCTCAGACTCTGCGAATCTGCGGAATCCACCCGAAGGCTGAAGGCCGCAGGCCGATCCCCCGTGATATACATCTCCCATGACCGACGAGCAGAAGCCGCGGCGCGTGGCCGTGCTGCTGGAGGACGAGTTCGAAGACAGCGAAGTCACCGGCCCGGTGGAGCGCCTGCGTGCTGCGGGCCTGGAGGTCGTGCTCGTGGGTCCTCTTGCCGGCCACACCTACACCGGTAAGAAAGGCACAGCCATCGTCGCCGAATTGGCCGCCGGCAAGGCTCGCGCGCGCGACTTCGATGCGGTCGTCGTGCCAGGCGGACACGCTCCCGATCGCATGCGGATGCGACACGCGATGGTCGATCTGGTGCGCGACATGATCGCCGCCAACAAGCCCGTGGCCGCGATCTGCCACGGCCCGCAGTTGCTGATCTCGGTCAACGCACTGCGGGGACGGACTGTCACCTGCTGGCCGTCGATCGCCATCGACGTCAAGAACGCCGGCGGCCTCTACGTTGACAAACCCGTCGTCGTTGACGGCCCCGTGATCACGTCCCGCAAGCCCGATGACATCCCCTTCTTCAGCGACGCGATCATCGCCGCGCTGAAAGTCCGTAGTCCGTAGTCCGCAGTCCGTGTAGCCAGCCATGCGCATCGGCATCGACCTGGGCGGCACCAAGATCGAAGGGATCGTGCTCGACGACACCGGCGCGGTCCGCTTTCGGGAGCGACGCGCCACGCCCCGCGGCGACTACGACGGCACAATCGAGGCCTTGGTCGATCTGGTCGCGGCGGCGGAGATGGCCATCGGCCACACAGCCACCGTCGGCATCGGCATGCCCGGCGCGATCTCACCGGCGACTGGCATGGTGAAAAACGCGAACTCCACGTGGCTGATCGGCCGGACGCTCGACCGCGATCTGGAAGCGCGCCTCGGGCGGCCCGTGCGGCTCGCCAACGACGCCAACTGCTTCGCGCTGTCAGAGGCCAGTGACGGCGCCGCCGCGGGCGCCCCGGTGGTGTTTGGCGTGATCGTCGGCACCGGATGCGGCGGCGGCGTGGTCGTGCACGGGCACGTGCTTACCGGACCCAACGCGATCGCCGGCGAATGGGGCCACAATCCTCTGCCGTGGCCCGCGGCCGACGAGCTGCCGGGGCCAGAGTGCTACTGCGGCAAGCGCGGTTGCCTCGAGACGTACCTTTCGGGCCCGGGCCTTGCCCGCGACTACGCCGCGTGCGCCGGGGTCGACCCCACCAAAATCAAAGGCGCCACCGTCGTCGCCTGCGCCGCCGCTGGCGACCGCCATGCCATCGCGGCCCTCGATCGCTACGCGCATCGGCTCGCGCGAGGACTGGCCACCGTTATCAACACGATCGACCCCGACGTGATCGTGCTGGGCGGCGGTGTGTCAAACGTCACGATGCTGTACGACGCCGTGCCACGCTGGCTCGACCAGTTCGTCTTCTCTGATCACGTCGCGACGCGGATCGTGCCCCCGATGCACGGGGATTCCAGCGGCGTCCGCGGGGCGGCGTGGCTGTGGCCCCAGGGTCATCAGGCCACAGGCCTCGAGTCGCCGGGGCGCTAGCCTCAGGCCTCAGGCGCAGCTCAGGGCGAAAGCGGCGGCGCTGCCGGCGCCTGGTCGGTGCGGCCGCGTCGGATACGGCTGTAGGCAGCCGTGAACTCAACGCCGTACAGCAGGATCACCGCCGACACGTACACCCACAAGAGGAAGACGATCACGGCACCGATCGATCCGTGCACGCTGAAGCGCGACATATCGCGCACATACCATGAGAAGCCCGCAAAGGCGGACCGCCACAGCAGGCCCGTCATCACCGCCCCGACCCAGACGTCGCGGAAGCGCACCTTCGCGTTGGGCACGAAGTAGAACACCAGCCCGACGGCCAGAATCAGCCCGAAGGTTGCCGCCCAGCTCACCCCGAAACCCCGCAGCTCCATCAACCACGGAAACCGCCCCGCCACCGTCGCAAACCACGAGGCGCCAACCACCTGGCTTGCGCTGAACACCACCAGCGTCAGCGCCAGCAGGCCGCACGATGCGGCCAGCATCAGAAACGCGACGAGCTTGTGCTTGAGATAGCTCCGCTGCCGTTCGACGCGCCACGCGCTGTTGACAGTCGTGCTGACCGCGCTGAAGAAACCCAGCGATGCCCAGGTGAGTGCCACCCCGCCCATCACGCCCAGGGGAACCTGCGTGCGCTGGATCGCGGTGATCTGGGCGCTGACGAACTCGAGGCGCGTGGGAAAGTACCGCAGCACGAAGTCCAGCGTGGCCCGCCGCGCCTGCTCGTCCTCGGTGAATGAGCCGAGCACCGACACCACGAGCAGGAGGAAGGGAAACAGCGAGAGGAGCGCGTAGTAGGCGATCGACGCCGAGTGCGTGAGGTCGTCGCTGTTGTAAAAGCTGGTGAACCCGCGCCATGCCGCCCGCGCCGACAGCGACACGACACGGCGCGCGCGCCCGGCCAGCGCCCCGACCCACCGGCGCTGGTGGGCTCGTCGTGGGAAATGTCCCGTCATCCGAGCTGGCGCCACGCCCTCAGCGCGTGGCCGATCGCGACGCGACGTCGCGTGCCGCCTGCCCACTCTGGCGGGCGGCAGCCTGCAGGCGTCTGGCCGACGACGACAGCGCCATCGCCTGGCTGGCCAGGTCCTGCAGCCGTGGCTCGAGCCGCGCCCGCACCCGGCGACCATCATCGGTGAGCCACAGCCATCCGGCGACCCCGCCGGCGACCCCGCCGGCCACCAGGCCGATCAACACCGCCGTCCGATCACGCACGACTGGCCTCCTCGTCGGGCGCCAGGGCGGCGCGCCTGGACGCGGCGCTTGTGGGCGGCGTGCGACTGGCCGATCGCCGGCCGCGGCCCTCGTCCCGAATCTTGTGCTTGCGCATCTTGCTGTACAGCGTCGGGCGATAGAGCCCGAGCTGCGCGGCCGCTTCCTGCTTGTTCCAGTTGGTCCGCTCCAGTGCCTGCAGAATCGCCATCCGCTCCAGCGCCGCCAGCGTACGATGCGGCGGCAGCACGACGTCACCGCCCGGCCCCGACTCTTCTCGCAGCGCTTCGGGCAGGTCAGCCGGCGCGATCTCGCTGCCCTTGGCAACCAGCACTCCGCGCTCGATGGCGTTCTCCAGCTCGCGCACGTTCCCCGGCCACCGGCTGCGAATCAACAGGTGATACGCCGCCGGCGCAATGGTCCGCACGTTGCGTTGATAGCGCTGCCGAAACCGATCGAGGAAATAGTCGCACAACAGCGGGATGTCTTCGGTGCGCTCGCGCAGTGGCGGCACCCGCAACGCGATGGTGTTGATGCGGAAGTACAGATCCTCGCGCAGCCGTCCGTCCTTGAGCGCGGCATCCAGGTCGCTGTTGGTCGCGCAAATGAGCCGGAAGTCCACCCGGACGACGCGGTCGCTGCCGACGGGACGATACTCGCGCTCCTGCAGCACACGCAGCAGCTTGGTCTGCAGGTACGGCGGCATTTCGCCGATCTCGTCCAGCAGAAGCGACCCGCCCTGGGCCTGCTCGAGCAGCCCGCCGCGGTCCTGAATCGCGCCGGTGAAGGCCCCGCGCCGGTGGCCGAACAGCTCGGCCTCGATCAGGTCTTTCGGGATCGCCGCGCAGTTGATCTTGATGAACGGACCCTTCACGCGCCGGCTGTTGTAGTGGATCGCATTGGCGATCAGCTCCTTGCCGGTGCCGTTCTCGCCCTGAATCAGGATGTTCGCCTCCGAATCGGCGACGGCGGCCACCAGATCGAACAGCTCGCGCATCTTGCGGCTGCGTCCGATGATGTTCTCGAACTGGTAGCGGTCCAGCAGTTGCCTGCGCAGCGCGACGTTTTCGGCTTCCAGCTCGGTGCGCTCGATCGCACGGCCCAGCATCGCCAGCACGCTCTCCGCGTCAATGGGCTTTTCGAGAAAATAGGTCGCGCCAGCCTTGATGGCCTCGACCGCGCGCGGGATGCTGCCCTGCCCGCTGATGACCAACACTTCGGTCCGAGGCTGCAGCGCCTTGAAGCGCCGCACAAGGTCGGCGCCGTTGACGTCGGGCAACACCAGGTCCACCAGCGCGGCATCGGGATGCCAGCTCGTGAAGAGCGATTCGGCGTCGGACCCGCGAGTGGCCACACGCACGTCGTACCCGGCGCCGGTCACCGTCAGCGCCAGCCACTCCGCCATGTCCGGCTCGTCGTCGATGACGAGCACCCGCCTCATCCGTTTGCCGCTCATAAACACATCAACGTGCCGCCGCGCCTCAATGGATGAGGTTGGCGAAGCTGTCTCGACTGTAGCACGCCGGCCGACCGAAATCGATACACGTAGCCGAAATGTGTCAGCTCTACGACCTCAACCATTCCACCCTGCGTCTTTGCCAGTTCGCCGGCGACGCGCCGGTATAATGCCGCGCATGCCTGACGCTCCCAAGCCTTCCCGCGTCACCACCTTGCAGCCATTGCTCACCACACGCCCGTTTTCCGACGCCAACGAGAAAGTGGTCTGCGAGCGCTGCGGCGGAGCCAACGTCTACCGGATGCACGCCGTCTGGCGGTGCTCGGATTGCGGCTTCAAGACCGACTGCTGCGGCTGGTAGAGCCTGAGTCATGGAACGACTGCCCACCCAGGTCGACCCGCGCAGCGCGGAGTTTGCGGCCAACGCCGAGGCCAACCGCGCGGGGGTCGCTGCGTTGCGCGCGGCACGCGACGTGGCGCGGGCCGGCGGGGGCGCCCGGTCGCTCGAGCGTCACCAGGCACAGGGCAAGCTCCTGGTCCGCGACCGGCTGGCGCGGCTGCTCGATCCGGGTTCGCCGTTTCTGGAACTGTCGCCCCTGGCGGCGTATGCCGTCTACGAAGACGACGCCCCCGGCGCGGGCCTGGTCACCGGCATCGGACGGGTCTCGGGCCGCGAGGTGCTGATCGTCGCCAACGACGCCACCGTGAAAGGGGGCACCTACTACCCGCTGACGGTGAAGAAGCACCTGCGCGCGCAGGAAGTGGCGATGGCCAACCACCTGCCATGCGTCTACCTGGTCGACTCTGGCGGCGCGTTTCTGCCGCTGCAGGCCGAGGTCTTCCCCGATCGCGAGCACTTCGGGCGCATCTTCTACAACCAGGCGCGCATGTCGGCCGCCGGGTTGGCGCAGATTGCCGTCGTGATGGGATCGTGTACGGCCGGGGGAGCCTACGTCCCGGCGATGTCGGACCAGACGGTGATCGTCAAAGGCACCGGCACGATCTTTCTCGGCGGCCCGCCGCTGGTGAAGGCCGCCACGGGCGAGGACGTCACGCCGGAGGAACTCGGCGGCGCCGACGTCCACACGCGCCTGTCGGGCGTCGCCGACTACTTCGCCGACGACGACGCACATGCGCTCGAGATCGCCCGCACCATCGTCAGTTCGCTGACCTCGGCCAAGCACTGGCCCGACAGCGCCATCGCGGCCGAGGAACCCAGCTACGATCCCGAGGAGCTGTACGGCATCGTCCCGACGGATCTGCGCAAGGGCTACGACGTGCGCGAGGTCATCGCGCGGGTGGTGGACGGATCGCGGTTCGACGAGTTCAAGCAACGCTACGCCCCGACGCTGGTCACGGGCTTTGCGCGGGTGCACGGGATGCTGGTCGGCATCCTCGCCAATAACGGCGTGCTCTTCTCGGAATCGGCGCTCAAGGGCACGCACTTCATCGAGCTGTGCAACATGCGCGGCATCCCGCTGGTGTTCCTCCAGAACATCACGGGCTTCATCGTCGGCCGGCAGTACGAACGCGCCGGCATCGCGCGTGATGGCGCAAAGTTGGTGCACGCGGTGGCCAACAGCGTCGTGCCGAAGTTCACGGTCGTGATCGGCGGCTCGTTTGGCGCAGGTAACTACGGCATGTGCGGCCGCGCGTACGACCCGCGCTTTCTGTGGATGTGGCCCAATGCGCGCATCTCGGTGATGGGCGGCGAGCAGGCCGCCGGGGTGCTCACGACGGTCAAACGCGACCAGCTGGCGCGCGACGGCCGGACGCTCTCGGCCGACGAGCAAGCCGCCATTCGCGATCCGCTGCTGGCCAAGTACGAGACTGAAGGTTCGCCCTACTACTCCACCGCGCGCTTGTGGGACGATGGGATCCTGGATCCGCTCGACACGCGCGCCAGCCTGGCGCTTGGTCTGTCGGCGGCCTGCAACGCGCCGATTCCGGCGCCGCGCTACGGCATCTTCCGGATGTAGGCGTCAACTCGCATGGGATTCCGCTACCTCGATGCACGCCGAGACGGCCCCGTGGAGTACCTCACGCTGAACCGACCCGACGTCAGAAACGCGTTCAACGACGGCGTCATCACCGAGCTCACCTGGTGGGCCGACTCGGTGGCGGCCGATCGTGGAGTGCGCGCCGTCGTGTTCGCCGGCGCCGGTCCGACGTTTTGCGCAGGCGCCGATCTGGACTGGATGCGGCGCATGGCCAGCTACTCGTACCAGCAGAACCTGGACGACGCCAGCGACATGGCGCGGATGTTTCTCACGCTCGACCGGCTGCCCGTGCCGGTCATCGGACGCGTGCAGGGCGCCGCGCTCGGTGGCGGCACCGGTCTGGCCGCCATCTGCGACATCGTGGTGGCCGCCGATGACGCGGTATTCGGCCTGACCGAGGTGCGACTGGGCCTCATCCCGGCCGTGATCGCGCCGTTTGTCATCGGCAAGATCGGAGGTTCTGCGGCGCGCGAGTTGTTCCTCACGGGGGCCCGGTTCGGCGCCGAGCGCGCGAAGGCACTGGGACTTGTGCACGCGGTCGTGCCGGAAGCAGACCTCGACCAGACGGTGGTCGGCTACGTGAAGGATCTGCTCGCCGGCGCGCCGGGGGCGATCAGCGCGGCCAAGCACCTCATCGCCGAGTGCGGCAAGCGATCGGCGACCGACGCGGCGACGTTGTGCGCGGACGCCATCGCCCGGCGTCGAGCCTCACCAGAGGGACAGGAAGGGATTCGCGCCTTTCTCGAGAAGAGAAAGCCCACCTGGTGATGTTCACAAAAGTACTTGTCGCCAATCGCGGCGAGATCGCGATCCGTGTCATGCGGACGTGCCGCGAGATGGGCATCCGGACGGTGGCGGTGTATTCCGACGCCGACGCGCGCGGCCGTCACGTGCTCGAAGCCGACGAGGCGATCCGACTCGGGCCGGCGGCGCCATCCAAGAGCTACTTGCGCGGCGATCTGATCCTTGACGCCGCGCGGGCGTGTGATGCCGAGGCGATCCATCCCGGGTACGGGTTCCTCTCGGAGAACGCGGCGTTTGCGCAGGGGTGCGCCGACGCCGGCGTGGCCTTCATCGGCCCGCCGCCAGCCGCGATGACCGCGATGGGATCGAAGATCAGCGCGCGACGCCTGATGCAGGCGTCTGGCGTGCCGGTGGTGCCGGGCGAGACGCCGCCGGACCAATCCGACGACGCCTTGCTGACGGCGATCGAGCGCGTCGGGCGCCCGGTGCTGGTGAAGCCCTCGGCTGGCGGCGGCGGCATCGGCATGCGCGTCGTGCGGACCGGCGACGACGCCCTGGCGGCGGTGCAGGCGGCACGCAGAGACGCCGACCACGCGTTTGGCAACGGCACGCTTTACGTGGAACGCCTGGTCGAGCGGCCCCGCCATGTCGAGATTCAGGTATTCGCCGACGCGCACGACGGCTGCGTGTCGCTCTTCGAACGCGAGTGCTCGGTCCAGCGCCGCCACCAGAAGGTCATCGAGGAAAGCCCCTCGCCGGTGATGACGCCGGATCTCCGCGCGCGAATGGGCGAGGCCGCGGTGGGGGCTGCACGCGCGTGTGGATACCGCAACGCCGGCACGGTCGAGTTCCTCGTCGAGGATGGCGACACCGAGGCGCCTCGGTTCTTCTTCCTGGAGATGAACACGCGTCTGCAGGTCGAGCATCCTGTGACGGAACTGGTCACCGGCGTGGATCTCGTGCGCGCGCAACTGATGGTCGCTGCCGGCCATCCACTGCCATTTCACTCGGGTCGACTCGCTCAGCGCGGTCACGCGATCGAGTTGCGCGTGTACGCGGAGGACCCCTCCAACGGCTTTCTGCCGCAGGCCGGTCCTGTCCTGCTCTACCGCGAGCCGCGCGGGCCGGGCATCCGCGTGGACAGCAGTATCGGTGAAGGCGACACGGTCAGCGTCCACTACGACCCGCTGCTGGCCAAGTTGATCGTGAGCGCGGAGACGCGTGCGGCCGCGCTGGCGCGTGCCGAGCGCGCGCTCGGCGAGTTCGCGATCCTCGGCATCGTGACCAATATCCCGCTGCTGCGCGCGCTGATACGGCATCCCGACGTCCGTGCCGGACGCGTCGACACAGGTTTGCTGGATCGCCTGCTGCCCACACTGCTACCCCCGGCCGCCGCCGCACCCGCGGCGGTGGCCGCCGTCGCCGCCGCACGCGCCGCCGCGCCCGCGACGCCGGCTGCCGCTGGCGCCAGCGCGCCTCCTCGGCACGATCCCTGGACCGCGCTGCAGGGATGGCGGGGCTGACATGGCGACGCGTGCCGTCGACGTCCGCCTTGGCGACGCGGTCGTGCGCGTCGACCGGCACGCCGACGGCACGTTGCACATCGCCGGCGCGCAGGCCCTTGTCGATTCGGTTGGAGAGGGCGAATGGCGCGTCGTCGTCGACGGCCACGCGCATCGTGTGTTTGCGGCCGGCCCGAGTGATGCACCGTGGATCTGGTACGACGGGGTGGCCTATCGGCCGGAGGTCGCCGACACCCATCGCCCTGCACGCACCCGCAGCCGCGACTCCGCCGGCAACCTGTCCGCTCCCATGCCGGCCACGGTGCGCGCCATCGCGGTCGCGCCCGGCGATCGCGTCGCGCGCGGCGACACGCTCATCGTGCTCGAAGCGATGAAGATGGAGCTGCCGCTGAAAGCGCCGGCCGATGGCATCGTCGTCTCGGTTGCCTGCCAGGTCGGCGATCTCGTCCAGCCCGGCGTGCCGCTGGTGGAGCTGGCATGAGCCGCCCGCCCCTGCCGCCGCGCGTGACCGTCGTCGAGGTGGGCCCACGCGATGGCCTGCAGAACGAGACGGTGCAGGTCTCAACCGCGACCAAGATCGCGTTTGTCGAGGCGCTGGCCGCAGCCGGGCTCCCGGTCGTCGAGATCGCGGCTTTCGTCAATCCCGCGCGCGTGCCTCAGATGGCCGATGCCATCGACGTCGCACGCGGCATCGCGAAGCAGCCCGGGACTCGCTACACCGCGCTGGTGCCCAACCTGCGCGGCCTCGCTGCGGCGTACGACGCCGGGATGACCGAGATCGCGATCGTCGTGGCGGCGTCCGAGACGTTCAGTCAGCGCAACATCAACCAGACGGTCGACGCCTCGTTGACGGCGTACGCGTCGGTCGTCCACGACGCGCGGGCCGAGGGGATGCGTGTCCGCGGCTACCTCTCTACCGCGTTCGGGTGCCCGTTCGAGGGCGACGTGCCGCAGGCTCGTGTCGTCGAACTGACCGAGCGTTTGCTGTCGATGGGCGTGTTCGAGGTGGCGGTCAGCGACACTATCGGGGTCGCCACGCCGGGCGAGGTGGCCGACATGGTCGAGGCGATGAGCGCACGGGTGCCGGTCGGCGCCATCGCGCTGCACCTGCACGACACGCGCGGGACGGCCCTGGCCAATGTCCTGGCGGCGCTCGAAGCCGGGGTCTCGACCTTTGACGCGTCGGCGGGAGGCCTGGGCGGTTGCCCCTTTGCGCCGGGCGCGGCGGGCAACCTGTCGACTGAAGACCTGATCTACATGCTGCAGGGCCTTGGCATCGAGACCGGCGTCGATCTTGACGCCGTTGTGCGCGCGTCACGCCTGATCGCGGCCTCGATCGGCCACCCGCTGCCGTCCCGCTATCTGAAGGCAGTATCGGGGTCAGACCCCCGGTGAGATCGAGCTGGGGTCTGACCCCAGCGTCGTTCACCCAAGTGTGCCGTCGGCCGAATGACGCAGCGCCGACAGCCCGCTGGGTTGTTCGAGCCGGCCAGGCAGAGTGATCGTGAAGGTCGCGCCCTGCCCCTCGCCCGGGCTCGATGCCTCCACCGTCCCGCCGTGGGCCTCCACCAGCTCGCGCACGATCGCCAGGCCGATGCCCAGGCCGCGCACGCCGCGCGACTCCGGCGTGTCGGCCTGAGAGAAGCGATCGAACACACGCGACAGAAAGGCCGGCGCAATGCCGCGCCCTGTGTCGGTGACCACCAGCCGCAGCGCCGTGCCGGCCGGCGCCAGCGTGAGGGTCACGCGTCCGCCGGCGGGCGTGAACTTCACGGCGTTGGACAGCAGGTTCCACGCCACCTGCCGCAATCGGTCAGCGTCGGCCGAGACCCAGCGTGCCGATGCGTCAAAGGAGGTCACCAGCTCGACGCCGCGCGCCTCGGCTGCCGGGCGCACCGCCTCCAGCGCGCTCTGGACCACGCCGGCCGCATCCATCGGCTCGACGTGCAGCCGCAACTGCCCCCTCTCGATGCGCGACAGATCGAGCAGCTCTTCCACCAGGCGCGCCTGCGCCTGCGCGTTGCGCTCGATGACCTCCATCGCGTGCTCCACGCGATGTGGTGGCACTTGCCCGCTCGACAGCATCCGCGCCCAACCCAGCACGGCGTTGAGGGGCGTCCTCAACTCGTGCGAGATCGTCGCGAGAAAATCGTCCTTCATCCGGATGGCGTCGGCCAACGCGGACTCAGCGTCTTTCTGCCCCGTGATGTCCACCGTGATGCCGTCAAAGCGCGCCGGCCGTCCCTGCCGGTCGTAGAACCCACGCCCGAGCGCCTTGAGCCAGCGCGTCCCGCCGGTTGGCAGCATCACGCGAAAGTCGATGTCGCAACTGGTGTGGCCGAAGATGGCGCGCTCGGCGCCTTTCTGGAACCGCTCGCGATCTTCGGGGTGAATGCACCCGATGAAGACGTCAAGGTTCACACTCGCGTTGGCGGGCAGACCGAAGTGCGCCTTGCACTGCGCGTCCCAATGCATCTGCTGCGTCGGCAGGTCGCTGTACCAGTGCCCGATGCCGATCGAGTGCATGACCTCGGCAAACCGCGCGTGCTGGCCGCGCAGATCCTCGAGTTGGTGCCGCTGGCGACGCTGCCGGTCGGCCAGTGCGGCCACCACCGCGCCAACAACGGCGAACACGAGCAGCCGCACGAACATGCTCGGCGCCGTGTTGGGCGTCCACAGTTGCTCGATCTGCGGAAGGGTGACGGCGCCGAGCACGCCCAGGCCTGTGGCGAGCAGGCCCACGGCAAGCCCGCCGACCCACGCGCTCAGGAGCGCGGCGAGCAACAGGAGGGTCAACACGGCTCCACCGCGGGGGGCGATGAGGTAGCTGAGGACAAGTCCGAGGGAAACGGTGCCGACGGCCAGTAACGGGCCGCCCCACCACACGCGTGTCATGGATACTCCGAAGAAATGGAGCATCACGATAGGGGGCCCCGTGCGGGGCTGTCAAACGACCGGCGAGGGCTCGAGTGAATCGGGAGGAGTCGTCGCGAGTGGCGAAGCCGGGCCGGACCAATCAAACGGGACGCGCCCGTGTTCGTCGTCGGCCGTGAGCAGCAGCAGGGGGAGCAACCAGTCTGCGAAAGCCATCCGCCGGGGTATATCGGTCCCGGGAGGCCTCGGCTGTAGCGCTACATCTGGCCCCGACCCGTGATCCACGAATAGCGGGCAAACCGGTCTGGGGCACCGGCGAACCGGGGACGGGGTGCCTTGGTGTCGAGATGCCAGCCGGGCGATTCCACGTGGCAGTCCTGGCAGGAAAGGTACACGCGGCGGTCCTCTATGCAGAGCGCGGGCGCATGCCCCTGAAGTCGGCAGCGCAGCGCGGCCAGCGCGGTCACGGCCCGGGCGCCCAGCGAGGCGGCGGCGGTGGTGCCGTGCGGCACCAGGCCGGGCAGCGTGCGCGGGAGAGTCTGACTGGAGGTCGTCATGCCCCTTAGCCGGGGCAAGCCTCAGGCCATCGCGATTTGGGCCGGAAACCCAGGATCTTCGACGCCCGTTCACCGGCGGAGTCTGGTGCCGAGCAGACGTTTGTCGGCCAAATGGCGGAGCCGTAGGGGCGATTGGCGGCAGGGAAACGAACCCCGCACCGCCCGCTCAGGGAGGAGGAGCCTGAGGAGCGGTACGGGGTGACCGGACAGAGGGGGACGTCAGAACTTCGGGGTGCGCTTTCCCTGCCGACTGCGACGCCGCATGATGTACAGCGTCAGAGCAATTCCAGCCAGGAGCAGTAGCGCGATGTATTGCATGTCCATAGTGTCCCTTTCATCGGCCGGTCGGCGCCGGCGCTATAGCCCGGTGTCGATGTGTGCAGGCGCGGGCGACGCGCCCTCGGGAAGTATAGAGTGAAGGGGGTGGAGGTACCTAGCGCAGCTGCTTGATACGGGCCACCAGATCCGCCACGCGGCGGGCCGACACCACGCCGGCAGCCGTTGCCGGCTCGCGCACGAGCCGCCCGACGTGCACCTCCCGAAGCGCTGGCACCCGCGAGAGCGCGATCAGCGCCTCCTCGGTGACGCCTCCGCCGGGCAGCAACTGCAGTCCGGCCCCGGCACGCGCGCTCCACGCCCGCAGCCGCTCGGCGCGCGCCGGCCACTCGCCGGCGCCCCCGTCGCACAGCACGCGGTCCACCGCGGGGTGCCGAACCAGCGTGGTGAGCCCCTCGTCGGGGTCGGAAAGTCCCTCGAACGCGCGATGAAACGTGATCGGACGCCCGGCGGCGCCACTGACTGCGTCGAGCAGCGCCTCGTCGACACGCCGATCGACAAGCGCGCCAAACACCAGGCCATCGACCGGGCGTTGCCCGATGGCGCGTGCCTGATCGACCAGTCGCCGGCGCACCCGGGGGTCGGGCACGTCGTGCGGCTCGGAGTCGCGCACCATCACCCGCACCGGGATGCGCACCTGCGAGAGGACGGCCTCGACCAGCGCCACCGACGGCGTCAGCCCCCCGCGTTCGAGCGACGTCACCAGCTCGATGCGCGCCGCACCGCCCTGTTCGGCCGCCAGCGCATCATTGAGCGACGTCGCGATGACTTCCAGCGCCAGCGGGCCGGTCACAGGTACATGGGTCGGTAGCCGAGTTGCCGGGCGAGGTCGAGGCAGCGGGCGAGCATGGCGCGCCCCAGGCCGCGACCGCGCGCTTCGGGCCTCAGATACATCTTGCGCAGCTCGCAGACCTGGGGCTCTCCGCCGGCCCATGGCGTCGTGGTCCCTGCGGTATAGTGGATCGCAGGCCGGGCACGGGCCAACACGTGAGACGGCCGGCCGGCATTGGGGGACAAACGGTATGCAGCATGTGATTCGGTGGACGCGCGTGATCGTGGCGCTGGCGCTGGTGGCGATTGCGACGCCGGCGATCGTGGCGCAGGAAGCGGGCAAGCTCAAGGCCACGGTGGACTACAAGGGTTCCGGCGATGTCGATGCGACCCACGAAATCTTCGTGTGGGTCTTCGACACTCCGAACATCGGCCCCGACTCGGTGCCCATCGCCAGCGACGTGGTCACGGCCAACGGCGCCTCGCTGAGCTTCAGTGGCCTGCCCAAAGAGGTCTTCATCGCGGCGGCCTACGACGAGAAGGGCGACTACGACGGCACGTCGGGTCCGCCACCCACGGGCACGCCGATCACCATCTACGGCGACATGGGTGTGGCCAAGGCTATACCCACTGGCGGCGCCGACGCCGCCGTGACCGTGACGTTTGACGGCACCGTTCGCATGCCCTGAACGAGCCCTTCCAGCCTCAGGCCTCAGGCCTCGGGCCTCACACCTTCCGCAGTTTCGTCACCCGTCCGACCTCGACCCATTCGACCACGAAGATGTTGCCGGCGCGATCGAAGGTCGCGCCGTGCGGGCACACGAACTTGCCGACCGGGAAGCCCTCGCGCGGCCCCGTGCGCAGCGCCTTCCACGAGTCTGGCCCGTTGTCGCCCAGCTCGGCGACAACCGCGTTCCTGCGATCCACGAGCGTGACCTTCGCAAACAGGTCGGGCACGACCATGACGCCCTGGTGCTCGCTGAAGTGGCAGGGGTGCGGAAAGCCCTCGTCAAAACCCTGATGTGTGCCGTCGAGCGAGAAGCGCTGCAGCCGGCGATTGCTGCGATCGGCGACCAGGATCACGGGCGTTGCCGTGCGCGTGTCGACGATGAGACCATGCGGGCAATCCAACTGGCCCGCCGCCGTGCCCTTGCCTCCGAACGTGCGCAGGTACTTGCCCGAGGCGTCGTACTGGTTGATATAGCTCGACCCATAGCCGTCGCCGACGTAGACATCGCCATTGGGCGCCACGGCGACGTTGGTCGGCGAGTACTTCACGCCAGGCGTCCCATCGGCGTTCACCGGATACTGCGCCGACTCTTTCGGGTAGCCGAGCTGCCAGACGACCTCACCTGCCGGGGTCACCTTTGTGACGGTGCCCCGCTTGGTGTCGCACAGGATGAGAAACTCCTGTTTCCCTTCGCGCACGATGTGGAGGCCGTGCGCGCCGCCTTCGAACTCTTTGCCCCAACTGCGCACGAAACGGCCCTTGGCATCGAAGACCACCATCGTGTCGTGCCGATCGCTTGACGCGTGCACCGTGTGATGCACGTAGATGCGGCCCTGCGCGTCTTCGGCGACCCCGTGCGTGTTGCCGTACTTGAGCCCGGCCGGCAATTCCCCCCAGTCGTGGTAGACCTCATAGGTGAACTCGCCGCTGCCGATGACGGGCCGCTTGGCGCCGGCCTTGTGGGTCGCGTGCAACAGCGTAGGACCGGCCACTGACACGGCCAGGCCGGTGCCGATCGCGCCAAAGAACTCGCGGCGGGTCGGGCGTGACGACGGATGTGACGAGCGGCTCATGAGGGCTCCTTGCGCGCTAATGTTACGGCCAAGGCGGCCGCCTATCAAGTTACGACCGACGATGCCAACGATCGAACGTCTGCCCACACCTGTCGGGGTGCTCACGGTCGTCACGAACCCACACACGCTGCTGGCGATTCACTTTGGCGACGCACCTGGTCTCGCCGCCTCATCCGACACGCCGTCGCCGCTGCATGAGGACGTCCGCGTGCGGCTTGCCGCTTACTTCGACGGCGATCGGACAGCGATCGACGAGATCCCCGTCGAGCCGGGTGGCACGCCTTTCCAGCGCCAGGTGTGGCTGATGCTCCGCCGCATCCGCGCGGGCACCACGTGGAGCTACCGCCAACTGGCCGAGCGTGTGGATCGCCCCGCCGCCGTTCGCGCCGTGGGAGCGGCCAACGGCGCCAATCCGATTCCGATCGTCCTGCCCTGTCATCGTGTCGTCGGCAGCGACGGGCGGCTCGTGGGCTACGGCGGTGGGATGGAGCGCGCTCGTGGCGTGGTAGAGTCCGCGACATGTCGAGGGTTGTTGCCGCCGCGCTCTGCGTCGTGTTCGTCCCTGCGCTCGTGCATACCCAGGCACCGGCGGGAGTCACCGCCACGCCGGCGCCAGTCTTCACCGATGCGGCGCGCCGCGAAAGGCTGGCAGGCGCCTTCGCGGCAATCCGCGAGAGCATGCCCGAGGCCGCCAAACAGATCGGCGCACCGGGCCTGGCGTGGGGAGTGATCGTCGACGGCGAGCTGGCGGCGTCAGGCGCCGTGGGGCTGCGTGACGTGGAGGCGAACCAGCCCGCCACGCCGCAGTCGATCTTCCGAATCGCCTCGATGAGCAAGAGTTTCACCGCGCTGGCGATCCTCGCGCTGCGCGACGAGGGCAAGCTGTCGCTCGACGACGCAGTCACCAGCCACATCCCCGAGTTTGCCGGCGTCGCGCTGCCAACCAAAGACGCGCCCGCCATCACCATCCGGCACCTGCTGACGCACTCGGAAGGGTTTCCCGAGGACAACCCCTGGGGCGATCGCCAACTCGCGATCCCCGACAAGACGATGAGCGAGTGGCTGAAACAGGGGCTGCCCTTTTCGACCTCGCCGGGCACCGCGTTTGAGTACTCGAACTACGGCTTCGCGCTGCTGGGCCGCATCGTCTCCAACGTGTCGGGCATGCCGTTCGGCGACTATATCCGCAGTCGGATCCTGACCCCGCTCGGCATGCGATCCACGCACTGGGAGACCAGTCAGGTACCTGCCGATCGCATCGCGCACGGGTACCGTCGCAACGGCGAGCGCTGGATCAAGGAGGCACCGCTGGCGCACGGATCGTTTGGCTCGATGGGGGGGCTCTACACGTCGACCGAGGACCTGGCGCGCTATGTGGCGTTCATGTTGTCGGCGTGGCCGCCGCGAGACGACGCCGAGACCGGCCCTGTGCGCCGCAGTTCGGTGCGCGAGATGCAGCAGGGCCAGCGGCATTCCGGGCTGGCCGTCTTCCGTACGGCGCCCGAGGCACCGCTGACGGTGCGCGCCAGCGCCTATGCCTACGGGCTGGGCTCGACACAAGACTGCCGGTTCCGCATCGCGGTCGCACACGGCGGCGGCCTGCCCGGCTACGGGTCTACCATGCAATGGCTGCCGGACTACGGAATCGGTGTCATCGTCTTCGCCAACCTCACCTACGCCGGCGCGGGAGGCATCGGCCGCGCCATCCTCGAGAAGCTCGCGGCAACCGGAGCGTTGAAGCCGCGTACGTTGCCCCCTTCGGCGCCTCTGCTCGAAACGCGCGCGGCGGTGACGGCACTGGTGAATCACTGGAGGGATGCCGGCCTGGAAGCCATCTCGGCCGACAACCTGCTGCTCGACCGACCACTCGACGCGCGGCGGCAGGAGGTGACGACGCTGCGCGAGTCGCTGGGGACCTGCGCGCCCGAAGGCGACATGGACGCCGAGAACTGGCTGCGCGGATCGTTCAAGCTGGCCTGTCAGCGGGGCTGGCTGCAGGTCGCCTTCACGCTGGCGCCCACCACGCCACCGCGCGTGCAGTACCTGTCATTCACTGAGGGGCGTCCGCTGTCTCCGACCCTGACAACCGCTGCCCGACGGCTGGCGTCTGCCACCACCGGGCCTGATGACGACCTGGCCTCCCTGTTGGCGCCCTCGCTCGACGGCGCCGCACTGGCGCGCCAGCTTGCCGCGTTCCGATCGGACTACGGCGCCTGCACGATCGGTGACACGTTGAGCGGCAACGGATCGACAAACGCACGCGTGCGTCTGTCGTGCGAGCGCGGAAAAGCCGATCTGGCCCTGCGCGCCGCCGCCGACGGAATGCTCGAGCGCGTGACGCTGAGCGGCGCTGAGCCGTGCGTGCCCTAACTACTCGCCGGGTGCTTCAGGCGCGTCAGGTGCGTCGTGCGGTAAGATTTCCAAGGTGGTCACACACACGCCCGAGCAACTCAAGGCGCTTCGCGATCGGTTGCTCCAGCTTCACAAGACGCTGCTCGATTCGGATCGGGCGGCGTACGAACGCGCCTACGGGCCAGTGGGTTCTCGCGGCGAATGGCTGCAACTGGTGCTCGGCCACGAGCACTTCGCGTGGCTCCGGCCATTCTCAGGCCTCATCGTGCGCATCGACGAATGGCTGGCGGGCGACCAGCGACCGCAGGAAGAGCTGACGGCCGTGGTGAAAGAAACCGATCGGCTCACCTCGATCAGCGCGTCCACCGAGCAACGGGCGTTGCGCTACCGCAAGTCCATCGACCGGTCGGCCGACGCCGCGGTCGCACATGCGGCGGTGCGCGACGCCCTCGACCACACGAAGAGCTGAGCTAGTCCTGACAGCGGGTGCAGTTGGACGGGTCGCGCCTGACCCCGCTCCCAGCGCCGTGCCGCCCGCAAAGGCGAGGAGCCATCCGGCGTGGCAGGGGCATGTCAGGATGGCGAGCCACACGCCGAGCCGGTTGGTGCGGGTGACGGGACGCTGTTCGAGCTCGGAGATCCAGGCGCGCGCGCGGGACACCATCGAGTGATTGTACAGGCTGCGCCAATCGGATACCATCCCAGCCCATGCGCGCTTGCATGTGGATAGTCGCCCTGGCCCTGGTCGCCGCGCCGTCTCGACACGTGGTCGCCCGTGAGGGCAGTACCGGTGCCGCCGCTGACCCGCGTGCTCGCGCCGAGCGCTTCGAGCGTGCCGTCGGCGCAGCCGACCGGGTGTTGCGCGCCTGGCTGGCCGAGGCCGACCCAAAGACGCTGTTGCTACCGGACCGGCTCACCGGCCCCGGTGACGGACGCGCCGTGGGCAACCGCACCCGCGAGTACACGCCGCACAACTCCGGCGCCGATCTGTATCCGTACCTTATTCTCACCGCGCACCTGACGGCGCCCGATCTGCTCGACGGCCGTCTGCTCGAGATGCTGCGCAACGAAGTGCGCTACACGACGTCCTCCGAGCGCGGGGTGCCAGGCGCACTGAATCTGGACACGGGAGTCGCCGGCCCGCCAAGTTTGTTCGGTGCCGGCGAGTACGCCAAAGACGGGCTGATCACCGTCACCGAGTACCTGGGCCGGACCGCGTGGTACGCCCGCATGGTGGACATGATCGCCGACGCCATGACGCTGGGCCCGGTCGATTCCCGCTTCGGCAAGCTGCCGGCGTCCGACTCGGAACTCAACGGCGACTACCTGCAAGTGCTGCCCCGCCTGGCACTGATGACCGGCGACGACCGCTTTCTCGACTGGGGACGCCGGATCGCCGACGCGTACATCGACGAGGTGTTGCCCGGCAGCCACGGCGTGCCCAGCGGCCAGTGGAATTTCACGACGCACAAAGGCGATGGCACGCTTCGACTCCGCGATCACGGCAACGAGCTGGTGGTCGGCCTGGTGCTCCAGTACGCGCTCGAGCACTACAAGCAGACGCCTCGCGCAGCGAAGTGGAGGCCGGTCATCGCGCGCATGCTCGACCGCATCCTCGCATCCGCCAATCCCGACGGCCTGCTCTACAACATCGTCGACACCGAGACGCTCACGCCGAAGACCGACCGGCTGTCGGACAACTGGGGCTACATCTATGGCGCCGTCTATACCTTCTATCAATGCACCGGGGAGACGCGCTACAAGGACGCGGTGGTGCGCGTGCTGCGCAACCTGCCGAAGTACCGCAACTACGTGTGGGAGCCGCGCAACATCCCCGATCTGCCGCTGGGGTCGTTTGACGGCTACGCGGACACGATCGAAAGTGCCATCTACCTGGTGAACCGCGAGCCCGTGCCCGAGGCCCTGGGCTGGATCGAATCCGAAATGGATGTGTTGCTGAACATGCAGCGTCCCGACGGGCACTTCGAGTACTGGTACGGCGAGGGCAACTTCAATCGCACCGCCCTGCTCTACGCGCTCATGCAGAGCCGAGGCGTACGCCCGGCCGTGTGGCAGCACGGCGTCGGCATCGGGGCCGTATCTGAGGGTGACGGCCTTCGGCTCCACGTGAAGGCGCCCGCCCCGTTGCGCGTGCAGTTCGACTACGCGCGGCACCGGCGTGTGATGAACTTCGATCGCAACTACGTGCGTCTCAACGAGTTTCCCGAGTGGTTCGTCGTTGACGACAACACGCGCTACGACCTGCGCCCGGAAGGCGGCGGCGCCACCATGCAGCGGCTCGGCGCGGAGTTGATCCGGGGGATCACACTGTCGCCTGGCGAGTGGATCGTGTCGCCTGTAGGCGACTGAGCAGGTCGGACATGTCGGGCGGCAACGGCGACTCGAGACGGATCGTGCGTCCCGTGACCGGGTGTTCGAAAGACAGCTTCCACGCGTGCAATGCTTGTCGCGGAAACGAGATCCGCCTGGCCATCGGGGCGTCGGCGTACATCGTCTCTCCGACCAGCGGATGACCTCTCAGTTCCGCCTGCAGCCGGATCTGATTGCGCTTACCCGTTACCAGCCGTACTTCGACGAGCGAGGCGCCCCGCAGCCGCTGCACGACGCGGTACTCGCTCAGTGCCTCTTTGCCCCGGGGGTCGCGCGCGCTGGTGGCACGCTGAATCAGTTCCTCGCCATCCCAGACCAGATGGTCACGCCAGGCGCCCGCCTCCGGCGTCAGGTGTCCGTGCACGATCGCCTGATAGACACGCTCAGGTTCGCGACGGAGAAACTGCCCTTTCAGGTGCGCCAGCGTAGCGCCGTCTTTGGCGAACATCACCAGACCTGACGTGTCCCGATCGATCCGGTGCACGACCTGTGGGCGACGCTTGCCCTGCGATCGCAGGTGAGCCTCGACCAGTTCGAGCAACGAGCTGGCCTGGCCACGCCGTCTCAGCGGCACCGCCAGCAACCCCGGCGGCTTGTCGACGACCAGCAGCGACGGGTCTTCGTACACCACGACCAGGTCGCCCTCGTGCCGGGTCCGCGCGCGCACGGCGCGGCCGCTCCCGGGCCGATCCATCCACACACGCACGACATCACCATCGGCCAGGACCAACGCCGCGTCGGCGGTCTCGGCCTCGCGGTCGTTGACGAAGACCTTCCCCCGGTCGATCGCAACGGTCGCCTTCGAGCGCGAGCCCAACCGGTCGGGCGCCGCCAGAAACTTGTCGAGCCGAATGCCCGAATCCTCAGTAGCGGCCGTCCAGCGTCGGTCGGACATGGAGGCGATTAGACAGACGATTGCAGATCATTGCAGATTGCAGATTGACGACTACGAAGCGTCGGGTTGCACCCCGGCGGTCCGTAATCGGCAATCGGCAATCGTCATTGGGCAGCCGCCGCCTTCTTCACGACGTACTCAACCGTGCCCCAGTCACCCGTGGCCTTGATGGCGATCTCGTCGCCGGTGGCGTTCACTTTGGCTTCGTGGGTGATCGTGCCGCCTTCGAGCGCGACGTCAAACGTCAGCACGTCGCCCGCGACCTTGCCGTTGCTGATCTCCTGCGTGCCCATCGCGCTGGCCACGTTGCCCGTCAAGGCTTCGCCTTCGGCCTTGAACTCGAAGGTCAGCTCAATCGGGCCGTTGGGCGTGTCAACACTCCCGATCCATTTTCCCGTGACATCGCCGGCCAGGGCAACGGCCGCCATCCCAACCGTGATCACGAACGCAAGCAGGGCACGACGCAGCATCACATATTCTCCTTGGCGCGAGCCGCCGGCGCCTGAAGCGCCGCCAACCGACCCGCGGGCGGCATGATAGCGCGCAACGCGCTGCGGCCGGGAAGAAACGTCGGGGCCGAGGCGTGGCCCGGAGGGGACGAGCCAGGTGCGCCCCTTGATGTGTAGCTGCGCCAGCAGCGATGATGCGCGTGACGCCGCGGATCAGCCTTTGGGTCCCCGGCCTTCTGCCTTCGGAGGACTGTGTGATGATCGCCCGACGCGCCCCACTCGCCCTACTCGCCCTACTCGCCCTGCCCGCCCTCGCCGTTGCGCAGGGGCCGCCGCTGGCCCTGCCTGAAGCCAGCCAGGCCGCCACGGCCTCGCAGCGCATCGGGTTGACCGACATCACGGTGAAGTACCACCGGCCCGCCGTGAAGCAGCGCACGGTCTGGGGCGCCCTGGTGCCGTACGACCAGGTGTGGCGCGCCGGCGCCAACCAGAACACCGTGCTGTCGTGTTCGACGCCATTTTCCGTCGGTGGCCAGCAGCTCCCCGCCGGCGACTACGGCCTCCACATGATCCCGACCAAGACCGAGTGGACGGTGATCCTCAACAAGGAGTCGACGGCCTGGGGCAGCTTCTTCTATGACCAGGCCAAGGATGCCGTCCGCTTCACCGCCCGCCCGCAGACGGGTGACTTTCAGGAACACCTGGCCTACACCTTTGAGTCTCCAGGGCCGTCCAGCGTGACGTTGACGCTGCACTGGGAGAACGTCGCGCTCCTGATTCCAATCGCCGTGGACACTCCCGCTGTGGTCTCGGACAACCTGCAGCAGCAACTGCACAACTTGCCTGGGTTCTTCTGGCAGGGTTTCGCGCAAGCGGCCTCGTGGAGCGCCCGCAACAACGCAAACCTCGACCGAGCGGCAACCTGGGCCGACCGCGCCATCGCGATGAACCGCAACTACCAGACGCTGCGCGCCAAAGCGCTCGTCCTCGACCGCAAAGGTGATGCGACCGCCGCCGCCGCGCTGCGCGACGACGCCCTGAAGCTGGCGACAGAAGCCGACATCAACGCCTACGGCTACGAGTTGATGAGTGCCGGTAAGATCGACGACGCCATCGTGATCTTCCGCAGCAACGTCGCCGACCACCCGGGATCGTGGAACGCCTACGACAGCCTGGGCGAGGCGCTCGCGCAGAAAGGACAGACCGCCGACGCGGTGGCGCAATACACCAAAGCCCTGCAGATGGTCGGCGACGACACCAACAAGACAAGGATTCGAGGGATCCTGGCCACGCTAGCTGCTAACCGGAAGTAACGGGCCCACCGGTCTCGTCCACCGCGTGAAACCGACCGGAGAGCCGGGCGACGATATACTGCGCCCATGTTGCGCGCCTCCCTGCTCACGCTCACCCTGGCGGCCACCGTCGTCGCCGTGCCGACCGCCGACGACGCCACACGCGTACCCGGCATCGAAGACCTGCTGACACTGAGGACTGTTGGCGGCGTCCAGATCTCGCCAGACGGCAAGTGGGTCGTCTACGCGGTCACCGAGACGGACCTCGACCAGGACGCCTACGTCAACCAGCTGTTCGTGGTCCCTGCCGTCGGCGGCCCGTCGATCCAGCTGACGCGTGGGGCCAAGTCGGCCACCAGTGCGCAATGGTCGCCCGACAGCCAGTGGGTCGCGTTCCTCAGCCCGCGCGCCAGCGACAAGAACCAGATCTTTGCCATCCGTCCTGACGGCGGCGAAGCGGTGCAGCTGACGAAAAGCGAGACGGCCGTCAACGGCTTCGAGTGGTCAGTCGACGGCGCGCGTATCGCGTATCTGGCCGCCGATGCCGAGTCGAAGGAGCGCAAGGCGCGCAAGGACCGCATGGGCGACTTCGAGGTCGTCCGCAGCGAGTACGTCTTCACGCACATCTGGACGTTCGACGTCGCCGAGGCGCTGAAAGTGCCGGTCGCGGGCACGCAACGCACCAAGGGCAGCACGTTCAATGTCGGCTCGCTGGCCTGGTCACCGGACGGAGCCACGCTGGCATTCCACGCGACGAAGAACCCAGACCTGGTACAGAGTCACACAGCCGACGTGTACACCCTCGACCTGGCCTCGGACAAAGTGACGCCGCTGGTGACCCAGGCCGGTCCCGATACGGGCCCGCGATGGTCTCCCGACGGATCGACGATCGCGTTCGAGTCGGCAATGGGCCGGCCGGATTTTTTCCACGCCAACGGACGCATTGCGGTCGTCGCCGCGTCAGGTGGCATGCCCGTGTCGGTCACCGACGCGTTCGACGAAGACCCGAACCTGATCGACTGGACCGGTCTGGGGATTGTCTTTTCCGGGCTGCGCAAGACCACCAGCCATTTGTTTGTCGTCGATCCGGCGTCGAAGGCCGTCACGCGCATCAGCCAGCCAGACGCCCTGATCGGCTCCGCCTTCTCTCTGTCGAAGGACGGCTCGTCGGTCGCCTTCGGCGCCTCCTCGCCGACGACGATGGCCGAAGTCTACGGGGCCGAACGCACCGGCTTTGCGGCGCGCAAGCTGACCGACATGACCGCGCAACTGGCGTCGTTCCGCGTCGGACGGCGAGAGGTCGTGAGCTGGAAGAGTCAGGACGGCACGACGATCGAGGGCGTGCTGGTGCGGCCCGCGGATTTCGACGCGACGAAGAAGTATCCCCTGCTGGTCATCACTCACGGCGGGCCCACCGGCATCGATCGGCCCGTGCTGATCGAGAACCGTTACTACCCGGTTGATGCGTGGGTCGGCCGGGGTGCGATGGTCCTGAAGGTGAACTATCGCGGCAGCGCGGGCTACGGCGAGAAGTTCCGGCAGCTCAACGTCCGCAACCTCGGAGTCGGCGATGCGTGGGACGTCGTGTCCGGGATCGACAACCTGGTGAAACAGGGCTGGGTCGATCCCTCGCGCGTCGGCTGCATGGGCTGGAGCCAGGGTGGCTACATCTCGGCGTTTCTCACGACGTCGACCACCAAGTGCGCGGCCGTGTCGGTCGGGGCGGGCATCTCGAACTGGGCGACGTACTACTACAACACCGACATCACGCCGTTCACGATCCAGTACCTCGGCAAGGACCCGGCCGCAGATCCGGCGATCTACCAGAAGACCTCGCCGATGACACACATCCTGCAGGCCAAGACCCCGACGCTGATTCAGCACGGCGAGAACGACCGGCGCGTCCCGATTCCGAATGCCTACGAACTACGGCAGGGCCTCGAGGACCGCGGCGTGCCGGTGTCGATGGTCGTCTACAAGGGGTTCGGCCACGGCATCACCAAGCCCAAGGCCATGCGCGCGGTGATGCGCCACAATCTCGAGTGGTTCAATCACTACCTGTGGAAGGACCCGGCGCCGGAGTTCGCGAACCCGACCTTGCCGTAGACCAGGCACGGCGCGACGGTCCCGAGGGCAGGAGGACGATTGTCCATGCGACGCCTACACCCCCGGTTCGGTCTGGTCGTCATTCTGTTGCTTGGTGGCGTACGCCCCGCGGCCGCCGATCTCAAACCCGAGACCCTTCACGCCTTTCGACGGTACGTCACGCTCGTCGAACGGCGCCACAATGGGCGATGCGGTGCGCCTGCTCCAGGACTACGACCGGCATGCCGAGATCTGCTCGCCTGCCGTCGCACGGTCGACGCTGCTCGCGCGCGACGGACAGCAGTTTCGACTGTCCCTGCGGTTCCACACGAAGAAGGTCATCGCAGTGACGCTCGACAGCGAGCACGACGCCGTCTTCATCGCCCCAGCCGGCGGGCGGGCGTCCAGCCGCATTCGCAGCACCCGCATCGTCGAGGTAAACGACGCGAAAGGCGCTGCTCAAGGGCGTACGGTAGGCAACTGCCCGGCGCGCGCTGCTCATGAGGCGCGCGACGGGCGGTCGCGCTACACTGCGCGATCATGCGCAGTGTATTTCTTCTCTTCCTAGCCATCGCTGCCGCTCAGCCCGCCGGACGCGTCCTCGTGCTCGAGCACGCACGGCTCGTGGACGGCACTGGCCGCCCTCCGATTGACGACGCCCGCATCGTCATCGAGGGCGAACGCATCAGCGCCGTCGGCCCGGCGGCGTCGGTGCCGGCCCCAGCGGGCGCAGAGCGCGTGGACCTGTCAGGCCGAACCGTGCTGCCGGGTCTGGTGGACGCGCACTTCCACCTCGACAACTCGCCGCCGGACCCGAAGCTGGCGCTCCGACAACTGGCCAACGGCGTCACCTCGTTCCGGGATCCTGGTCAGTGGGACGAGTACTACGCCGGGTTGCGCGCGACGATCGCAGCCGACGGGCTCCGCGGACCGCGCATCCACACGGCCGGCCCCCACATCGACGGCGAAGGCCCAGCCTATCCCCGCGACTCGGTCGTCGCGCGCGACGCCACTGAAGCGCGGCAGTTCGCCGAGCGTGCGATCGCGCAGGGTGCGACAGCCATCAAGATCTATTTCCGGCTGCCGCTTGGCAGCGCGAAGGCGGTGATCGATGTGTGCCGGGAGCGTCGAGTGATCTCGACCGCGCACCTGGAGCTGCTCGAGGCCGCCGAGCTGTTCACCTACGGCCTGGATGGCATCGAGCACATCACGTCGCTCGGGCCCAGCCTGTTGCCGCAGCTCGAGCGCGAGCGCTATCGCCAGGCCGTCCTGGCCGAAAACGCCGCGAGAGGTCCGGGCCGTTACGCCGCCTTCGCGGGTCTCGACCTCGACAGCGGGGATGCGAGGGCGCTCTGGGCCGTCATCGGCCAGCGGAGGCCGTTCATCGACGCGACGCTCGCGGTCTTCGAACGTCGGCCGGCCGTGCCCGCTGACCCGAAGGACACGCCAGAGCTCATCGCCACTCGCGCCAGGGGCTTCCAGAAGATGCTGGCCACGACGCGCCGTGCCTTCGAGGCTGGTGGGCGTGTCGTGATGGGCGGCCACTCGTCGGTGCCGTTTGCCGGACGCGGCGAGGCCCCGTGGCGCGAGATGGAGTTGCTGGTCGACGCCGGCCTGACGCCGATGCAGGCCATTGAGGCGGCCACGGCCAGTGGAGCGGCCTTCCTCGGGCGCGCGCGGGACCTCGGCACGGTCGAGCCCGGTAAGCTCGCGGACCTCATCGTGTTGACCGGCAATCCTGTTTCGCAAATCGCGGAAATCAGGACGGTCGAGCGAGTGCTGGCCGGGGGTGCGTGGGTGGATGTTGGGAAGTACCGGAAGGACTAGGGGGCATTGCGTCAGACCAGCGACAACGCTACTCTCTGCAGACCCCAGCAATGAGCGTGTCGTGAATCGCGTCGGCCGTTACGAAATCACCGAGAAGCTCGGCCAGGGCGGCATGGGGACGGTCTACAAGGCCTTCGACCCGCTGCTGACCCGTGTCGTCGCCGTCAAGGTCATCTCTGGTCAGCTCGACGGCAGCCCCGAGCACCGGGAGCGGTTCTTCCGGGAGGCGAGAGCCGCCGCGCAGCTATCTCACCGCAACATCATCACGATCTACGACCTGGGCGAACAGGACGGCTCGCCGTATCTGGCCATGGAGTACCTCGAGGGACACGACCTCGACCAGCGCCTGCACGACCCGGAGGGCATGTCTCTGACCCGCAAGCTGGACCTGGCGCTGAGCATCTGCGAGGGGCTGGCCCACGCACACATGTGCGGGCTGATTCACCGGGACATCAAGCCGGCCAACGTCTTCGTCACCGACGATGGCGTGGTGAAGATCCTCGATTTCGGCCTGGCACGCCTGATCACGTCCGAACTGACCCGCAGTAACGTCGTGGTCGGCACCGTGAACTACATGGCACCGGAGCAACTGCGCGGCGAGCGGGCGGACCACAGGGCGGACATCTTCTCGTTCGGCGTGCTGCTCTACGAGCTGCTCGGGGGGCGGAAACCTTTCCAGGGCGACTCGGCCGCATCGACGATGTACAAGATTCTGCACGAGATGCCACAGGCCCTCGACGAGCTCGATCCGGACATCGGCGCGCCGTTGACGACGATCGTGGACCGCGCGATGGCCAAGGCCCGCGAGGATCGCTATCAGCGGATGACCGACCTGCTGCGAGACCTCGAGGCGGCCTACGAGCCGATGCGGGGCGCGGACCGCCGCGTCATCAGCAGGGTCGACGCGGCCTTGCGTCCGCCGTCGGGGTCCAGGCTGACGCCGAGGCCGCCCGACTACGACGCCGACAACTCCCCCACCATCTCGGATGAGACCGTGCCGGCCAGCGCGCTCCGGGCCGAGGGCTCCCGAGCCGCGGCGCGGCCGGCCACCGTGCCTGCCGCCATGGAGCCTCACGCGGCAGAGCGCCCTGCGGCGCGGCGCGGGTGGCAATTCGGCGTCCTCGTGCTGGGCGTCCTGGCCGTCGTCGGGTGGCTGTTCGCGGGTCGGCAGGCACCGACGTCGGCACCAGACCCGGTAACGTCAGGCACTGCGCCACCGCCTGGGCCGACGCCATCAGCCTCGCCGACGCCGCCAACAGCTGCTGCGTCTGCGCCGGATGTCCCTGCTCCGCCCGCAGCGAGTGCGTCGGTGAGTTCTGTGCAGGCGGCGCCCGTGCCGCGAGTGGAGCCACCCGCCCGTGAGGCGCGTGCCGCCACGCCCTCGCGCGATTCCGAGGTCGCTGTCGACCGCACGCGTGCGAATACGGCGCTGGCCCTGATGGACGCCGGGAAAGCTGCCGCGCAGTCGGCCAACGCACGCGAGCTGGCGCCCCAACTCTACATGGCCGCAGAGAACGAAGAGGCGCAGGCTCGGGAAGATTTTCGCCAAAAGCGGTTTGCCGCGGCTGCCGGCCGCATGGGCGCCACCGCGACCCTCTTCAGGACGGCGGCGACGGCGGCCGAG
>JAENWD010000140.1 GCA_016650245.1 Vicinamibacteria bacterium
CAGCGGCCGCAGCATCGTCCGACGCATGCGCGCGTCGACGTCGCGCTCGAGGATCTGGTTGAACGCCGCGGCGCCGCAGGCGACCAGGAAGGTGCCGACGACCGTATGGAACAGCAACGCCAGGTCGGTGCCGCCGAGGTTGCCCACGTGGAAGCCGATCACCGTCGTGACCAGCACCAGCAGGTTCACCCGCGGTTTGGTCAGCGTGACGAAATCGGCCCAGGCTCTGCCAGTCGGAAGCACGGCGGTCTGCTCAGATTGAGAGGGCATGGCAAAAGGACAATTATACCGGCTACGGACTTCTGACTGCGGGCTACGGAAGGCAGCTTCCCGATCAACCTGACCAACCCGACCCACCCGATCAACCCGACCAACCCGTTACCTGCCGCCGGCTTCCCGTATCTTCCTCAACAGACGATCCTCCATCCACTGCGTGGACCACCAGTCCACGGCGCTGACCGGATTGCCGCCCACCAGCATCGTGAAATGCAGGTGGTCGCCGCCGGCAAGGCCCGTCATGCCGCTTCGTCCCAACTGCTGCCCTGCGTCGACGCTGTCGCCGACCTTGACGTCGATCGACGAGAGGTGCGCGTACAGCGACTGCACGCCCAGGCCGTGGTCGACGATCACGCAGTTGCCGTAGATGCCCAGGTAGTCCGCCTGCACGACCGTGCCGCGGCCCGAGGCCACGATGGGCACGGCGGCGGTCACCGCCAGATCGAAGCCCAGGTGCACCTGCTGGTCGATCTCCTTGCCGTCGTGGAAGTACGTGCGGTGATCGGCAAAGGAGGATTCGACTTTCGAGTTGCCGAGCTGCTGGAACACGCCCCGCCACCGCATCTCGGGCGCCGACTTGGGGGCCAGCGCGGCGATCGTCACGGCGTTCTTGCGCCGCAGCTCTCCGTTGATCTTCAGAAACGAGGCGACCAGGTCGTTCGGGTCGGGGACCTCGCGCGCGAAGTCGGGTGTGTTCTCGAGGATCGCCGGGACCACGCGCTGCAGGAAGGTGTCGGCCACGTCGATGCGGCTCTTCCGAAACACCTTCGGGAACACGCGCGAGTCGATGTCGGCCGACGCGGTGTTGCCGGCCTCGTCGGTTGCGAACACCTTCATCGGCGTCGTCAGGTCCTGGTCGTAGAGCAGCGCGTACACCGCGACGCGCACGGCGGGGTCGGCGATGCCCACCGCACGTCCGGGGTAGGCGGTGTAGACGCGATCGCCGACGCGGACGCCGGCGGTGACGTCGCTGGGCGTCGCGCGGAAGACCACGAACTCGCTGCCGCCATGGTTGATGAAGTGGTGCATCGACAGCACCGCCACCCGCGGCGGTTCGAGTCGGACGCGCACGGGATGCGCCAGCGACGAGGCCAGCGTGCGCACGCCGTACAGCACCTGGCGCTCGGCGGCCACCAGCACGCGCGCGTCGCCCGACTTCAGGTCGGCGATCTCCTTTCGAGTCGCTGGCACGGTCACACGCACCCGGTCGGGGCCGTCCTGCGTCAGACCAGCGGCCCCGCCCTGGCCCAGGGCGAACAAGGGGGTCTGCTTGCCGCCCTGCTCAAACGTCACGTCGAGTTTCGACAGCCGACCGCCGGGCGCGTCCACGGTGACCTCGACCACGGCGCCTTGACCCATCAGCGCCTTCGGCTTGTCGACCGTGATCACGGGCACACCGCCGCGTCCCGCCCACCAATACGCGCCACCGCCGCCGGCAGCTGCCAGCAGAACCAGAATCAAGAGGAATTTGCGCATGTGGGGACCATTCTAGCGGCCTTCCGCCATCAGCCTTCGGCCTTCAGGAATTGACGCGGATTGAGGCCCGAGGCCGCGAGGCAGTAGGCCGAGGGCTGAAGACAGAAGGCCGAAGGCTGTGATAATCTCGATGGTTCAGGCCCGACCTGCCGGTATCGTCTAGGGGTCAGGACACGTGGTTCTCAGCCACGGAACCGGGGTTCGAATCCCCGTACCGGTACCATACTTCGCCCCCGGCATCGCCTGCGGGCTTCGGCTGGCAAGCCAAGTTTCCAACTCGGAACCTGTCGGTGCAGCCCCACGCATCCAACTTCACTCATGAATAAAGTTTGATATTGTAAACTTTACCCGTGTCCCGGATCTCGAAGCGCTACCTCTTCGACACCATCGATGCGGACCTCTCCGAGAAGATGGTCTTCCTCAGCGGCCCGCGTCAGGTGGGCAAGACCACGCTCGCACTCCAGCTTGCCGGCGCGACGGACCTGCGGCATCCCGCC
>JAENWD010000141.1 GCA_016650245.1 Vicinamibacteria bacterium
ATCGCAACGCCTGGATCACATCCACCCGTGACGCTCGCGCCGCCGGCATCAGCGACGCAACCACGGCCGCCACCACCAGCACGACCGCCGCGCCGACGATCGGCATCATGCCCGGCAGCCGCACCTCTGTGATGTAGGCGCCGACGAACCGCGCAAGCGCGAACCCGCCGACGACGCCGGCGACGATGCCCGCGGTGGCAATCACCGCGCCTTCACTCAGCACGCGCGTCAGCAGGTGTTTTGGTTCGGACCCAATCGCCAGTCGAATGCCGAACTCGCGCGTTCGCGCGCTTACCGAGAACGCGAGCACGCCGGCGACGCCGACCACAGCGATCAACAACGCCACGCCCGCGAACACACCGAAGACGAGCGCGTTCAGCCGGTCCGGCGCCAGCACTTCCGCGCGCACGTCCTCGAGCGTCGCGGCCTGCTCCACCGGCTGCTCAGGCCTCAGCTCGCGGATGATGCGGGTGATGGGCGGCACCAGCGAATACGGATCCGTCCTGGAGTGGACAAACAGGCGACCGCCGCCCATCTCCTGCTCCAGCGGGTGATAGACCGTCATCGCCGGTCCGGGCACGACGTTCTCGTCGTCGATATCGGCGGCGATGCCGACGATACGGCGTGGCTTGACGCTCACGTCGATGAACTGCATCACCGGGTCGGTCCACATGAAGTGCCGGTTCAGCGCGTCCGATGTCGAGAACATGCGCTGCGCCAGGCTCTGGCTGACGATGACGACCTGCTCGCCGTCGCGGCGATCGGCGTCGCTGAAATCGCGGCCGGCGATGATCGGGACGCCGAGCGCCGGGAAGAACCCAGGCGAGACGGTACGGAACCGCGCGCGCGGATCCTCTTCGCCGCTGGCCTTCGCGTAGCCCTCCGTGGAGAACTGAAAGCCCGGGCCGAAGGTGCCCGCCTCGCGCCAGGGCACGATCGTGCCGACGGCGACACGTTCCACGCCTGGCAGCTCCGTGATGCGGCGCATGACTTCCTTGTAGAACGCAGCCGACTCGCCCGGTGTCCCCGAGTCCGACGCCGGCACGTGCAACGCGAGCACGTTGTGCGTGTTGAAGCCCGTCTCCGCCGCCTGCAGCGCCAGCAGCGTCGTCAGGAGCATCCCGGCCCCGGCCAGCAGCACGAACGACGCGGCGATCTGCGTCACGGCGAAGACGCGCAGGCGCCGGTTGGTTCCGGAGGTGATCCGCACGGTGCCGTTTGCCAGGCCCAGCCCCTTGGACGCGTCGGTCGACGGCAGACGCGGCAGAAACGCCAGCAGCACCGCCGCGATGAGCGCCAGGCTCACGCCCACCCACAACAGGCTCGAATCGACGGTCACTTCCAGCGCCCGCACCGAGAACCGCGAGGCGTACTGCGCAAGGACCGCGACCATCGGCCGTGCGACCAGGACGCCGAGAACCGCGCCTGCCCCGCACAGCGCCAGGCTCTCGACCAGGAGCGTGCGTCGCAATGCGGCGGCGCTGGCCCCCAGGGAGGCGCGGATGGCGAGCTCGCCTTCACGGCGCACCGAGCGCGCCAGGATCAGGTTCGCGACGTTCGAGCACGCGATGACGAACACCAGCGCCGAGGCCGCCAGCAGGATCAACAGCACCGTCCGGGCCGGCGACGTGATCTCGTCGCGCAGCCGCCTGGCCTCGATCTGGAAGTCCGCGTTGCGCGGATACGCCTCGGGGTGGGCCTTGAGGATGTCGCGATGCACGGCCCGCAGCTCGTTGCGGGCGGCCTCGAGATCCATCCCCGGCGCCAGCCGGCCGAACAGCTCCGTCATCCGGTGCACGCGCCCGTGCACCATGGTGGCGTCCAGGTGATGTGGGCTCGTGACGATGTTGGCGATGATCTCGGTTTGCGAGGGATACGGCACCGACGGCTCGACGACGCCGACGATGGTCGCTGAGCGGTCGCCGAGCCTGATGACCTTGCCGATCGCGTTCGGGTCGCTCGCCAGCGCGTTGCTCCAGAATCGGTGGGTCAGCACCACCGCGCCTGCGGCCTTCGGCCCATCATCGGACATGTTCAGCAGCCGCCCGCGCACAGGGCGAAGCCCCATCACCTCGAAGTACGACCCACCGACCACTCCCGCCCGCACGACCCGCGGCTCGCCCAGGCCGACCATCGTGAAGTCCAGCGTCGAGAAGTCGCCGAAGGTGGTGAGCGTCCTGATACGCGCGCGCAGGTCGTTGATCTCCGGCACCGAGAACGCGGCGTTGTCGGCGCCGATCCCCTTGGCGCTCTGCCGGATGTAAATCAGGCGGTCCTCGTCCTTGTTGACCAGGGGCCGCAACAGGACGCCCCGCACGACGCTGAAGATGGCGGCGTTGGCGCCGATGCCAAGGGCCAGCGTGACGACGACCGTCGCGGCCAGACCCTTGACCCGGGCCAGCGACCGAAGGGCGAACTTGAGGTCGGTGATGATGCTCATACTGCGCTATTCCGCGTTTGCGGCGCTCTCATTTAACTCGATCACGGCCGCGTGCGATACCATCTAGCCCAATTCCATGATCGGCACCACACTCGGGCACTACCGCATTCTCGAACGCCTGGGCAAAGGCGGCATGGGCGAGGTGTTTCTCGCCGACGACACGAAGCTTGGGCGTCAGGTCGCACTGAAAATCCTCACGCCGGAGCTCGCCTCCGACAGCGACTGGCGACAACGCTTCGAGCGCGAGGCCCGGGCCGTAGCCGCGCTGAACCACCCCAACATCGTCACGATCCACTCGGTCGAGGAGGCAGACGGCGTCCTGTTCCTGACCCTCGAGCTGGTCGATGGCGCGACGCTGGCGACGCACATTCCCCCGACGGGACTGCCGCTCGATAAGCTGCTGGCATTTGCCATCCCGCTCACCGACGCCGTGGGCGCGGCGCATCAGCGCGGCATCACGCACCGCGATCTGAAGCCGGTGAACGTGATGGTCACCAGCGACCGGCGCATCAAGGTGCTGGACTTCGGCCTGGCCAAGCTGGCGGAAACCGAGCAGGCCGCCATGGGCGTGACCATGCCAGCCGCCGATCTCACGGGGGCGGGCCGCATCATGGGCACCACCGCGTACATGTCGCCGGAGCAGGCCGAAGGCAAGGCGGTGGACCCGCGCAGCGACGTCTTTTCACTGGGCGTGATGCTGTACGAAATGGCCGTCGGCGAGCGCCCGTTCAAGGGCGACACGCAGGTGTCGCTGCTCTCCTCGATCATCAAGGACACACCGCGGTCGGTGACGGATCTCAGGCGCGAGCTGCCACGCGACATCGGCCGCATCGTCGGGCGCTGCCTCGCGAAGGATCCTGAGGACCGGTACCAGACGGCCAAGGACCTGCGCAACGACCTGCGGTCGCTGAAGACCGATCTGGATTCCGGCGCCGTGCAGGCCGACAGCGGCGTCGCGCGGCCGGTCATTGTGAGCCGGCGACGGTTCAGCCCCGTGGCGCTGTGGGCAGCGCTTGGCGCGGTCGTGGTGATTGGCCTCGGCGGCTGGGCGGTGATGCGCTCGCGATCGGCGCCTGGCGCGGTGGAGCCGAAGGGCGCCGCGTTTGACGCCGTCACGCTCACGCGGCTCACGACGACGGGGACGGCCGGCCTGGCGGCGATCTCCGACGATGGCCGCTATGTGGCGTACGTCGTGGCCGAAGAGGGCAAGCAGGGGCTGTGGCTGCGGCAGGTCGCCACGTCGAGCAACGTCCAGATCGTGCCACCCGCCGACATGCGTTTCAGCGGCGTGACGTTTTCGCCCGACGGCAACTACGTGTATTACGCGTCCTATCCGCGTGGCGAGCAGTACGGGGCACTCTACCAGGTGCCCGTGCTGGGCGGCAGCGCCCGCCGCGTCGTCGAGGACGTCGACGGCATCGTCAGTTTCTCACCCGACGGATCGCAGTTCGTCTTCGTCCGCGGCTTTCCAGAAAACGGCGGCAGCGCGGTGATGCTGACCGACGCAAAGACGATGACCGCGCGCGAGCTGGCGCGCCGGAAGGACTCCGAGTCGTTTCTGCTCGAAAGCATCGCGTGGTCGCCCGATGGCCGCACGATTGCGGTGCCAGGCACGCACGCGGGCCGGGTGCATGCCGAGGTGGTCTATGTCGACAGCACCTCGGGAGCCCAACGGGTCGTCGAGACTCCTACGTGGCGCGCCGTCACCCATGTGGCGTGGCTGCCGGACGGCAGCGGGCTGCTGGTCAACGCGCAGGAGGCGAGCGGCGAGTCGGGGGCGACCCAGATCTGGATGTTGCCGTATCCCGACGGCAAGGCGCGGCAAGTCACCAACGATCTCGGAACCTACACTGGCCTCAGCGTCTCGGAGGCGGGCCACTCGTTTGTCAGCGTGCGGAACGAGCTGCGCGCGAAGATCTACGTGGTGCCCGAGGGCGACGCGGCGCGGGCGACCGCCATCACGTCGGGGGCCGGCACCGATGACGGCGTCGAGGGCCTGGCCTGGACCCCCGACGACCGGCTGGTCTACACGTCGTCGGCCGGCGGCAACACCGACATCTGGATCATGGGCGCCGACGGCCTGAACCGCTCGCAGTTGACGACCGCGCCTGGCGCCGACAGCTGGCCCGGCGTGACGCCGGACGGCCTCGTGGTCGTCTTCACCTCGGAGCGCGACGGCGGCCGTGCGCTGTGGCGCATGGAGATCGACGGCGGCCGGCAGCAACGGCTGGTGCCGGCCAACGTGCGGGTGCGGCCGATGCTGTCGGCCGACGGCAAGGAGGTCTATTACGGCGATGAGAAGGCGCGACAGAACTTCCGCGTGTCCATCGACGGCGGCACGCCGACTCCCCTGCCCGACGCGCTGGCCAGCGGCGGGGCTGGTGGGGTCACGCTGCCCGAGGGATTCCACGAGGCGGCGCCGTCACCCGATGGCCATCAGATCGCGGGCCACTACAACGATCGTGAGCAGCGCGGCGAGCGGATGGTCGTCATCACGCCGGGTCGTGCCGATGGGGTTGTCCGGTTGCCGACGGTTCCGGTGCCCGCGCAGTGGGCCCCCGACAGCAAGCATCTCTTGTATATCGACACGCGGCGAGGCATCTCGAACCTGTGGCGGCATCCGGTGGCCGGAGGCATCGCCACGCAGATCACGAAGTTCACCAACGACCGGATCTTCCGGTATGCCCTGTCGCCCAAGCGGGCCCGCTGGGCGATCGTGCGAGGGGACGTCAGCCGGGACGTCGTGCTCGTCTCCGAGCGGAAATAGGGCTCGGCGCCTGACGGCGCCGAGGGGGCGCGCTTCGCGCGGGGGGACAGCTCATCACGTCGCTAAGCCGGCACACCAGCACACCCATACTTCGGCACTTCCGCACCCCGGCACTTCAGCACACCGGCACCCCAGCACACCGGCACCCCAGCACCCCGGGGACCCCGGCACCCCAGCACTTCAAGTTAGTTAACAATACCCGCCGTGACCCTTGACGCCCTCCGCCGCTTCGCCGTCGCCCGCGCCCTTTTCCCACCCACCACCCTGAAACGCGCCGTCGAGCGTCTGGGCTTCGTGCAGGCCGACCCCATCCGCGCGCCCGCCCGGGCGCAGGACCTGACGCTTCGGCATCGTGTGAAGGGGTACCGCGCCGGCGATCTCGAGCGGCGGTATCACGCGCTGGGCATCGAGGAGGATGTCTTCGTCAACTACGGCTTCGTGTCGCGGCGCGTCCATGCGCTGATGCACCCGCGCGGCGATCGGTCGGGCTGGACGCCGACGCGGAAGGCGCGCGCGGCGCTGGTGCTGGAGTTCGTCCGCGAGCGCGGCGCCGTGCATCCGCGCCAGGTGGACGAGCATTTCGCGCACGGCACGGTCACCAACTACTGGGGCGGCTCGTCGAGCGCGACGACACACTTGCTCGAACACATGCACTATCGCGGCCTGCTGCGGGTGATGCGTCGCGAGAAGGGCATCCGCGTCTACGCGGTGCGCGAGATCGCGATCCTGCCCGAGATCACGCTGACGCCCCGCGAACGCGTCGACGCGCTCATCGACGTCGTCGTGAACAAGTACGCGCCGCTACCGGGCAAGACGCTGTCGTTTCTCGTCAACCGGCTGCGCTACGGCGTGCCCCAGTGGCGGCGGGAGTTGAAGCCAGCGCTGATGCGGGCCAAGCAACGCCTGGCGCATGCGCGCGTGGACAGCATCGACTGGTACTGGCCTGTGGGTGAAGACCCGCAATCGGCCGCGCCCGACGACCAGGTGCGGCTGCTGGCGCCGTTTGACCCGATCGTGTGGGACCGGCGGCGGTTCGAGCTGCTCTGGGGCTGGCCCTATCGCTTCGAGGCGTACACGCCGGTTGCCAAACGAAAGCTCGGCTACTACGCGCTGCCGTTGCTGTGGCGCGACCGCGTGGTTGGCTGGGGCAACCTGACTGTCGTCGATGACGCGCTGACCGCCAACTTCGGCTACGCTGGCGCGAAGCCGCCGCGTGAGCTGATATTCAAGCGCGGTCTGGATGCGGAGCTTGAAAGCATCCGGTCGTTCTTGCGGCTGCAGCGCGGACCTTGACCGTACGTAGGGCGGCAGTTGACCGTACGTAGGGCGGAAGTTCCGCCGCAGGACCCAAATGACACGCCACCTCTTCTCAGCGTTCGCCCTCGTGCTGCTCACCTGGTTCCCTGTACAGGCACAGGTACCTGCCGCCGACCAAGCCGCCATCAAGGACGTCGTCCGCCGCTACGTGGACGCGCGCGAGGCGCGCGACCCGGAGGCCGTTGCCGCGCTCTTCACATCGGACGCCGACCAACTCGTCTCCTCCGGCGAGTGGCGCCGGGGCCGCGACGTGCTCGTAAAAGGCACGATGGCCTCATCGGCTCGCACGACGGGAGCGCGCACCATCGTCGTCGAGACCATCCGCATGGTTGGCCCGGACGTCGCGATGGCCGATGGGCGCTACGAGATCAGCGGCGCCCAGACCCGGAAGATGTGGTCGACCTTCGTGATGGCTCGCCAGCAGGGCCAGTGGCGCATCAGCGCCATTCGCAACATGCTCCCGGCGCCGCCGGCGGTGGCGTCTGCGCCAACTGCGGGGCCGTCGGAACAGGACGCCGTCCTGGCCGTCGTCGATCGCTTCATGCAGGCCATCGCGACCAAGAACAACGCGGCTTTCGCGCAGGTCCGGATGAAGGACACGACCAGCATCGTCGAGCGCCCGGCCGACGGCGGCGGAACGCGACTGGTCCGCCGCCCATTCGACGCCACCCTGCCCGCCGGCACCTTCGTCGAGCGTTATTGGGATCCCGTCGTCCACATCCGCAACGGCATTGCCGTCGTCTGGACGCCGTACGAGTTCCAGGAGGACGGCAAGACGAGCCACTGCGGGATCGACGTCTTCGAGCTGGCGAAGGAGAACGGCCGCTGGCGCATAGGGAACATGATGTGGACCGTGGAGCCCGATGCCTGCCCGGCGATGCGGCCCGCAGACCCCTCGCGCATCCGGCCGCAGTAGGCGTACGCCAACCACCGAGACACGGAGAGCACAGAGACCACACGGAGTGTGCGTCCTCCGTGTCCTCTGTGTCTCCGTGGTTGGCGTACGTGGACCAGCTACAACGTGCCGTACACGATGGTCACGAAGAAGTCCGGCTGCATGAAGCCCTTGCCCCACACCTCGTCGAGGTCCTTCGTCGGCTTGGCGGCCACCACCTGTTCGAGTGACTGCCCGCCGCTCTTCAGCTTCTGAACGCGGTCGCGCACCGTCACCAGGACGTCGCGGTACTTGCCAAGTGATGCCTTGTCGCCGAGCGGTCCATGGCCCGGGATGATCTTGGTCTGCGCGTCGACCAGGGCCAGCGCCGTGTCGGCCGACTCAATCATGCCGTTGATCTGCCCACCTGTCGTGGCGTCGATGAAGGGGTACATGCCATTGAAATACAGGTCGCCCATGTGCAGGACGTTCGCGCTCGCGAACATCACGGCGATGTCCGTGTCCGTGTGCGCGGGCTTCACGTATGCCAGCTGCAGCGTCTCGCCGTTTGCGTAGACCGTGTGTGAATCCCGGAAGGTCTGCGTTGGCAGGGACGCGGCCGAAGCAGGCTTGATTTTCATCCCGAGCAGGTCGTGTGACTGCGTGAGACGCGTGCGTGTGTTCTCGTGCGCCAGCGTCGCGGCGCCGGCCTCGCGGACCCGCTCGTTGTTGTCGGCGTGGTCGAAGTGCCAATGTGTGTCGATGGCCAGCTTCAACGGCCCGCCGCCAAGACCGTCGAGCGCCTGCTTCAAACCGGCCCAGGCGGGCTTCACGAACGTGTCGACGATGACGACGCCGTCGGGGCCGTGGAGGGCGGCGACGTTGCCGCCGGGCCCGGAGAGCATCACAAGATTCGGCCCGAGTCTCGTCGTCTGGATGGGCGCCGCCCCCATCTGCGCGCGGCGCTCGTCCATCGGGTCGGCAGCGGCCTGCGCCTGAGCCCAGACGGGGGTACCCGCCGCGTGCGCCACCATCGCACCCCCGGCAAACACCCCCGCGTACCGGAACCACTCGCGGCGGCTCAATTGTTCGCGCTCTCGGCTCATGATGCGGATCTCCTTGACTGCGGGACTCAGGACCGTACGTAAAGCGGAACTTTAGTTCCGCCGCCCGTAATCTGCAATCGTCAATCTGAAATCGTCGGTTCACAGGTTCCACTCACGAAGTGAGTGGAACCTTCAACCAACCCCCTCCGTCCAATCCCCTGACATGAGCACCCTCTCGCTGATGCAGGGGACTGTCGGTCTCCTCATCCTCCGCTCCCTGCAGAAAGGCCCCGCCCACGGCTACGCCATCACCCGCTGGGTGCACGAGCGCACCGATGGCGTGCTGGCGGTCGAGGACGCCGCGCTCTACCAGGCGCTGCACCGCCTTGAAGCCAAGGGCTGGGTCGAGGCCGAGTGGGGTGTTTCAGAGAACAACCGCCGCGCGAAGTACTACGGGCTCACGCCTGAAGGCCGGCGGCAGTTGCGCTCCGAGATCTCGTCCTGGCGCAAGTACGCCGAGGCGATGTTGAAGGTCGTCGGCGAGACCATTACGTAGAGCGGCTTGGCGTGCGTTGAAAAATTGACGGCTGGCCGGGTGACGCCGGACGGGGCGCCCCGGCTGGCGCGGAGCCGGTTCCCGTGACAAGCGTAGTTCGGCGAGCACCAGGTTGGGGCTGTCCGGCGGCAGGACCCGCCCAGCCGCGAATTTTCCAATGCACGCCGCATTCGCCGAAGAGGAACAAACATGCGCCCCTGGCACGTCAAACGCCTCTTCCGTCTTCCCAACCGCACCCGCGCCGAGATTCGCCGCGACGTGACCGACGAGTTCGCGTTTCACCTCGACATGCGTGCCGCCGAGCTGACCCGCGAAGGCATGTCGCCGTCTGACGCGCGCGCGCAGGCGCTGAAGGAATTCGGGACGGTCGATTCGAACGCCCACGCTCTGGCGCACCTGGGGGACACGGTGGAACGTCGTCGTCGCATCAGCCACCTCATTGCGGAGCTGTGGCAGGACGCCGGGCTCGGCCTTCGCCTGCTGCTCCGCAGCCCCGGCTTCGCCGCCGTCGCCATCCTCACGCTCGCGCTCGGCATCGGCGCCAACACCGCCATCTACAGCGTGCTGGACGCGGTGCTGTTGCGGCCGTTGCCCTACCCCGAGCCGGACCGCGTGATGCTGGTCTCCGAGACGCGCGCCGACGGCGGCACCAACAGCGTGTCCGGCGGCGCGTTTCTCGACTGGCGCGAGCATCAAAGAACGTTCGACGCGCTGACGATGACGTCTCCCGTCAGCTTCAACCTGCGAGGCGACGTGCCCGAGCGCCTGAACGGCGTGCAGGTCAGCCACGAGTTCCTGAAAGTGCTGGGCATCCCGCCGCTGCTGGGCCGCGGCTTCCTGCCAGACGAGGACCGGCCGGGCGGGCACACCAGCGTCGTGATGATCACGGAAGAACTCTGGCGAGCCCGCTTCGGGGCCGACGCCGGCATCGTCGGGCGCACGATGGTGCTCGACGAGGTCCCGCGCACCGTGATCGGCGTGCTGCCCAGTGGCGCGTGGATGCTGAAGGACTACACGTTCTTCGTGCCGGTGGTGTTGACGCCAGGCAGCGACCGCGCCGCACGTTCGGGGCATTGGGGCAGCGTCTTCGGCCGGATCGCATCGACGGCCACCGTCGCCAGCGCGGATGCCGACCTCAAGCGCATCAAGCAGCAGTTGAACCAGCAGTATCCCGACTTCAAGCAGAAGTGGAGCGTCGTCGTCCAGCCGGTAACCGAGGTCATCGGCGGCGTGGCGCGCGCGCCGATGCTGATCCTGCTGGGCGCGGTGTCGCTGGTGCTGCTGATCGCGTGCGCCAACGTCGCCAACCTGCTGCTCGCGCGCGGCTGCCATCGGCAGCAGGAGCTGGCGGTGCGTGCGGCGCTTGGCGCCAGCGGCGGCCGGCTGGTGCGCCAGGTGTTGACGGAGAACCTGATGCTCGCGCTGATGGGTGGCCTGGCCGGCATCGTCGTCGCCTTCGTCGGCCTGGACCTGCTTCGCCGGTTCACTGCCGATGCGCTGCCCGTCACGCTCACACCCCGTCTCGACCTGCAGGTGCTGCTGGTGTCGCTGGGGATCACCGTCGTCACCGGGCCGCTCGTCGGGTTGCTCCCTGCGCTGCGCGCGCGGCGGCCGGACCTGAGCGCCGCGATGAACAGCGGCAGTAAGGGCGCAAGCTCTGGCGGCCGTCAGCGCACGCAGTCGCTGCTCGTCGTCGCCGAGGTCGCGCTCACCGTCGTGCTGCTCGCCTCTGCCGGCCTCCTGCTGCGCAGCCTGGCCAAGGCGGCCTCCGTCGATCCGGGCTTCGAGCCGTCGCGCGTGCTGGCGTTCCAGGTGTCGCTGCCTGATGTCTCCTACGAGTCGCGCGAGAAGCGCCTGGCGTTTACCGGCGATCTCCTGGCTCGCCTTCGCGCGCTGCCCGGAGTGGAGGGTGCGGGCACCGCCATGGCGATTCCGTTCATCGGCGGCGGCTACGGCGAGTACTTCTACCTGCCTGTCCGAACGAAGGACGACGCGGTGATCGGGCGGATGGACTTCGTCTCGCCGGGCTATCTCGAGGCGCTCGGCACGCGGTTGCTTAGCGGCCGCCGGTTCACCGACGCGGACAACCGGATCGGCGGTCCTCGTGTCGCGGTGATCAGCGAGTGGACGAGGAGGCGGTTCTTCCCGAAGGGCGACGCGATTGGACAGCCGCTGATCGTCCGAGGGGACACCTGGCAGGTCGTCGGTGTGATCGCCGACGTCGTCGATCGGCGGCTGGACGTCCCGCACGGCGCGTTCGCCTACGTGCCGAGCGCGTTCAACCTGAGCCAGATCTCCGTGATCGTCCGCACGCCGCTGGACCCGCTGAGCCTGGTCGCGACCGTGCGGGCCGAAGTCGCTCGTATCGATCCCGGCGTCGCCGTCGCCAGTCCACGCTCGCTGGACCGCGCGATGGCCGAGTCCATGACCCAGCGCAAGGTCGTGCTCGCGCTGGTCGGCGTGTTCGCCACCGCCGCGCTGCTGCTGGCCGCCATCGGCCTCTACGGCGTGATGGCCTACGCCGTCGCCACGCGCCGCCGCGAGTTCGGGATCCGGATGGCGTTCGGCGCGATGCGTCAGGACCTCATCCGCCAGGTGCTCCGCGGCGGGCTTACGTTGACGACGGTGGGGTTGCTGGTGGGCTTGGTTGGAGCGGTGGGAGTGGCGCAGTTGCTGGCGAGTGAGCTGTACCAGGTGAAAGGCAGCGATCCGCTCGTCATCGCGGGGACCGCGACGACCGTGCTTGCTGTCGCGATCCTGGCGTGCTCGGTGCCGGCATGGCGGGCGTCGAGGTTTCACCCGATGGCGGCGTTGAGGGTGGAGTAGTTGCCAGGCGCGCTTGCATCCGCGTTGCTTGATGCGTTGATCTCGTCGTGTTCCTTCAACAGCCGCAGGCCCTCGCGGATCACTTCACTGGCGTTGTTGTAGAGACCGCTCTCGACCTTTCCGTCAACGGTCACGCTGCTTCGCGTCCGTGGCGGCGGGCATGGTGCGATGGCTCGTCGCGTCCTCCACCGAGACATCCGAAAACAGGACGGTGTCCGATGCATCGGCGTTGTGCGAGCAGACGACGAGCCCGACCAGAACCGGGTTTTGAAACGACACCTCGGTGTGGGCGATCTCCTTGAGCTCGGCGCCGTCCCTCGCGATGTACATGTAAACCCTGACACCGGTACGAACCAGCTTCACCCTGAAGGTCCCAGGACCCTCGATCGGAAGATCGAAGGTGTTGGTGTCCTCACCCTTCCTGCTCCGCCACTGAAGTCCGGCCATCCCGTTGCCGTGGACCACGACGTCGGCGTAGGTCGCATCAGCGTCCAGCGACTGGCGGACCATGATGCCGGCCTTGCGGTGCTCGGCGCCCTGACCGAGGAATCGCATCGTACCCGTGACCGCGAAGCTGCCGGTCATCTCTCGCCACACAAACTGGAACTGATCCTGTTTGGCCCAGATGTTGGCGCCGGCACCGGTGATCCGGTACTGCCCGCTGGAGGGACCGAACGTCGCGGCGCCCTTGATCGCAGGACCACCGACATCGCCGGAATTGGTGAAGACGCCCAGGGTTCCGCGCCTCTCGGCGGGCGCAGGCAGTTGTTCGACCGACACGTCGGAAAACAACACCGTGTTGGTCGCTTCCTGAGTATGGGAGCTGACGCCGAGTCCGACCAATATCGGACTACCCATCTGGTTGAGGGTATGTCCCAGTTCCTTCAGGGGCGCGCCGTCTTTGGCGCTCCACACCGTGATGGCCGTGCCCTGCCGGACCAGTTTCAGCGTCCACGTCCCCGGACCTTCGACCGGGAAATCGACGGTGTTGGTGTTGTCGGCTCTGGCGTTGCGGAACTGGACCGCCGGCATGCCGTCGCCGTGGATGGCGAGATGGACAAACGGCGAGTCCATGTCGAGACTCTTGCGGAGCATGATGACGGCTTTCCGGTGCGGGATTCCGTCGGTGGCGAACTTGGCGGTGGCGGTGATGGCAAGGTTTCCGGACATCTCTCGCCAGACGTAATGGAACTGATCGGCTTTGCCCCAGATGTCGGCGCCCGAGCCGGTGATCCGGTACTGTCCGGTGGCGGCGTCGAACTGCGCGGATCCCTTCAGCGGGGGAGCGCCGACGTCGTCCGAGTTGGTAAAGGCGCCGAACGTTCCGGTCTGAACGAAGGCCGACACGGCCAACAGGCCAAGCAGCAACAGTTCACGCATGTCGAATTGCACCCCTTGCCATCAACAGTGAAAGCCTACTCGTGAACGTGAAGGTCGGCATGCGCCGCTCCGGGCCCCCCACCTCGAGGAGGGCGCCAGCCTGGGCCGTCACGCCGCACAGCATGACGCACGCCAGCCGCGCGCGCCGGTGTCATCGAAGCCATAGAGGGTACCTGCCGGAGCGCCGGGGTTCGAATCCCTGCCTCCCAGCCAACTTCTTCAGGTCCTGCAGAAACGCTAGGACGCCAGTATTTTCATTTACTTCCACACCACACTGCGACATTCTCCCCGCGGATCCTCCACTTCTCAGCCAATTCATCACACTGGCGTCGCTTTCTGGAGCAAATTCGACGGTTCTGGAATCAACACAGCCCAAGTGACATTTCCGAGCGACGCTGGTGACCCCGCCGAGTCCAGAAGACGCTGCGCGCGATAGCTGCATGAGTCACGTGGATAAACCCTTGGTGACTTTCGGGAACCGACGCAGCAGCGGCCCGCAGTCGCGGCGACGACCTGCGGGGTGACGTCGCGTTACCGGGTCGGTCGGTCTAATCTGGCGACGGATGGTGCTCGGACGCCTGCAACACCCACACTTTCAAGACGATGCGAGCTTCGACATCAGTGCCGTTCGCCGTATGCTGCGAGCTTCGCAAGATCGGCCGAGATATGTAGGTCGGTCTACTATCAGCCCATGTGTTCGGAAGTCCTGAGGTTTGCGCAATATCATCCGACGGACAACAGGTACGCAAAGGGGTTGTTTAATGAAGGGCGACGCCGACCATCGATTGACGCTTCTGATTTTATTCCTCATTTTGGTTCTGCCGGCGGCGGCGCAGGCTCAACAGCAGCCTCGGACCCCTTCATCGTTGGAGACCCGTGCTGAGCGTGAAGTGTTCTTGTCGAAAGCGAATATCGTGACCGAGGCACCCGCGGACGGAAGGTCATCCTGGCGGGTAAGCCTTGACGACGGGAACCGGAAGCACGACGCTGGCGTGGAGACCGCAGACGGGAGCGATCCCACGCGTCGGGACTACAGATTCAACGTCGCCGCGTATGAGCTGAATAAGGTGCTCGGACTCAATCTCGTCGTGCCATCGGTCGAGCGCCTGATGAGTGGGCGGCCGGCCTCTCTCACTTGGTGGTTGGACAACTTCGCGATGAACGAAATGGACCGGAGAAGGAAAAGGATCGATCCGCCCGATCTGCAGAGCTGGAACAGACAAGTGCAGGCCGTGCGCGTCTTTGACGAGCTGATTTCGAATACCTACCGTGACACGAGTCCCGCTCTTTACCTGAATTCAGTTTGGGACAATCTGCTCATTACCAGCGAGTGGACCATCTGGATCACCGACCACACCGGGGCATTCCGGACCCGTAAGGAACTAGCAGACCCCGAGAGCCTGACCCGGTGTCCCCGCACTGTGCTGGGTAGGTTGCGGGCGTTGAACAGAGAACCGTTGCGGCGAACGTTGCGCAAGTATCTGTCCTCGCAACAAATTGACGCGCTGGACGTTCGGCGGGCACTTCTCCTGAGACACTTCGACGACCAGATTGCGAGCAAGGGCGAAGCTGCCGTGCTGTACGACCTTCCGCCGAGGTAGTCGCATCCGCGCCTGCATTGACGCGGTGCAACGTGTTCAGGCGGTTATTCCGAAAGGCGGGCTAACACCGCGATAGAGCCGACGGCTGGTGTGATCGAGCGCGCCGCCGCTCATCGCGAAACGTTAGGCGGACGCGTCACGATTGAGGTGACCCCGCTAAAAGCCGACGGAACAGGTTACGAGCCGTGCCGGGCCCATCGCGAACTCTACTCCCCATGAACGCCGTAGCGTTTGGAACAGGAGGGACGTCGCAATCAGA
>JAENWD010000142.1 GCA_016650245.1 Vicinamibacteria bacterium
ATTCGAACGGATCGCCGTCAAACAGCGCGAGGTCGCCGTCTTTGCCGGCTTCAAGCGAACCGACGCGCTTGTCGACGCCGATGATCTTCGCCGCGTCGATGGTCACCGTGGCCAGCGCCTGATCGAACGTCAGGCCGTTGGCTGCCGCCAGGGCTGCTTCAAACAACACGACGCGCGTCTTTGGCACGTAGGTCTCGTAGCCGCTCTGCAACGCGACCAGGATTCCCGCTTTCTGCAGCGTCGACGCGCTCTCCATGCTCATGTTCTCCGAATCACCACCGGCGCGCGACATCGTCGCGTGCAGGATCACCGGCACGTTGGCCGCTTTGATCTGGTCGGCGACCACGTAGGCCTCGGCAGCGCTGTCGAGGATGATCCGGATATCGAACTCTTTCGCGAGGCGCAGCGCCGTCAGGATGTCGTGGGCGCGATTGGCCGTCACCAGCAACGGCACATCTTTGCTCAGGACCTTGCCGAGCACCTCCAGCTTGAGGTCGCGCGCCGGCCGCTTGTCCTCCGGCCCTTTCTGTTTGTCCACGTACTCTTTCGCCTTGATCAGCTCGGCGCGCAGCATGGCCACGGCCTTCGACCGGTTGCCGGGCGACTTGCCCGTCCCGGCCAGGCCGCCGGTGCCGAGTGTGGCCGCCACCGAGGCCAGCGGCACGATCACCGCCTGCTCCACTTCGTCCCCACGGGTCTTGACGACCATCGTCTGCCCGGGTACCAGCGCGCCGGGCGCATGCCCCGTGTGGACGGTGGTGACGCCGTGAATGCGAAGCCACTCCACGAGCGTCTCGCGCGCGTTGTACGCGTCGATGGCTCGCAGCTCGGGTTGAATTGCCGCCGAGACTTCGACCTGCATCTGGTCGTGCGGCTGATTCAGATAGCCGGCCAGGCCGACGACGGAATGCGCGTCCACCAGGCCGGGCGTGACGACCTTCGCGCGCAACAGCTTGTAGCCGGTCGGGATGCGAACGCTCGCCGCCGGCCCCACGCGCTCGATCTTGCCGTCCTTGCCAACGAGCACCACGCCGTCCTTGATCGGCGCGCCCGCCATCGTGTGCACGGTGTCACCACGCACGGCGACCTGCGCGGACGCTGGCACGCCGAGCCAGAGCACGAGGCACCCTGCCCGAAGCACCGCACGCAGCACTTCACTTTGCATTTCGCACTTCGCACTTCGCACTTCGCACTGTCATCGCTCTTCCCCATCAAGGTCCATCGCCTCGTCGCGCAGGACGCCGTAACCGCCGGTGGCCACTTTCCGGTCGTCGGCGTTGGTGCGATCGAACACCTTCGTGCCTTCGACCCACGTCTGCTCGACGTGGGTGTAGACGCTCAACGGGTCGCCCGAGAGCACGATGAAGTCTGCGTCCTTGCCGGATTCGAGGGTGCCGATGCGGCTGTCGAGGCCAAGCATCCTCGCCCCGGCCATCGTCATCGCGTAGAGGGCCTTGTCGCGCGACATGCCCGCGCGCACGCCCATGCCCGCCGACCGCAGGAACAGTCGCGAGTCAGTGATGTAGTCGTCGGTGTGGAAGCCGACGTTCACGCCGGCCTTTTCGAGCACGCCGCCAGTCTTGAACGCGACGTCGACCGTTTCGAGCTTCCCGCCGGGCGAATCGATGACGATGATCGAGGCCGACACGCCCGCTTTGGCGATCTCGTCGGCGACCTTCCAGCCTTCCGAGACGTGCTGCAGCACCGGCTTGAACTTGAACTCCTCGGCCAGCCGCAGCACCGTGATGATGTCGTCGTGGCGGTGCGTGTGGAAGTGCACAGTGCGTTTGCCGTCGAGCACTTCGACCAGCGCCTCCATGGCCAGGTCGCGCGCCGGCTTCTTGCTGGCGTCGTCGCCGGCCGCGGCGAGCTTGGCGCGATACTCCTGCGCCTTGACGAACTGCTCTCTCGCCAGCGACGCCGACTTGGCGCGCGTGCCGGGGAACGGCCCGCCAGGTGTGCGGATCGAGTTGGTGCCGTTGGCCATCTTCAACCCACCGGCGATGCGTCCATCCGGCAGCGTGATCACGAAGTCGTCGATGGTGCCGCCCTGCCGCAGCTTCAGATACAGCGTCTGCCCGCTCAGCAGGTGGCCCGAGCCCGGCATGACGTTGGCCGTCGTGATCCCGCCGGCCTGGGCGCGCTTGATGCCGGTGGACCTGACGTTGACCGAGTCGAGCACGCGGACGTCGGGCTGAATCGGGGCCGAGGCGTCGCCGCCGGCGGGGCTGGCAATGTGGCTGTGCGTGTCGACCAGGCCCGGCATGATCGTCTTGCCGGCCATGTCGTGCGTCTCCGCCCCGGCTGGCACGGGCACCGACGCGCCCACGGCGACGATCTTGCCGTCGCGGACCACCAGGGTGCCTTTCTCTATGACGGGCGCGCCGATCGGGAGGATGCGCGCGTTGGTGAACGCGTGCGTGGACTGGGCCTTGACCCATCCCGCGCTGAGCGCGAAGACGGCGACGGCCACTGCGAACGATCTCAACATGCGCGGGTCTCGGTTACGAATTGAACGGCTCAGCTTATCTGGACCCTGAACTCTAGTTCGGCGCCGGCGTCCCGTGCAAGCGGTGCGCGGACGCGTAGTTTCTTCATCCTGGCGCCGACCGGCCCATCCGTGGAACTGACTGCGCACTCGTGCTTTCGGTCCACTGCCAGGACGGCAGCGATGTTGCGCCGAGCATCCCCGGAGGTTTGTTGA
>JAENWD010000143.1 GCA_016650245.1 Vicinamibacteria bacterium
ATCGTCCACGGACCCAGCGCCGGAGGCGGCGAGCTATTAGGACCGCGGGCGATCTCGTCGGCGCTGACCGGCCGCGCGTAGATGCGGTTGGTGAACCACCCGGAGTCGGGGACTTCGTCGATGGTGTTCACGTTGCCCGCCCGCACGTGGGCGGCCGTATCGCCGGGCCTGGTGAACAGGTTCAGCAGCAGATCGGGCGCCAGCTCGACGTCCATGAACTTGGCGCCGGAGGCATCCTGGGTCTCGGGCTCTCGCGACAGCGGGTCGTCAGAGAAAAATCGCGGCTGACCAGGGCCCTGCGCTCCAGCCAGGACGCTGCCGGCGAGCAGCAGGAGTGGGAGACACGACCACCGTGCGGGTGACATCGCCATCAGAACGCCGCGCTCGACGAAAACACCGTGTTCCAGCCCTCGCTGCCCCGAGCCAGCTCGATGCGGATCATCGTGAGGCTCGGGCCGTGCAGGCGCAGGCCGATGCCGGCGTTGTGCTGGAGGCCGAAGAAGTTCAGGTCGGCGCGGCGCGACGTCACCTTGCCGGCGTCGAAGAAGAGCGCCATGTCCAGGCCCAGCCGGTTGGGAATCCAGCGCCACTCGGCCGAGGCCAGCAGACTGTGCCGATCGCGGAAGCGCCGGCTGGAGTACGCGCGCAACGTGCTGCTGCTGCCAAGGGAGGGCATCAGAAAGTACGGCACCGCGTCGTCGTCATCGACGGTCGTCTGCAGGCGCGCATGCAATGACACGATCCAGGTTTCCCGAAGCAGCGGGATGTGCTGGACGCCCTCCAGGTCGACGACGTTGAAGCTGTAGACGTGGCGAGGATCGACGTAGCTCACCACGCCGGCGCCAAGGTAGCTGCCGACGCGCGAGTAGCCGGGCGTCGTCCGCGTGTCGAGTCCAAGCCGCAGATCGGTGCGCAGGAACGACGGGCTGGCTCCGAGGCCGGGTGCCGTCTCCGGAGTGTAGGCGTCGGACACGGACTGGCGGTCGCCGGTCGGGTCTTTCAGCGAGTAGTCCTCGAATCCGCCAGTGGCGCTCGCCCGAAACCAGGACGACGGCCGCCACATCCCCGTGACCTGCGCGTAGGCCTGCTGGAACCTGAAGTCGGCGCGGTCGGCCTGTCGCGTGTCCATGCCGAGCCCGTAATACCCTACCCGTGTGGCGTCACGCCAGCCGACGGTCGCGCCAAGCGTCATCCGCTGCTTTGGATGGACACTGGACACCACGTCGAACTCGATCAGCTTGTATTGCTTGAGGGAGTACAACCCGCGGACGACCCAGAGCGAGCGGTCGGCAAACGCCCGCCGATAGCCGGCGCCGAGCGTGAAGCCCCCGCCGCCGTAGACGCTGTCGAAGTACGGGATGAACCCGCTCGGGCGTTCGGTGAGGATCCGCTGCTGAATCCAGTCGGTCACCTGCTCGGCCTTCGACAGCACGGCCGGCGCCATCGCTTTGGCCTTGGCCGCCTGTCGTTCGGCAATCAGCGCGGCGCGTGTGTCTTGCGCCTGGCTGGCCTGGGCGATACCCAGCACGAAACAAGTGAGCACGAGCAGTCGAACCACTGGGGCATTGTAAGCGGCAATTATCGCCGTTGGCTGGCGGACTTTGGGGTCACCGCCTTTCTTAGCGCCTGCACCTCGGCCGTCGTGAGGTCGCGCACCTGGCCGGGACGGAGGCGGTCGTCCCGCAACGGGCCAATCCGCACCCGCGTGAGCCGTTGCACCGGGTGCCCGACGGCCTCGCACATCCTCCGCACCTGGCGGTTGCGTCCCTCGCGAATGGTGAGCAGCAGGACCGCCGACTCCGACGCCACGTCGCGATCGGCCGGAGCCAGTCGCACAACGGCCGGCGCCGTTTTGCGTCCGTCGAGCACCACCCCGCGCGCCAGGCGATCGAGCGTGCGCTGGTCGGGAACGCCGGCGACCAGCGCGCGGTACTCGCGCTCGACCTCGTGTCTCGGGTGTGTCAGCGCGGCCGCCAGGTCGCCGTCGTTGGTCACCAGCAGGAGACCCTCGGAATCGTAGTCCAGCCGTCCGATCGGGTAGACGTACTCGCGCACGCCGCCGAGCAGGTCCATCACGGTCTTCCGTTTCTGCGGGTCGTTGCGGGTGGTGACGTAGCCGCGCGGCTTGTGGACCAGCAGATACCGCAGGGTCTGCACCGGCTTGATGCGGCGACCGTCGACGCGAATCTCGTCAGTCGTCAAGTCGGCTTTCGTGCCGAGCGCGGTTACGGTCACGCCATTGACCGACACACGGCCTTGCTGGATCAGCTCCTCGGATGTTCGTCGAGACGCGACACCGGCCGTTGACAACAGCTTTTGCAGTCGTTCCATCAGCGCTGTTCGATCCGCGCGGCGACGTGCGGCTTGCCCCACTTGCGCGCGACACCGGCGGCCGGCAGCCCGTCTGGCGCCGTCGCCGAACGGCGCGCGCCCGCTTTGAGTAGGCGATCGACGACGTCCGTGGTGCCGCGATCGGTGGTCAACGCGGCGTACAGCAGAGCGGAATAGCCGGCGTGGTCCGCCTTGTTGACGTCGGCGCCGCGCGCCAACAGCTCGCCGACCAGCTCGGGCCGGCCGTCTTCGGCGGCGATCATCAGCGCCGTGCTCTCATCGGAATAGTCGTCCGAGAACGGGGCGTCCACCGCCGTCCCATGGCCCAGCAGCCAGGCGACCATTTCCGTATCGCCGTGCCAAGTGGCGACCACCAGCGGCGACATCTTGCCAGCGACGACGCCGTTCACGTTGGCGCCGTGCTCGACGAGCACGGAGGCGACGCCGGCGTCGCCACGTGCGATCGCACGCGCTAGCGCGGTGGCGCCTGGGAAGTTGCCTCCGGTGACGGGACGATCCACCGGCGCGCCGCGCGCCAGCAACTGGTCGACCGAGCCACGCGCTCCGGAATAGCCGGCCGCCAGCAGCAGCGCCGTATGTCCCTCCCTGGTCTGTGCCGCCGGATTGGCGCCCGCATCGAGCAATCGCTTCACTTTCTCCGGGTCGTGCACCGCGCACATCAACGCCGTGATGCCGTCAGGACTTGTGGCGTTGACGTCCTGCCCGGCCGCCAGTAAGGCGTCGAGCTCCGCGACGGTCCCGTAAAGCGCCGCGCGCATCAGCGTCGTCAGCCCATCGGCATGGCCAGACTCGGGGGATGCGGATGTTCGTGCTGGTGGCTGCCCCATCAGGGCCGGCGACCGCTCGTCCCGCACCCCCAGCGCAAGGGCGGTCGTTGCCCACGCGCTGCCGGCAAACGAGATGAACTGGTCCGGCCCATGCGGATAGCCGCTTTCGAAATACGGCAGCCCCTCACGCCACGTCCGTCGCGTTGGCACCCGCCACGAGCCATCGGGGCGCTGCATCTCGACCAGGTACGCCAGCCCGCGCTGCAGGCTGGCGTCGGCGAGTGGCACCCGCCCGGCCTGATTCAGCGCGACGATGGCCTCGCCAGTGGCGTAGGCATCGGAGGCGCGCGTGGCGATTTGTGACCAGCCGCCGTCGCGTCGCTGTTCCGCGATCAGGGCGTCGGCCAGCCGCGCCAGGTCTGCCGCAGGCACGCCAGCCCACGCCAGTCCCAGCAGCTGCATCGCACGGTCCTCGGTATCGGCGGGGCGTACCGTGGTCAGCCATGCGCGGGCGCGGGCGATGCGGGCGTCGAATTCGGCCTGGCGGCCCTTCAACGGAAACAGCCGAAGCGCGCGAATCGTCAACGCGGTCGCTGTCACCTCGGAGTCTTCAAGTGGCGGGCGGCGCGAATAGGACGGCCAGCGGCCAGACTCGTGCTGCCGTCCGGCCAGCAGATAGCTCATCGCGTCGGTCATGGCGGTCGCGGTGCCCCCGGCCGTACCCACGCCGACGGCTCGGTAGCTTTGACCGATCGCTTCGTTGATGCTCGCCTCGCCGGTGACAAACAGCTCGTGCCAGTTGCGGCGGGGTTGGAGGGTGCGTTCCAGCTGACCGTGGACGAGCGACTCATCGACGGCAAACCCGCGCTCGCGCGCGATTGTCGTGGCGATCAACCCCAGGCCCTGATGATGGCACGACGCACACTGACGTCTGGCAAACCATGTGTCGGCCGAGGATTGCAGCAGCGGAAGGGATCGCGCCACTGCGGCGCGCAAAGCGGCCGCCTCGGTACCAGCCACCGGCGAGCGAGCGGTCACCGCGGCGACGGCCACCGTGCCCACAAACAGGCTCGCGACGAGGAGGTGACGATGCATCCCGCGCATTCTACCTGCCCGTCGGGTCGGGACCTATTCCTCGGGATCGGCTGGCTCGTCGAGGGGATCGGTGGGCCCTTCGCCCGTGATCACCGCACGGTCCTCTTCGGTGGCCGGCTCGTCGAGGCTGTCTCCGGCCAGGCCACTCTGTTCGGAGAGCGTCGCCTGCACAGCCAGTCCGACCGGCGGCTCGAACCCCAGCGCGTCGGCCATGTCCTCGACTTTCGGCAGGTCGGTAAGGTCTTTGAGGCCAAACCGGTCCAGGAACTCGCGCGTCGTGCCGTAGAGGAACGGACGCCCCACCACCTGCTTGCGACCGGTGATCTTCACCAGGCCACGCTCGAGCAGCGTGCCCACGACACCCGTCGTGTTCACGCCGCGGATCTCGGTGACTTCCATCGCCGTGATCGGCTGCTTGTAGGCGATGACGGCCAGCGTCTCGAGCGCCTGGACCGACAGCTTGTGCGA
>JAENWD010000144.1 GCA_016650245.1 Vicinamibacteria bacterium
ACCGTGCAGAACTCGCGGCTGGTGGCGTCAAACGTCATGAAGCTCGGGTACGGCGAGGTGCGCCGGATGAACGTGTAGAGTCCGCGACGATGGCGGTCTTCGCCCTCGCTGGTCTGCCATGTGTCGTCGCTGTACGGGTTGTCCCAGATGCCATCGGGTTGCAGTGGGAAGACGCTCGGGCCGCCGATCTTCGGGCTGAGCAGGCCGCTGGCCGCCAGCGCGACATCGCGCACCATCTCGGCCTCCATCCGGAAGCGTGGCCCACGCGCCAGCAGCCGGTTGTAGGGGTCCTTCTCGATCAGGGCGGGCGTTGCCGCCGCATCCTGACGATAGGCGGCTGAGGTGACGATCAGCCGGTGCAGTGTCTTCTGCTTCCAGCCCAGCTTCACGAACTCGGTCGCCAGATAGTCGAGCAGCTCGGGATGCGACGGCGACGCGCCCTGTGTCCCGAAGTCCTCGCTGGTCTCGACCAGGCCGCGGCCGAAGAACTGCTCCCACGTCCGGTTCACGGTCACGCGCGCGGTGAGCGGGTTGTCCGGCGACACGAGCCACTGTGCCAGCCCGAGCCGGTTGGGCATCTGCTCGGCGCTCATGGGCGGCAGTACCTTTGGCGTGGCGGCGTAGACGCGTTCACCGGCTGCCAGGAAGGCTCCACGCTCGCGAAATGGCGTCGACGGACGCTCGTAGCCGGGCCGCTCCTGCATCACCAGGGCCGTCACGATTCCGAGGTCGCGCAATTCCTTTTCGATGTCGGCGATGCGATCGCGCGTCGGCTTCAAGGCCGCGGCTTGGCCCCGATATTCCGCCTGGACGGTCTTATTCTGATCCGGCGTGCGCGCATCGGCCGCGATGCCCAACAGGCGCCGCGTCCGAGCGCGGATGCCCACGACGTCCAGCGGCTGGTCGCTCGACGTGGTCGACAGCCTGAACCGGCCGATGGCCTGGCCGACGTTGCCGCTGTCAAACGACAGGGTCACCAGCAGCCGTGTGGGTCGTTCAAGCTCCAGCGGCTTGCCGCAGACGAACACGATCTGGCGCGGCACGCGCGTGTCGTCCCTCGTCGCGTCGATGGCCCAGCCGCTGGGATCCTCGGCAAGGTACGGACGCGGCGTGAGCTGGATCAGCGCCTTCACGTCCGCGGCGTTGCCGTCGTCGGTTTTGACGTCGTTGAACGTGAGCCGCGTGGGGTTGCCGACATCGTCGAGACGATCGGCGGCAAACCCGGCGAGCACGAAGTTGCCGTAGTGGTCGCGCCCCGGACCGCCCTTGGGCAGCGACGGGTCTGGCAGCGCCTCCAGCCGAAGGCCGGTGATCCGGCCAGCCGGCAAGGTGACGTCCACCTGATATTCGTCCCGCCCCTTGTGAAGGCCAGAAGCCAGTACCGATCCATCGGGCTGGATGGCCAGCGTCGCCGCGCCGGCATGCACTCGCGTAAGCGGCAATGACGTCCAGGCCGACAACAACGCCTGCTGTGCGGCCTCCCACGGCGCTTGCCCGGCGTCGATCTCGGCCCCTGGCGACTTTAGTGTCGCGTTGAGCGTGGTCAGTTCGGCGGTGAGCGTGTCGCGCCGAGCGGTCTGCTCGGGCGACGGCAGATCGAGGGTGGCCTCCTGAATCCAGTGATCCGATCCCTCCTTGCCGAACACCGTGTACTCGGCGTTGTCGAAGAATGCGAGCAGGCGGTAGTAGTCGCGCTGCGAGAACGGGTCGTACTTGTGGTTGTGGCACTGCGCGCACGCGATGGTGGAGCCCAACCACACCGTGGCCGTCGTGTTCACGCGGTCGAGCAGCGCCTCCCATCGCGCTTCCTCGACATCGATGCCGCCCTCCTGGTTGAGCTGGGTGTTGCGATGAAAGCCGCTGGCGATGCGCTGATCGACGGTCGCCTTCGGCAGCATGTCTCCGGCGATCTGCTCGATGGTGAAGCGGTCAAACGGCATGTCGTCGTTGAGCGCCTTGATCACCCAGTCGCGGTACTTCCACATCGTCCGCAGCGCGTCCTTCTCGTAGCCGTTGCTGTCGGCGTAACGGGCCAGGTCGAGCCACGGCCGCGCCCAGCGCTCGCCGTAGTGCGGCGAGGCCAGCAGCCGGTCGACGACTGTCTCGTACGCATCTGGCCGCTGGTCGGCGACGAACGCGTCGATCTCTGCCGGCGTGGGCGGCAGCCCGATCAAGTCCAGCGAGACACGGCGCAGCAACGCGGTCCTGTCGGCCTCGGGTGACGGCCGCAGGCCTTCTTTTTCCAGGCCCGCGAGGATGAACGCGTCAATCGGCGTGCGCACCCAGTCGGTGCGCGAGACGCGCGGGATGGCTGGACGCACCGGAGTGCGGTAGGCCCAGTGGCCGCGGTCCTCGGCGTGCGCGGTGGTCATCGACCCGTCGTCGGGCCACACCGCGCCTTGGTCGATCCAGATCCTGAGCAGCGCGATCTGCGCGTCGGGCAGCGGATCTTCGTCCAGCGGCATGCGGTCTTCGCCGTCCAGGCCGAGCACGCGGCGCACCATCAGGCTCTCGTCGCTGTTGTGCGCGACCAGGGCGGGCCCGGTATTGCCGCCCTTGAACGCTGCGACCTTGAAATCAAGGCGCAGCCGTCCGCGGGACTTCTTCGTGCCATGGCACTCGAAGCAGTTGGCCTCGAGGATGGGGCGGATGTCGCGCGAGAAGTCGACCGATGCGCTTGCCTTCTGTTCCTGTGTCGGGGATTGCGCGGAGACGGCCAGACCGACCCACATCAGAACGACGCTGATTACTGCCAGACCGGATCGCATGGGACTCAGATCGATTCTATGGGATTACGCGGAACGGAAG
>JAENWD010000145.1 GCA_016650245.1 Vicinamibacteria bacterium
GCGCTGGGATCGCGCAGTGCTTGCGAGGTCACCCAGTTCTGGCAGTACCCGCAGTGCAGGTCGCACCCGAGCATGCCGAAGCTGAACGCGAGGCTGCCGGGCAGCACGTGAAAGAACGGCTTCTTCTCGACCGGATCGCATTGCACGCCGCCGACGTACCCCCACGGCACGTAGAGCGTTCCGCCCCGATTGAATCGGACTTTGCAGACGCCGGCGGCGCCGTCGGGCAGAGGACAGGCATGACCGCACGCGACGCACCGGATGCGCCGCTCGTCGAGCGGCTCGACCAACGTGCCGGGCCGCACGGACGACTCGAGGACGTCCTTGAGGGCCATGTCAGTCCACGTACGCCAACCACGGAGCCACGGAGACCACGGAGGAACGCACAGAGTGTCTTTGGGGCTCTCCCAAGAATACTCCGTGTAGCCTCTGAGTTCTCTGTGACTCTGTGGTTGGCGTACGTGGACGACCTAACGCCGATAGGTGGGGGGCGGCACAGCCGGTGGCGTCGAATCTCCACCGCCTTGCTGCTTGAAGACGTTCATCGCCAGCGCCACCATGCTGCCCACATCCGCCACGTTGGCCGGCAGGATGAGGTTGGTGCTGCCCTCGACCAGCTTGCCGAACTGGCTGATGTACTGCTCCGCGACGCGAAGCTGCACCGCCTCGGTTCCGCCGTCGAGCTTGATCGCCTCGGCCACGCGCCGGAGGCCTTCGGCCGTCGCCGCCGCGACGGCGAGAATGGCCGACGCCTGGCCCTCGGCCTCGTTGATCTGGCGCTGGCGCTGCGCTTCGGAGGCCTTGATGGCCTGCTGCTTGTCGCCTTCGGCGGTGTTGATGGCCGCGTCGCGCACGCCTTCCGAGGTGAGAATCACGGCGCGCTTCTCGCGCTCGGCGCGCATCTGCTTTTCCATCGCGGCCAGCACGTCCTGCGGCGGCGTGATGCTCTTCACCTCGTAGCGCAGCACCTTCACGCCCCACGGCTCGGACGCCTTGTCGAGCTCGGTGACAACCTGCGTGTTGATGTTGGTGCGCTCTTCGAACGTCTTGTCGAGGTCGATCTTGCCGACCTCGCTTCTCAGTGTCGTCTGTGCCAGCTGCGAGATCGCGAACATGTAGTCCGAGATGCCGTACGACGCGCGCTCCGGGTTGAGCACCTTCAGGTAGAGCACGCCGTCGACACCCACCTGGACGTTGTCGCGCGTGATGCAGACCTGCGCGGGGATGTCCACCGACTGTTCCTTCAGGGTGTGCCGATAGCGGATGACGTCGACAAACGGGATCAGGATGTGGAAACCCGCATTGATCGTGCCGGCGAACTTGCCGACGCGCTCGACGACGTAGGCGGCCTGCTGCGGCACGACGACGGCGGTCTTGGCGACGATGACGAGCACGAAGATCGACAGCAACACCAGCCCGACGAGGGCTCCGGACATCAGCTCCATAGCATTGACTTTCAGGCTACTCAGGCAGAAGGAACAGCATCAAACCGTCGACCCGCTCGACGCGACAACGCTGTCCGCGCGCCAGATCGGCGCTGTGAAGATTGCGCGCGGACCACGTGCTGCCGCGCAACTCGGCGCGTCCCACGACGCCCGGAGGAATCGGCTCGAGCGTCACCGCGACCTGGCCGACCAGCGAGTCCACCGGCCCGGTGTCGACGTTCATCATGCGGAGGATCGGCCGGCGGAACGCCAGCAGCAGAATCACGCTGAGGATCGTGAAGACGAGCCACTGCAGCCAGAAGGGGCCGGCAAGGCCGATGGCGGCCATCAGGCCGATGAACATGGCAGCGACGCCGAAGAAGATCAGATAGAAGCCCCCGGAGGAGGCCAGTTCGAGCGCTGCCAGGACCAGACCGAGCAGCAGCCACAGCCACCATGCCATTGGTGGGGATTATATGCGACCGAAGGTGCTCTCAGGTGCTCTCGGGTGCTGTCAGGTGCTCGCGGGTGCGGCCTGCTACACTGATCGAACATGCGACGAATTCTCGTGACCAACGACGACGGCATTCACTCCCCGGGGATTCATGCGCTGGCCGCGGCTCTGGAGGGGTTGGGCCAGGTCGTGGTCGTCGCGCCGCTCACCGAGGCCAGCGCCATTGGACATGCGCTCACCCTGCGACGGCCGCTGCGCATCGAGACGTTCGGGACGCGGCGCTATGCGGTGGATGGGACGCCGACCGACTGCGTGAACATCGCCCTCAAGGTGATTCTCGAGGGAGCCCTGCCAGACATGGTCGTCTCGGGCATCAACAAGGGCTACAACCTGGGCGACGACGTGACCTACTCGGGCACGGTGGCCGGGGCGCTCGAAGCGGCGCTGCTGGGGATTCCGGCGCTCGCCGTGTCGCTGGGGCAGGGTGGACTGCCTGGCACCGACTTCGGTCCGGCGGCGCAGGTCGCCGCCGATGTGGCCGAGGCGATGCTCGCCAGGCCGCTGCCCTCGCGCGTGTTCCTGAACGTGAATGTGCCGCCGGGCGAACCAAAGGGACACCGCGCGACAGTGCAGGGCCTCCGCAATCACGAGACCTCGATCACCGCGCGCGTGGACCCGCGCGGCCGCAGCTACTACTGGATCGACGAGCTGCAGTGCGACTGGCACGACCACGACAAGTCCGACTACGTCGCCGTCCGCGAAGGCTTCGTGTCGGTGACGCCGCTCCACCCCGACATGACCGCGCACGCGCAGCTGGGCCTTGTCGAGGGCCTCGACCTGCCTATTCGTAGCGCAACGCGTCGATAGGGTCGACCATGCTGGCGCGGCGCGCGGGAAGCCACGTCGCCAGCAGCGCCACCAACGTCATCACGATCGGCGTGCCGATGAACACCATCGGGTCCCACTGCTGCACGCCGTAGAGAAAGCTGCTGATGAAGCGGGCCAGCGCGAACGACGCCGCGATGCCCACCACGACGCCCGCCAGCGCCAGCCGCATCCCCTGGCTCACCACCATCGTCTGGACCTGCCCTGTTCCCGCGCCAAGCGCCAGGCGGATGCCGATCTCCTGCGTGCGTTGCTCGACGGAGTACGCGATCAGGCCGTAGATGCCAATGGCGGCCAGCGCCAGCGCCGACAGACCGAAGACCGTCATCAGCCACATGTTGAACCGCTGGCGCGACGTGGATCGCACGACGACGTCGTCCATCGTACGGATGTCGGACACCGGCAGGCCCGTGACCTGGCGCAGCGCTTCCTGAATTTGGGCGCTCAGCGCGTACGGCTCCCCGGCGGTGCGCACGACCCACGCCATCGGCGTGATGCTGACCATGAGAGCGTTGGCCGGATCGGGCACCTGCGCCTGCGCGACGAACATCTTCGGCCCTGGCTCGTCGTTGAGCGCGCCGTCGCGGCTGTCGGCGACGACGCCGATGATCTGACGGTCCGGTTCCTCGTCCCACATGCGCATTGTCCCGCGGCCGATGACCAGCCGGTCCTTGAGCGGGTCGCCCTTGGGCCAGAACTGTCGGGCCATCGCTTCGTTGATGATCACCAC
>JAENWD010000146.1 GCA_016650245.1 Vicinamibacteria bacterium
CCTGGGCCTGTGGATGCCGTACCTGCGCCAGGCATCGATCGGCGTCGAGCGGACCCTCGTCGAGACCCTGCGCCTGATGGCGAGCTACACGATGATGCGCGGCCGCAACCAGCTGCGCGCCGTGAACGTCAACGCCCCGATCACCGGCGGCCTCGATCCCATCCGGCCTGATCCTCTGCTGGGCAACATCACCGAGCTCGAGTCCACGGGGCGGACCGAGGTGGACCGCCTGACGATCAACGTGAACTACTCCAGGCCAGAGCGGCGCTTCTTCATGGGCGGCAACTATCAGCTGGCGCGGTCCAACAACTTCAGCGACAGCGCGTTTGCGCTGCCGGCCAACAACTACGACCTCGGGGGCGAGTGGGGGCCGGCGCTACAGGACGTGCGGCATCGCTTCTTCGGCACGGTGAACTTCGGCGTGCCGCTGGGCATGCGCCTGGGCGTGTTCACGCAGGGCCAGTCGGCGGCGCCCTACAACGTGATCACCGGCTTTGACAGCAACCGGGACACTGTCGTGAACGATCGTCCCCCTGGCGTCCGGCGCAACGCGGCGCGCGGATCGGCCGGTTGGAACCTGAACGCGCGGCTGAGCAAGGCGTATGGCTTTGGCCCGCAGCGCCAGGTGACCGGCGCCCCGCCGGTGCGACGCGCGGGCGGCGGAGGCCGGGGCCGGGGTGAGGGCGGCGGCCCGATGATGATGATGATGGAGGGCAGCAACTCCCGCTACCGGCTGGAGTTCTACGTGCAGGCGTTCAACATCCTGAATCGAACGAACCTGGTGAGCTACAGCGGCAACATGCGCTCGGACTACTTCGGCCAGGCGACCTCGGCCGGCCCGGCGCGGCGGATCGAGCTGGGGATGAACTTCGGGTTCTAACGGCTTCGCCGGGTGCCGCGTGCCGGGTGCAGGGCATGTGCAGGGTGCAGGGTCCAGGGCGCCGCAAGGGGTTCATCCGAACACGATGATCCCCGCGCCTGCTCCCAGCGCAGCCCCCAGCATCGTGTCAACCGCGTAGTGATACCGGCCTCGCACCGTCCCGAGCGCGATGCCGATGGCCAACAGCGCAAAGACGGGCGCCAGTGGCGAGCCGCTGCGCCACACCATCACGGCCACAGCGGCGGCGCCGGCGGCGTGCCCGCTGGGCAGCGTGTTCCACGTGTTGCCGAACATCGCGAAGAATCTGATGTTGGCACGCCGGACGCAGGTCGTGGCCGTATCGGCTGGCTCGCTGTCCGGCATCAGAAACGCACGAGGCGGCCGCGTCGGCAGCAACGGCAACAGTCCATAGCACGGCAGCACTGCCGCAAGCAGCGCGCTCCAGAATTCGGCCACCAGGTACGTGCCGCTTGTGGTCACCGCCAACAGTCCAGCCGGCACCATCGGATAGACCAGCAGGTAGGCGAATTCCAGCACGCCGTGCGCACCCAGATCGAGCCGCGTGAGTCCGAGCCTGGCGTCGATCCTCTGCAGCCAGCGTTCGAGCCGCACATTGGCGGCACCTGCCAATGGCGCCGGCGCCCAGTACGCCAACGGCAGCGCAAGCAGCAGCCACCAGTCGCGCAGATGGATGCGAACGACGTCGGACAGCTCGAGCGCGGGTGCGAACCTCGACGTGGTCGCGACGAGCACGCCCGCCGACGCCCATCCGAACGCCCGTCGCCAGCCAGGACGGCGGCGCATGAGCGCAAGCGCGGCACCGCATACGACGAGGAAGTAGCCGAGGGCGAGGGTCTCACCGGGGCGCATCAATGACTGATGCGCATTGTGTCACCCGGTCCACCGGCACACCGTGCGTCCGGACCATTCGTGTACCCACGGCGTCAATCCACCGGCGGATCGACGCGCGACGACGGTATCGACGGATGGCGCGCGACACCGGCATGGTGTCGCCGGCGATCATGGTGATGGCGTATCCCGCGATGGTCAACGTACGTGTCATGGTAACAATCCCCCGTGGTATGGATACGGGTTGACAAATAGAACGAGGGCCACAGGCAGCGCGCCCATGGCCCTCGTTTGTCGGGTCGTCGGGTCGTCGCTACCTAACTACGCCAGCACCCTGATCACGACGCGCCGGTTCTGCGCGCGGCCGTCTCTGGTCTTGTTCGGCGACACCGGCTTCTCTTCGCCGTAGCTGATCACGTTGATCTTGTGCAGCGGCACCTGGTGC
>JAENWD010000147.1 GCA_016650245.1 Vicinamibacteria bacterium
CTTCGAACCTGCGCGTGCCGGCGGGGCGCCGGTGGCCGTCAACCTGGTCTGGCTGGTCGCTCACACGACCGTGCGCGGCAAGGGCAACGATGCCTGGCCGGTCCTGCATGCACCGCGGCCGCGCGTTGTGCCGCTGGCCCTGCCGCCGGCGCTCCCCGTCAGCGAGCTGCCGCTGCCGCGCCTGGACGCAACGGCGGCGTGATCATCGCGTCGGCGCGTCGGTGGGCTCGGTCCGTCCGGTCGCGACGTTGTTCATCCCGTCCACGGCACGCAGGATGATGGCCTTGTTGGCCGTGTCCGTCTCGATCGTGAGCTCGAACTCTTCCAGCCGCGAATCGGCAATCCCGTCCTTCGGATAGATCGGACGCCACCGGTCGGCGTCGAGCGAGTACTCGACGCGCTGCACGGCCGAGTCCGCGTCGCGCACCGTGAAGCGAACGACCGTGTGGCCATTGGTCCGAGTGGCGCCGAGCACGTTGATGGTGGGCGGAGAGTTGTCGATGTCAAACGTGCTGCTCTCGCGCTCGGCCATCAGCGCGGCGCCGGGCGGATTGGCCGGCGCGTCGGAGACGACGATCTTGACCACGTATGTGCCGTTGGGCACCGACGTGGTGTCCCACACAAACAGCGGATCGGTGAGGGTGCGCTTGAGCATCTTCCATGTCGTCTCCCCCTCGCGCCGATAGAGCACGTCGTACGAGAGGTCGTCGTCATTGGGGTCCTGCGCCTTCCACAGGAACGTCTGCAGGCCTTTCTGGTACCCGCGGCGACCAAGCGGCGGCGCCCCGCTGCCGGGCTGCGAGGCGCTTGCGCCAGGCCGCCGATCCGGCGCCCCGGCGTCAAAGCCGGCAATCTCGGCCTCGCCTGTCGAGAAAGGCTTCTGGAAGACCACGCCTGGAGGATGAATCGTAATCGTCGCGATTTCGGGGCGCCGATTCCGCTGCAGGTACGCGGCGGTGACCGAGGTCACCACCGGGCTGCGGCCCTCGGCGCCTGAGAGCTCGACTTTCCACTGCAGGTAGCGCGCCTTCGGGCTCGTGACCTGCTCGCCGTCAGGATTGCGGTACGCGGCAGACCACGGGCTCCACGTGTCGTCTGCCGCCTGTGTGTTTCCCGAGCGCGTGAAGAGCCGCACATCCGTTCCCGCTGGCGTTGTCCCCCGCCAACCGATGGCGCCCCACGTTGCCAGCGACTCGGCGTCTCGCACTTCCGACTCGTACGACCCGGTTGCCGCCGGGCGCGCCGACAGACGGAACACCTTGGCAGGATTGGCGGTGGCGAGCAGCAGACCTCGATCCCGATCGGCGATGATGGTCGTCACCTGCTGCGCTGAAGCGCGCGCGAGCAGCGTCGTCTGCGCCGGGTTGCCGGCGACGCGATAGACCTTGCCCTTGCTGCCTGTCGCGACCAGGAGCGCGCCAGTCTCATCGAGCGCGACGTCGTAGGGGGAGTCCTCGGCCGAGGTCCACACCTGGTCCCACGCGCCATCGGTCTGAATGCGATAGACGGCGCCTTTGCCGCTGGCGCGGCCCGACTCGCGGGTGGCGCCGCCGAGTCCGCCGCCGATCGGTCCGGCCGGCTCGACCACCGACATCGACGTGATCTAGGTCGACACCGACGGCACGGGCATCGGTCGTGACGGCTCGGGCAAGACCACGGGCGAGGCAGGACGGTCATCGCCTCGACCGGTGAGCGCGGCGGCGTAAACGACGCCGCCACTGCCAGGCCGCAGGGCGCTAACCTCCTGCAGTCCCGAATCGAGCAGCAGAAAGCCCACGCCGTCAGCGGTCACGCGAAACACCCGACCCGGTGATTCGGTGCCAACCAGCAAGGCGCCGTCGGACGCCGCGTGGAGCGCGCGCACGTGTGTCGCCTTGGTGCGATAGAAGACCTCGCCCTTGCCGTCGGGGGTGATGCGGTAGAGCAAACCCTTGTCGCCGGTGGCGGCGTAGACGACGCCCTTGGCATCAACGGCCAGGGCCCAGATGTACTTGTCGTCCGGATCGAAAAACGGCGCCGATTTGCCGGCCGCGTCGACCTTGTAGATCCGTCCGTCGGGCGACGTGCCGACGTACAGCCCGCCGCCGGGCGCGCGGGCGAGCGCATGCACTTCAAGCTCGGCCGAGTCGAAGAAGGTCGACAGCGTGCCGTCGCGCGCGACGCGCAGCACCTGGCCGTCGTTGCCCGAGCCGACCAGCAGGCTGCCGTCGTCGGCGGGCAGCCCCGTCCACAGCACCGGCGCGGTCGGCGCGGCCACTTCGGTGAGGGCCGGGCCGAGTACGAGCCGGCCGTGCAGGTCGATGGCGAGGTTGTTGACGTCGCCCTTCAGAAAGTCGGCCAGCGTAGCCACCTCCCAGAAGCGGGCCCCGGCGCCTTGCAGCGGCAGGGTGAGGGCGCACACGAACAGGAGGCCCAGGAGTGGCCGAACGACTCGGGTCATAACCATCCGTTGTGGCGGCGAGCCTTCAGGCCCGCGTATTGGAGGGGTGCGCGTCACTCAGTTCGCGTCGATGGGCAGGGACAGGAACCGGGCGCCGCTCACGGCGTACTCGGTTGGGATCGCCCACTCGCCAAGCGTGGCGCTGCGCAGCGGGCTGATGCCGCCGCCGCTGCGATCGGCGTCGAAGATCGCCAGCACCGACGCCGGCAGCGCCGCCAGCGTCTCGCCTTCGACGACGGCGCCTGCGTCGGCGCTGACCAGCCGGACGTAGAGGCGGTTGTTCTTGCGCGCCTTGTTGAACGCTTTCACCAGTTGCGCAGCGTCCTGGGGCTGCTGCTGGAGCCGCGACTCGCGCTGTTCGATCTGCGCCAGACGCGTGCCGTCGGCCACCATCAGCGTGAGCGGCCCGGTCGCATTGGCCGGGATGTCCACATTGACTGTGTGCAGCACGTCGTCGCCCTCAGCGGTTCTCACCAGCAGCTTGAGCGGCACCGACCGGCCGGCCCTGGCGAGCGGCGCGTCGAGCCACACGCGCTCGAGGACCGCGGTGCGCGGCGATTCCGACGACACGATGGTCAGGTCCAGCGTGTTGATCTCGACCGGCTCGAAGTCGTTCTTGAGCAGGAACGTGATCGGGCTTGCGATGTAACTGGCCGCGCCGATCGACGGGGAGTCGCCGGTGAACAGATCCTCGAAGGCGATCTCGGGGTGCTTGTCCACCAGCGCCCGTCCCCTGACCATGAAGCTTGAGGTGCCGAACTCGCGTTCGTAGGACTTGAGCGTGTTGACGACCGACAGATAGGTGAGCAGCGGGGTGAACAGCCGGTCGCGCACGACGGAGAAATGGAACGTGCGGCTGGGGCCGCGGTCGGTATCGAGCACCAGCGTGATGGGCAGCATCGAGGGCGCCGCGCCCAGCGTGCCGGCAATGGCCGTCGCGCGATCCTGATCGAAGGTGCCGATGACCTCGCCGAGGCTGCCCAGCTTGGACGAGTTCATCAGGCTCGGCAGCAAGGTGTGAATCCACGCGCGCGTCATCGGAAACGTCGTGGGCCCGAGATTGTAGAACGGGTGGCCGAAGGCGTAGACGCGCGCGCCATCGACCGCCGTCACCGTGCCGGTGCCGCCCAGGGAGAGATCGCCGCTCACCAGGCCGACGCCAACCGCGTCTCCCGGCGCAAGCGGGGCGGACGCCTTGCCCTGGCTCGACGGCGCGCCGCCGGTTGCCATCGGCGAGAAGCCGCTGGTGGCAAAGCCGGACGCCACCAGCTCGGCCACCTCGCCGCGGAAGCCGCCCATCACCAGGGGTGTCGCGATCGGCCGCAGCAGAGCGCCAAGTTCCGCGCCGCCAATGGCGCCCGTGCTCACGCCCGCGAATCGCACATCGACAGGAGACTGGGCAAACGGGTTCGTGCGCGCGAAGACCTGCTGCAGCGTGGCGGCCAGCGACGCCGAGCTGAGCGGCAACCTGAGGTCCGCGCGCGCGCGGGTCCCCGCCGGCCGGGGGCTGGTGCTCCGCGTGGCGTCCACCATCTCGTCTATTGGCGTGATGCCGGCAATCGGCTCGCGCGAAAACGCGCCGAGGGAGTACGAGACCGCCCCGACCAGGCGTCCGTCGATGTAGACCGGGCTGCCGCTCATCCCGGCGATGACGCCGGTGCTGGCCAGGGGCCCGCCCTCGAGGCGCGCCAGAATCAGATTGCGATTGGGGCCCATGGCGTTTTCGAGCACGCCGAGGATGTGAGCCTTGAACTCCTCAACCGTCGTGCCCGTGAACACCGTCCGGCCCAGGCCGACCATGCCGGCCTTGACCTCGCTCACCGGCATCACCGGCGAGGCGGCCGACAACGGCCACAAAACGAGGCAGGCGAGCAGAATCGGGCAGATCGCGCGTCCGAACAGCATATGGGGCACGTCTCTTCGGCGGGCCAGAAGGCCCGCGCTACTCGGTAGGTTGGACGTCCGGGCGCGCTGGCTGGCTGGTAACGCCATAGGCGATTATAGCAACGGTTGACACTCGGTCGGCCGGTCTGATAGCGTTCCGGGACTTGACTAGGTCATGAATCTCTTGTCGGCTTCCACCTTCGCGTTCTCCATGCCCGCCATCGCCGCGGTCGGGACGGGTGCGTACCGGGGCTGGTGGTGGTTCTATTCGCCGCACCACGAGGGGGCCTAGCGCGCCGACGACGTTACCAGTCGCGACCGAAACGAACCAGAGCCTCTTCACCACACCGGTGCAAGAGGCTTTTTGATTTTATGGCCCAGATTCCTTTCCCGGCGCTTTGCGCCGTCGTCACCGCCCCCACGCTGGCCCAACTGCGGGCCCGGCGTGACGAGGCCGCCATAGAGGCGGACCTGGTGGAACTGCGGCTCGACACGGTGGCCGACCCCGATGTGGCCGGCGCGCTGGAGGGCCGACGCGGTCCGGTCATCGTGACGTGCCGGGCGGCGTGGGAGGGCGGGTACTTCGAAGGGACCGAAGGTGCGCGGTTGGCGCTGCTCGAGCAGGCCTGGCGCGCCGGCGCGGACTTCGTCGACATCGAGTTTGCCGCCTGGAGGGATGCGGCCTGGGTGCGGCAGACCGGCGGCCAACGGCTGGTCGTCTCGAGTCACGACTTCACCGGCGTGCCGGCGGACCTGGCCTCGCGCTATCACGCGATGGCCGCCACCGGCGCCGCCGTCGTCAAACTCGCCGTCACCGCCACGGTCTTGGCCGATTGCGTGCCGCTGCTGGCGTTTGCTCCGACGGCCCCACAGCGCCAGGTGGTGCTGGCGATGGGCGCGCCCGGGCTGATCACGCGGCTGATGCCGCAGCGATTCCGGTCGGCCTGGACCTACGCCGGGGACAGCGTCGCTCCAGGACAGATGCCGCCGCGGCAGTTGCGCGAGGAGTTCCGCTTTGGCGAGGTTGGCCCGGACGCAGCGCTCTACGGCATCGTGGCCAACCCGGTCGGGCATTCGGTGTCGCCGGCCATGCACAACGCGGCCCATCGCGCCGACAAGCGCAACGCCGTGTACCTCCCGCTGCAAGCGGAGGATGCCGCCGACGTGCTGACGTTTGCCGATGCGTTCGACCTGCGCGGCGCCAGCGTCACGCTGCCATTCAAGGTGGACCTGCTGCCGCACTGCGAGCCCGACGCGCTCGCCCGGCGCGTGGGTGCGGTGAACACGCTGGCCCGATCGGATGGGACGTGGCGTGGGTTCAACACCGACGTGCCGGGTCTGCTGGCGCCGCTGGCCGAGCGAGTCGACGTCACGGGCCTTCGCGCGACCATCCTCGGCGCAGGTGGCGCGGCGCGCGGTGCCGCCATCGCACTGTCGAGCGCGGGTGCGCACGTGACGGTCTGCGCGCGTCGGGGCGAGGCGGCCCGCCGGGTGGCCGCCGAGACCGGCGTCCTGGCCGCGCCGATGCCGCCGTTGCCGGGCAGTTGGGACGTGCTGGTCAACGCGACATCGGCGGGCATGCATCCGCGGGTGGATGAGACGCCCTGGCCTGGCGCAGTCTTCGACGGGCGTCTGGTGTACGACCTGATCTACAACCCGCGCGACACGCGCCTGCTGCGCGAGGCGCGCGCGTCCGGCTGCGACACGCTCGATGGCCTGGCGATGCTGGTCGCGCAGGCCGAACAGCAGTTCGAGATCTGGACCGGCCATCGGCCCTCGCCTGGCGTCATGCTCGACGCCGCCGTGTCCCGCCTGCGCGGGTTTGCCGCGCCGCACCCTGATTCAGTGCCGTTGCCATCATGAAGCTGACCACCTTCGACGAGTTCGTGGACCTGGCCAAGCGCGGCACCTTCGTGCCCGTGTGCAAGGAGATCATCGCCGACCTGCTGACGCCAGTCTCGGCGTTCCTGAAGATCGCCGAGCACTCCGATTACGCGTTCCTGCTCGAAAGCGTCGAGGGCGGCGAGCACGTCGGCCGGTACTCGTTCCTCGGTAAGGACCCGTTTCTGGTCGTGCGCGTGCGCGACGGCAAGACGGTGATCGAGCGCGCCGGGACGTCGGAAGAGTCGGCCGAGGGCTTCATCCCGACCGTGCGGAAACTGATGGCCGACTTCCGCGCGCCCTACGTGCCGCATCTGCCGCGCTTCACCGGCGGCGCGGTGGGCTATCTGACTTACGACGCCGCCGAGTGGTTCGAGCCGGTGCCCTCGGCGCGCGGGCCGCTGGAAGGGCCCAACACCGCCACCGACCTGGCCACCTTCATGCTGTTCGACACCGTGCTGGCGTTCGATCACGCCCAGCACCGGCTGCTCCTCATCGCCAACGCGCGCATCACGGCCGACGACGACCTCGAGGCCCTCTATCAGTTCGCGTGCGCGCGCATCCAGTTCCTTGAAACGGAACTCGAACGGAGCCTGTCCGGCGGAAAGTCGCCGGCCGGTGGCGAGGTGACGCTCCGGTCGAATCTGACAAAGGAGCAGTTCGAATCGCACGTGCGCACGGCCAAGGAGCACATCGCTGCCGGCGATATCTACCAGGTGGTGTTGTCGCAGCGATTCGAGGCCGACGTCACTGCCGACCCCTTCACCGTCTACCGCGCGCTGCGGCACGTGAACCCGTCGCCCTACATGTACTTTCTGCGGCTCGGCAAGCTGGCGATCGTCGGCGCCTCTCCGGAGATGCTCGTACGCGTCGAGGGGCGCCGCGCGCAGACGCATCCGATCGCGGGCACCCGCCCCCGAGGCGCGACCACCGACGAGGATCAGCGGCTGGCCGAGGAACTGAAGCGCAACGAGAAGGAGCGTGCCGAACACGTGATGCTCGTGGATCTCGGGCGCAACGACCTCGGTCGCGTGTGCGACTACGGCACCGTGCGAGTGCCGCAGTTCATGACGCTCGAACGCTACTCGCACGTCATGCACCTGGTGTCGATCGTCGAGGGGCAGTTGGCCGACGACACCGACCGGCTCGACGCCCTGGCGTCGTGCTTTCCGGCGGGCACCGTGTCGGGTGCGCCCAAGGTGCGGGCGATGGAGATCATCGCCGACCTCGAGCCGACCCGGCGCGGCGTGTACGCCGGCGCCGTCGGGTACCTGGACTTTGCGGGCAACCTGGACTTCTGCATCACGATCCGCACGGTCGTGATGGCTGACGGCAAAGCCTACATTCAGGCCGGCGCCGGCATCGTCGCTGACTCGAATCCGACGGCGGAATACGAAGAGACAAAAGACAAGGCCAGGGCCGTGGTGAGAGCCCTGGAAATGGCGCAAGCCGGACTCTAGGAATTGCAGATTGCAGAGTGACGATTGCCGATTGCGAATTACGCAGGTTGAGCGGAGTCCCCGAGGCCTGAGGCCCGAGGTCTGAGGCTGGAGTGAAAATTCCTGAATGGTTTTCGTTCTCGATAACTACGACTCGTTCACCTACAACCTGGTGCAGTACCTGGGGGAACTGGGCGCGCAGCCCGAGGTGCGGCGCAACGATCAGGTGACGCTCGACGAGATTGCCAGCCAGGCGCCGAGTCATATCGTGATCTCGCCGGGGCCCGGGCGTCCGGAGGACGCCGGTGTGACCATCGACGTCATCCGGCGGTTCGGACCGACGACCCCGCTCCTGGGGGTGTGCCTGGGACATCAGGCCATCGGGATGGCGTACGGTGGCAGGGTCGTCCGGGCCCCTGCGCCGCGGCACGGCAAGACGTCCACGATCGAGCACGATGGGCGCGGTGTCTTCGCGGGGCTCGGCATGCCGTTTGAGGCAGGGCGGTACCATTCGCTGATCGTGGCCGACGAGGGGCTACCGGCAAATCTCGAGGTGTCGGCGCGCACACGGCCCGACGGCATCATCATGGGTCTGCGGCATCGCGAGTTTCCGGTGCACGGCGTCCAGTTTCACCCCGAGTCGGTGCTGACTGACGAAGGCCGGCACCTGCTGCGCAACTTCTTGAACTTGCGCCCCTCTGTCGTGCGCCCCTCTGTTGTGGAGGCGGGGATTTAGCCCCGCGATCATGGCTCTTATTGCGGAGGCAGGGCTTTAGCCCTGCATTCTGAAGTGCTCACCGATCTGCTGCACAAACTGACCAGGCACGAAGATCTGACGGCCGAGGAAGCCGCCGGCGCGATGGATCTCGTGATGACGGGGCAGGTCACGTCGGCCCAGTTGGCAGGACTGCTGGTCGGTCTGTCGATGAAGGGCGAGCGCCCGGAAGAAATCGTCGGCCTGGCAAGAGCGATGCGCGCGCACGGGGTGCCGCTACGGCATCAGGCAGCCGATGTCTTCGACACGTGCGGCACCGGCGGCGATCGCGCTGGCACCATCAACGTCTCCACCGCCGCCGCGCTGGTGCTGGCGGGGGCCGGGGTGCCCGTCGCCAAGCATGGCAACCGGTCCGTGTCGAGCCGCTGCGGCAGCGCTGACGTGTTCGAGGCGCTTGGCGTCGGCATCGCCGCGGCGCCGGTGGTTGTGGAACGCAGCCTCGCGCTCGCCGGCATCGCGTTTCTCTTTGCGCCGGCGTTCCACCCGGCGATGAAGCACGCCGCGCCCACGCGCAAGCAACTCGGCCTGCGCACCGCGTTCAACCTGCTCGGCCCGCTCACCAATCCGGCCGCTCCGAGGCGCCAGATCGTCGGCGTGCCCCGACCCGAGCTGACCGAACTGGTGGCCCGTGCGCTGCTGATGCTGGGCTCTGAGCGGGTGTGGGTGGTGCACGGAGCCGATGGGCTCGACGAGATCTCCACCACCGGATACACGAAGGTCTCCGAAGGTCACGACGGCACCGTACGCACCTTCCACGTGCATCCGGGCGACTTCGGCCTCTGCAAGACGACACTTCCCGCGATCGCCGGCGCCGACGCGGTGACGAACGCGAAGATCCTGCAGGAGATGTTGCGCGGTCGGCCTGGTCCCGTGCGCGACATCGTATTGCTCAACGCCGGCGCAGGCCTGTTCGTGGCTGGCCGGGCCGCGTCGGTGCGCGAGGGCATCGCCGCGGCCGCGGCGGCCGTCGACACCGGACGCGCCCTGGGCGCGCTGGAGGCGCTGGTGCGAGTGACCAACGAGGACCTTCCGGCATGAGCGTCGAGACCAGCGACCTGCTCGGCGCCATCGTCGCCGCCACGCGCACGCGCGTCGCGCATGCGTCCTCGCGCGTGTCGGCCGCCGACCTGGCTCGTCGCGCCGAAGTGATGCCGCCCACGCGCGGCTTCCGGGCGGCGCTGGCCCTTGCCGGCGTGCGAGTGATCGCCGAGTGCAAAGGCCGATCGCCGAGTCGCGGCGTCCTGCGCGCCGCGTACGACCCGGCCGCCATCGCCCGCCGCTACGCGGAGGCTGGCGCGGCCGCCATCTCCGTGCTCACCGAGCCGACGTTCTTCGACGGCGCGCTCGCGCATCTGGACGCCGTGCGTGCGGAGGTTGAGGTGCCGCTGCTGCGCAAGGACTTCGTCGTCGACGACTATCAGCTTCTCGAGGCGCGTGTCTCCGGCGCCGACGCCGTGCTGCTCATCGTCGCTGCGCTCGATGACGAGGCGCTCCGACGGCTGGCGGAGGGCGCGCGGGCCCTGGGGCTCGACGTGCTCGTCGAAGTGCACGACGACGTCGAACTGGATCGCGCCGTTGCGGCCGGCGCCGACATCATCGGCGTGAACAACCGCAATCTCCGAACGCTGGCCGTCGACGCCAGCGTGTCGTTTCAGTTGGCGGCACGCATGCCCGCCGGCGTGATGGCTGTGGCTGAGAGTGGCCTGACCAGCGGCGCGGACGTGCGGCGCCTTCAGGCGGCCGGCTATCGTGCGTTCCTGATTGGCGAGAGGTTGATGACAGCGACCGATCCCGGTGCGGCGCTGGCGGGACTGCTGGCCGACGCAGCGTCATGCTGATCAAGATTTGCGGCCTCACGCGCGCAGACGATGCGCGGCGCGCGGTGGAGGCGGGAGCGACGGCCATCGGCATGGTGTTCTGGCCCGGGAGCCCGAGAGCCGTCACACTGGCGCAGGCCGAGGCCGTGGGTGCTGCCGTGGGAGGTGATGTGTTGACCGTGGGCGTGTTCGTGGACGCCACGCGCGAGGAGATCGATCACGTGATGCGGCGCGTGCCGCTGGGCGCAGCGCAGCTCCACGGTCACGAGTCGCCGGCGTTTGTCGGTACGCTGCCCTGGCCGGTGATCAAAGCCGTGCCGGTGGCGGGGACGGGGCCGTTGCCCGACCTGTCGCCGTGGGCCGGTGTGCGCGTGCTGCTCGACACGCACGATCCGGAGCGCCGAGGCGGCACCGGCCGGATGGTGGATTGGGCGCGCGCCGCGGTGCTGGCGGCGACGCGGCCCGTGATCCTGGCGGGAGGCTTGAACCCGGACAACGTCGCGGAGGCCGTGATGCGAGTCCGTCCGTCCGGAATCGACGTGTCCTCCGGCGTCGAGCGATCGCCGGGCGTGAAGGACGAGGCACGAGTGCGGGCGCTGATTGAGGCGGTACGCGAGCTGGAGGCGTAGGTGGCAATTAGGCGGGCGGAGATACACGAGACGGCGGTCTTCGGAGAGCGCGACCCGGACCTGCGGGGTTACTACGGTCCGTTCGGGGGGCGGTTCGTCCCCGAGACGCTCATGGCGCCGGTTGACGAACTGGCGCGCGAGTACTTCCGCGTCCGTGAGGACCCGGTGTTTCTCGAGGAGTTCCACGGGCTGCTGCAGCACTACGTGGGGCGTCCCACGCCGCTCTACGAGGCCCGGCGGCTGGCCGCGGAGGCCGGCGGCGCACGCATCTTCCTCAAGCGCGAGGACCTGACTCACACCGGCGCGCACAAGATCAACAACGCCCTGGGCCAGGCGCTGCTGGCCCGTCGTATGGGCAAGCGCCGCGTCGTCGCCGAAACCGGAGCGGGGCAGCACGGCGTCGCGACGGCGACGGCCTGCGCGCTGCTGGGCCTGGAGTGCGACGTCTACATGGGCGCCCAAGACATGGCGCGACAAGCGCCCAACGTGCTGCGGATGCGCCTGCTCGGTGCAACCGTGCGGCAGGTGGACGCCGGCAGTCGCACGTTGAAGGACGCGATCAACGAAGCGATGCGCGACTGGGTGGCGACCGTTGCCGACACGTACTACCTGCTGGGCAGCGTGCTGGGTCCGCATCCGTATCCCCTGATGGTGCGCGAGTTTCAAAGCATCATCGGCCGTGAGGCACGCGCACAGCTGTTGGCCCAGGCGGGCCGGCTGCCCGAGGCCGTGGTGGCGTGCGTCGGCGGGGGCAGCAATGCCATGGGCATCTTCGACGCCTTTATCGCCGACGCAGGCGTGCGGCTGATTGGCGTCGAGGCCGGCGGCGAGGCCATCGTGCCGGGTCGCCATGCGGCGCGCTTTGCCGGCGGCTCGGTGGGGATCTTGCAGGGCACCAAGACCTGGGTGCTGCAGGACGCGCACGGCAACATCGAGTTGACGCATTCGATCTCGGCGGGCCTCGACTATGCCGCCATCGGGCCGGAACACGCGTGGCTGCAGCAGCAGGGCCGAACCGATTACGCCTATGCGACCGACGCCGAGGCACTCGACGCGTTTGGGCGGGTCGCGCGGCTGGAGGGGATTCTGCCGGCGCTGGAGTCGGCGCATGGCGTCGCTCACGCGCTGCGAGTGGCGCGCGACCTTGGACCCGAGGACATTGTCCTGGTGAATCTGTCGGGACGTGGCGACAAGGACCTGCAGACGGTCGAAAAGACCTTGGAACGCTGAGCGGTTACGAGTTACGAGCTACGAGTTACGAGCTGCGAGTGAAGGTGGTTGGCGACGGGTTACGAGTGACGAGTTATTGATGTCACGGATTACAGAGACGTTCACCAAGCTGAAAGCCGCGGGCCGTCCGGGCCTGGTCACCTACATCACGGCCGGCGATCCGTCGCTGGCGCGCACGCGTGACGTGCTGTTCGCGCTGGCGCGGGCGGGAGCGGACGTCATCGAGTTGGGTGTGCCGTTCTCCGACCCGCTGGCCGATGGCCCGGTGATTCAGCGGGCGACCGAGCGGGCGCTGGCCGCCGGCGCGACACTGGACGCCGTGCTGGGGCTGGTGGCCGACGTGCGCGCGGAGCTGACCACGCCCATCGTGCTGTTTACCTATGCCAATCCGGTCGCGCGGATGGGCTTCGGGGCCTTCGCCGATCGCGCCGCGAAGGCCGGAGTGGATGGCGTGCTGCTGCTCGACGTGCCCATTGAAGAGGCCGGCGAGGTACAGGGCCTGCTCGCCGCGAGGGACATTGATCCGATCTTCCTGGTGAGCCCGACCACGACACCAGAGCGGATCCGCGACGCCGCGCGACTCGGCCGCGGGTTCCTGTACGCCATCTCGCGGCTGGGCGTCACCGGTGTCCGCGACCGGGTCGCCGACGGCGCGGAGGCGTTGGTCGCCCGCATCAGGAAGGAAACCTCGCTTCCGCTGGCGCTGGGCTTCGGCATCTCGCATCCCGATCACGTGCGTGCGGTTGGGCAGTGGGCGGACGCGGCCGTGGTCGGCAGCGGCCTGGTGCAGGTGATCGCGGAGTGCGGCGACTCGCCCTCGCTGGTCCCGCGCGTCGAGGCCTACGTCCGCTGGCTGACGGGCGAGGTGCCGGCGTGACCCTCGACCAGCTGCGCCGCCGGATTGACGAGCTCGACGAGCGGCTGGTGGAGCTGCTCAACGAGCGCGCGTCGTGCGCCCTTCGAATTGGCGAGATCAAGCAGAGGCTTGGCCTCGATATCTATCAGCCGGACAGGGAGTCGCAGGTGCTGGGGCACGTGCGCGAGCACGGGCGCGCCATCAAGGGTCCGCTGAGCCCAGCCGCGCTGACTCGGTTGTTCGAGCGCATCATCGACGAAGCACGGCGGCTCGAGCGCGAGTCGGCTCAGACGCCAGGTCACGGCACTCCGCCGCGGACCGACACGGCGTCGGAGGACTAGGCGAGCAGCCGTCTCTTTCTTGGCGGCTGGGCAGGAGAAGACAGTGGAGGGCAGTATGGTGGTGGTCATGCAGGAGCGCGCCAGCGAGGAGCAGATCGAAAAGGTCGTGGCTCATCTCGTCGGCCTGAAGATGGACGTGCATCGGTCGACCGGCGTCAGCCGTACGGTGCTGGGGGCGGTTGGCGACGACCGCCATCTGGATCCGCGACTCCTCGAGATGCTCGATGGGGTGAGTGAAGTGATGCAGGTGACCGAGCCCTACAAGCTGGCCAGCCGCGCGTTCAAGCCCGAGGGCACCGTCGTCTCGCTCGGCGAGGTCCGCATCGGCGGCGACGAGGTCATCGTCATGGCCGGGCCATGCTCGGCGGAGACCGAAGAACAGGTCAACGCCGCGGCGGCCGCGGTGAAGAAGGCCGGCGCGAAGATTCTGCGCGGCGGGGCGTTCAAGCCGCGCAGCTCGCCGTACAGCTTCCAGGGACTCGGCGAAGACGGCTTGCGGATGTTGCGCGCCGCCGCCAACGAGCACGACCTCAAGCTGGTCTCGGAGGTGATGGACGTCAGCCAGATCGGGCTCATCGAGACGTACTGCGACATGTTCCAGGTCGGCGCCCGGAACATGCAGAACTACACGCTGCTCAAGGAACTGGGGCGGCAGCGCAAACCCGTCCTGCTCAAGCGAGGGATTGCCGCCACGATCGAGGAGTGGCTGCTGTCGGCCGAGTACATTCTGGCCGGCGGCAATGGCGGCGTCGTGCTCTGCGAGCGGGGCATCCGCACGTTCGAGAACTACACCCGTAACACGCTTGACATCTCGGCGATCCCGGTCGTCAAGAAGTTGAGCCACCTTCCGATCGTGGTCGATCCCAGCCACGGGACGGGACGCCGCGACAAGGTCGCGCCGATGGCGCGGGCCGCGGTCGCCGCGGGCGCCGACGGGCTCATCATCGAAGTGCACTGCGACCCCGATCGGGCGCTCAGCGACGGCGCGCAGTCGATGTTCCCCTCGCAGTTCGATCGCCTGATGGCCGAGTTGCGCATCATCGCGCCGGCCATCGGCCGGACGATTTGCCTCGAGCCGGTGATGCGAAGGGGATGGAGCCAGGGTGAGCGCTGACCCAGACTTTCGGCGCATCGGGATCGTCGGCGTCGGGCTCGTCGGCGGGTCGCTGGCGTTTGCCGTGCGCCGCGTGTTCCCCGAGGCGGCGGTGATCGGCATCGACCGTGACGACGTGACGCTGGTGGCCCGGCAGTCAGGCGCCCTCACCGTCGGCAGCGCGGAACTGTCGGCGCTGGCTGACGCGGACCTGATCGTGCTGGCCGCGCCGGTCAAACAGAACCTCGCGGTCCTGTCGCGTCTGGGCGACATCGTGCGCGGCCCGGCGCTCATCACCGACGTCGGCAGCACCAAGCGCACGACGCTCGAGGCCTCGCGTAACCTCCCGCCGGCGTTGACGTTCATCGGCGGCCATCCGTTGGCCGGGTCCGCACATGGAGGTTTCGAGGCGTCGCGTGTCGATTTGTTCGAGCGGCGCCCGTGGCTGCTCACGCCAGACGCGGCCACACCGCCCGCCGCCCAGGAGCGGCTGGTGAAGTTTGTACGCGCGCTGGGAGCAACACCGGTCGTCGTCGATCCGGTGGTGCACGATCATGTGCTGGCCTACACGAGCCACCTGCCACAGCTCACCGCCAGCGCGCTCATGCACGTCGTTGGCGAGTCGGTAGGGGAGGCAGGGCTCCGGTTATCGGGTTCCGGTTTGGCCGACACGACGCGCGTGGCGGCCAGCCCCGCGCCGATCTGGACCGATATCTGCGCCACCAACGCCGACGAGGTGTTGCCCGCGCTCGACCGGTTGATCACCACGCTGCAGACCCTGCGCGGGCAGCTGGCGCGGGACGAGTCGATTGCGCCGCTGTTCGAGTCGGCGCAGCGGTGGCGGGCGCGCGTGAGGTGATCTACCGGGTGGCGGTCGACGATCGTCGGGCGACCTCGGCGTCGAACTCGCGCGCGATCTGCGGCAGGTCCTGCTCGATCTGATCGTAGAAGCGCAGCCCGAGCCGGCGCACCAGCATCGACGCGTTGATGGCCAGGTAGCGCGCCGGCACCGCCCCAGGGTTCAAGTGCTGGTGGTACCAATATATCGGGGGCACAAAGAGGGTGCCCTCCTGCCAGTTCACCCGGATCCGTTCTTCATACCGTCCCTCGGGCCAGGTCAGCGAGTAGCCCTCTCCTGACAACAGGAGGATGAAGGCGTCGCTGCTATGCCGGTGTGCGCGCTTGTAGATCCGTGCGGGAATCTCCGAGGCGTGGAGATCCACCATGGTGTTACCCGCCATGCTCCAGTGCATGTTTGTGGCGCCTGGGCCGCGGACTTCGTGGTCGTCGAGCTCGGAGACCACTGCGTCGTCCAGGAGGTTGGCTTCCGTGCGGTTCTTCTGCGCACGGCCGCTGCGTGTCGCAAAGTCCGGCTCGCCGTCGTAGCGATCGCGAAACTCGAAGCAATTCTCGAAGACGAAAGGCACGCTGTCGGTCGAGTTCATGACGTACGGGAAGCTGGTCACAGCGACCAGGCGGACGGGACGGTCGCTGTCGTTGAAGTGCTGATAGCGGACGTTGAGAGGAATGGAGAACAGCGAGCGGTACTTCCAGTCGACCCGCTGCGGAGGGCGTCCCTCCTGCTGAAGGATCGTGTGGCCCGGCCCGCCGAGGTAGTACACGCCGGCCTCGAACAAGTGGCGTTGGGGGGTGGTGGACCCCCCAGGGGGAATCTCGAGAATCCAGCCGTCCACGATCTGGTAGTCCGCCATCTGGATGTAGAGGCCGTCGATCCCCATCTGCGGCCACGGGCGCAACGGCTGCGTTCGAACGTCCTGGATCAGCAGTCCGGAGAACGTGGGGCGGCTTGCCTTGGTGTTCTCGATCCAGCGCATGTAGGGGGTGTCCTCCGGGGGCAGCCGGTAGACGAACGAGCCCACCAGCTGCTGACGCGAGCTGAACCACGACCGTGCCGACGACCACACACGGCCGGCCACCAGGCCGCAGAGGATGACGGTCGCCGCAAGGACGACAACCACTGCGGTGCGACGGGCCGAATTTCCATGAGAGTGCACGCGCGCAGCGTAGCACCACGGGCGACATCGACGATCCATAATCAGGCATGGACAAGCTCATGCGTTCGGCCCGAGACGCCGTTGCGCAAATTCCCGATGGGGCCACTGTGATGGTCGGTGGCTTCGGAGTCTGTGGGAACCCCGAGAACCTGCTCGCGGCCCTGCACACGCAGGGCACGCGCGGGCTCACGGTGGTCAGCAACAACGCCGGCATCGACGATTTCGGCCTCGGCAGGCTGCTCAAGGCCCGCCAGATCCGAAAGATGATCGCGACCTATGTCGGCGAGAACCGCGAGTTCGAACGGCAGTTTCTCGCCGGGGAGCTCGAGGTCGAGCTGGTGCCGCAGGGCACTTTCTCTGAGCGGATTCGCGCGGGCGGCGCGGGCATCGGCGGTTTCTTCACTCCTGCCGGCTACGGCACGCTGGTCGCCGAGGGCAAGGAGACGCGCGTGATCGACGGACGACCGTACGTGCTCGAGCTGGCGCTGAAGGCCGATTTCGCCCTCGTGCGTGCGTGGAAGGGCGACCGCCACGGCAATCTCGTGTATCGCAAGACGGCCCGCAACTTCAACCCGATGATGGCCACCGCGGCAAAGGTGACGCTGGCCGAGGTCGAGCACCTCGTCGAGCCCGGCGAGATCGACCCCGACGCCGTCCACACCCCGGGGATCTTCGTGCGACACATTCTGCAGGGCGAACAGTACGAGCGGCGGGTCGAGAAACGCACGGTGAGGTCGTCACATGGACAGGCGTGAACGAATCGTCCGCCGCGTCGCCGCGGAGTTGAACGACGGCGACTACGTGAACCTCGGCATCGGGATGCCGACGCTGGTGGCCAACCACGTGCCGCCCGGTGTCGACATCACGCTGCACTCGGAGAACGGGATGCTCGGCGTGGGCCCGTATCCACTCGACGAGGATGTCGATCCGGACCTGATCAACGCGGGGAAGGAAACTGTCTCCGAGCTCCCGGGATGCTCCTACTTCAGCAGCGCCGACTCGTTTGCGATGGTCCGGGGCGGGCACATCGACGTCACGGTGCTGGGCGCCCTGCAGGTCGATGCCGCTGGCAATCTGGCCAACTGGATGATTCCCGGCAAGATGGTGAAGGGCATGGGCGGCGCGATGGACCTGGTCGCCGGCGCGCGTCGCGTGATCGTCGCGATGGAGCACACGACCAAGGACGGCGAGCACAAGATCCTCGATCGGTGCACGTTGCCGCTCACGGGCGCAGGCGTAGTGCATCTGATCGTCACCGAGCTGGCCGTCATCGAGGTGACCGACCGTGGCCTGCTGCTGCGGGAACGGGCGAGCGACACGACGGTGGACGCCGTCGTGGCGGCCACCGGCTCGACACTGATCGTGGCGCCTGACGTGGGGGTGTTCTGATGGGCGCCGTCATCCTGTCCGCATGTCGCACCGCGATTGGCTCGTTCGGGGGAGCGCTGAAGGATCTCTCCGCCCCGCAACTGGGGGCGATCGTCATCCGCGAGGCGATCGCGCGTGCGCACGTGGGGGGCGACCAGATCGACGATGTGCTCATGGGCTGCGTGCTGCAGGCCGGCGCGGGAATGAACGTGGCCCGGCAAGCGGCGCTCGGCGCTGGACTGCCGGCGTCTGTGCCGGCCGAGACGGTGAACCGTGTATGCGGTTCGGGTCTGGCCGCGGTCATGCACGCCGCTGACGCCATAGCGGCCGGCACCGCCGAGTTCGTCGTCGCGGGCGGCGCCGAGTCGATGTCCAACGCTCCGTACCTGCTCGAGGGCGCGCGCTGGGGCTATCGCATGGGCAATGCCGAGGTCGTCGACGTCATGGTGGCCGAGGGGCTGACCTGCGCGATCGAGAGCTGCCATATGGGCACGACGGCTGAAGCCGTCGCGGCCAGGTACGGCATCACGCGCGCGGCGCAGGACACCTTTGCGGCCGAGAGCCAGCGACGCGCCGGCGCCGCGCAGGACGCGGGCTGGTTCACCGACGAGATCGTGGTGGTCACGTTGCCGCAGAAGAAGGGCGATCCGATCGTCGTGGCGCGCGACGAGTACCCACGTCACGGCACGACCGCCGAGAAGCTCGGTGCGCTCAAGGCGGCGTTTCAGAAGGACGGCACCGTCACCGCCGGCAACGCGTCGGGCATCAACGACGGCGCCGCGGCGCTTGTCGTCGCCGATGAGCGCGCGGCTTCAACCACGGGCCGCGCGCCATTGGCGCGCATCCTCGCCTACGCGACGATGGGCGTGGAGCCGATGCTGATGGGACTGGGGCCGGTGCCTGCCGTGCGCAAGGCCGTGGCGCGCGCCGGGCTCGCGTTGACCGACATCGATCTGTTCGAGCTCAACGAGGCGTTTGCCGCGCAGGCACTCGCCGTGGTGCAGGACCTCGACGTGGATCCTGCCCGCGTCAACATCGGAGGTGGGGCCGTGGCGCTCGGCCACCCGATCGGCGCCAGTGGCGCGCGCGTGCTGGTGACGCTGATTCATCACCTGCGTCGCACCGGCGGGCGTTACGGCGTGGCGTCGCTCTGCGTCGGCGGCGGCATGGGGGTGGCGATGGTTGTGGAGAGAGACTGACCGGAACTTCCCGTTCCCGGTCTCCGTCGATTCCCCTGACCCTTCGATGAGCGACCCTTCCCAACGGGGCCCACGACAACCACTCGACACCCTCAGCGATGCCGACCTGGCCGTCGCCGCGCGCACAGGCTCCGGTGACGCGTGCACCGCGCTGGTCCGGCGATTCCAACGGCCCGTCTACAACCTGGTCGCCCGGCTGGTCCAGGACACGGGGCTCGCAGAGGATCTGACCCAGGACGCGTTCCTCAAGATGTTCCGCGGCCTTGCCCAGTACGACGCGAGCCTGCGGTTTTCGAGCTGGTTGTTCCGTATCGCGCACAACACCGCCATCGACCACCTGCGGCAGCGGCGCCTGCTGCTGGCAACGCCGCGTCTGGACGAGGACGGCGAGGCCATCGACCCACTGGCCGGCTTGCCCGACCTGCGGGGGGATTCACCTGAACAGGCCGCCACCCGCCGCCAGATGGCCGCCGTGCTCGACCGCGCCATCGACACGCTTCGGCCCGAATACCGGGCGGTGGTCGTGCTGCGGCACCACGAAGACCTCGACTACGAAGAGATCGCCGAGGTCATGGGTTTGCCGCTGGGCACGGTGAAGACCTACCTTCATCGGGCGCGCAAGGAACTCGCCGCCCGCCTGCACGAGGCCGGATTGGGGCCTGAAACCCGGTCCAGCGGGCAGCCGTAAGGCCTTACGTCGTCATCATGCCACCCCGTTCACGAGATTTCCGGGACCCAGCCGATCGCGCCTGGCACGCGTTGATGGCAGAGGTGCCCCGGCGTGGACCGTCAGCGGCGTTCGGCGCCAGGCTCCTCGAGTCCACCAGGGTCCATTGGCCGCAGGCCCGGCCCCACGCGAGCCTGCATGCGGAGTTGGCGGTCAGTGCCGGCGTGGTGGCCGGCGCTGCCGCGTTGACCCTCACCCCCGTGCTGGTCGTTGCCGCGCTCTTCGTGTTCGACACGGGCGCGGCGGTGGAAGGCGTGGCCCGGGGCTTTGTCTGGCTGGTGGGGTGGCTCACGGCTGGCGTGTCGCTTTGGGAAGTGCTGGGACGGGTGGGCCACATCGCCGCAACGGCGATGGCCAGCCCGGCCGGCACCATGGTGCTCATCGGCGCGATTCTCACGGCGTGGCTCGCGTTGGCGGGCCTGTCGCGCGTGATGCCGGTTGAGCGAGGAGACCTTTGATGCGGAGCCTGTTGAGAGCTGGAGTGCTGTCCCTGGTCGCAAGCCTGGCCAGCAGCGTCGTGAGTGTGGCGGTTGCCGCGCAGGAGGTCGCCGCCGTGGACGCCGCACTCAAGTCACGCGTCGAGCGGCGATTTCGCGTGCTGCAGGTGCGCGAAGGCCTTGTGCTGACGCCGCGGCGCGAGGTGCGTGACCTGCAGTCGATCGAGATTCGCGACGGCGTGATTGCCGTCGACGGCACGCCCACGACGGGCGCGCAGTTGCGCGAGCGCCTTGGGTCCGACGCCGACCTGGTGCTGCAGGTCTCGTACTTGTCGGCCCAGACGCTGGCCACATGGGCGAGTCCCAAGCCTGCGCCCCTGCCGCCGGTGTCTCCGCCGTCTCCGGCGCGCGACGCGGCGTCGGGCGAACCTGAGGCCGACGACGAGGGCAAACGGCCGTCGGCCGACGAGCCGCCCTCCAACGTTCACTGGCGGAAGAGCTCAGCGAAAGTCCACATCGGCAGCAGCATCGTCGTCGGCGAAGACGAACTGGTGACCGATCCGGTCGTCGCCATCGGCGGCAGTGTCACGGTCCTTGGCCGCGTGGACGACGACGTGGTGGCCGTGGGCGGCAGCGTGCGATTGGGGCCGAAGGCGCGCGTGCGCGGGGATGTGACGGCCGTTGGCGGTCGCGTCGATCAGGAAAAGGGCGCGACGATCGGCGGGACGGTCAACGAGGTGCGGATCGGGCCGCAGTTCAACTTCCAGCCGTGGCACGTGTTCGACGGCATGTGGTTCGAGGGCTGGCATACGGTCGGCAACGGCTTCCGGCTGCTCGGCACTGTGATGCGCGTCAGCCTCGTGTTGCTGCTGGCGCTGCTGGTCGCCGTCATCGCATCGAGCCCCGTGCAGCGCATCGCCGACCGCGTCGGACGCGACCCGTGGCTCAGCGGGTTCACAGGTCTGCTGGCGCAGCTGCTTTTCATCCCGGTGCTCGTGCTGACGGTGGTGGTGCTCGCCGTGTCGATCATCGGCATCCCGCTGTTGCTGCTGGTGCCCTTCGGCATCGTCGCATTCCTGATCGCGATGCTCGTCGGGTTCTCGGGTGTGGCGTTGCGGGTTGGCCGGTGGGCGGTGGGCGGCGAGCGTCCGGCCTTGGTCGCACTGGCCGTGGGCGTCATCCTGGTCAGCGCCGTGGCGCTGGTGGCGCGCACGCTGGCGCTGTTGCCCGTGCCGCTGTGGCCGATCAGCTGGATCCTGGCGTTGGGCGCCTTCTTCCTGGAGTACCTCGCCTGGACGGTCGGGCTAGGCGGCGCTTTGCTCACGCGCTTTGGCACACGCGGCACCGCGACGCCGTTCGAGATGTCGCCCCCGCCGCTGCCGGTGGTCAGCGGGCCGACCGAGGCGTGATGACCTGCGCGTGAGCCGGGTCGAACAGGCAGGTGCCTTCGCGGCAGAGCAGAGGCGGCCAGTCGAGGCGCCCGTACTGGCTGGCCTCGCCGAAGCGTTCGATGAACGCCCGCCGTTCCGTGTCCTCGATCGCGAGAAATGGCGGGCGTTGGTGTGTCTGGAGGTACCCGATCGACCGGTCGAGCCATTCAGGCGGAATCTTGTCCCAGCGAATCGTGAGCCGAGTTAGGGCGCGCCCCTCCCAACCACAATCGCGACTGGCTGACATAACCGTAGGAATCGGCGCCGCCGGCGATCCATGTTCCGCAACGCAACCCAACGACGAGCACAGCAATCGTTAGTGCGCCAATCGCGACGGAGGTGCCGCGGCTGAGGGATGCGGAATGGGGCTGGGTCACTCGCGCGGCGGGGTGGGCGGAGGTTGTGGTGCGGTCGATCGGCGTCACGGCATTAGAAATGCTCGGTGGGATCCCGCAAGCCGGGTTTCACCTGCACGCTCACGTGGCCCCCGAGCACGGTCTTCGAGCCGCGTTTGAGGCGCAGTTGCACGCGA
>JAENWD010000148.1 GCA_016650245.1 Vicinamibacteria bacterium
CTCTCGTGGCCCATGCTCTCCGCCGCCGCCAAACGCGCCTGCGACGAGCGAATCGGCCACCGGCTTCACCTGGTGCTCGCGCCCATGGACCGGATCCCGGTTCGGGATCGCAGCGTCGACCTCGTGATCGCCCACGGCATCTGGAACCTCGCGCAGTCGGCCGCGGAGTTCCGCCGCGCGGTCGCCGAGGCGGCTCGTGTGGCCCTGCCGGGGGCGGGTCTGTTCGTGTTCACTTTCTCGCGGAACACGCTTCCGCCTGAGGCCGAGCCCGTCCAGGGCGAGCCTTTCGTATTCACCCAGTTCTCCGGACGGCCGCAGTGCTTCCTGACCGAGGTCCAACTCCGATCGGAACTGGGCGCTGCCGGGTTCGCGCCCGACCCTGGCGTTGTCTTCACCGAGTACAACCGGCCGCAGATGGGGATGTCCCTCGGCGGTGGCGCGCCGGCCATCTACGAGGGCGCCTTTCGCTCCGCGCGCTGATGACGGCGTCGAGGTGTCGCCCGCATGATGGGGCCCGCGCCATTACGCGGCTGCCGGAAATCCGTCAGGTGCACACACTCGAGCGGGCGCCGTGGTACGATCACGCTTGATGCGCGTGCCCCGCGTTCCCCGGGCGCTTGTCGGTTTGGGCTTTCTACCCGCGGTCGTTGCCTCGGTCGTCGTTCTCATCGATGGGTCCGGACGGATCCCGTTCGCCGCCGCACGTGCCGCCGCGCAGGAGGCGATCCCGTACACCGACGCGCAGGGCGACGAGCTGCGTCACCAGGTGTGCACCCGGTGTCACAAACTGCCGCCGCCCGACGTGCTGCCGCGCGGCTACTGGCGGGACACGGTGGCCCGGATGTGGCTGCGCCGCGAGAACAAGCTGGAGCCGTTCCAGCGCGGCGCCGCCGCCCTGTTGCGAGTGCCCGACGAGTTCGCGCGAATCGGCCGCTGGTACACCGAACACGCCCCACAGGTCCTCCCGCCGCCAGACCCATGGCCGGCCGAAGGCGACCACGTGCCGAAGTTCCGCAAGCATTTCTTCTCGCCGAGGATGTCGCAGACGCTGGTCGTCGCCAACGTGCGGTTCGTGAACCTCGACGGCGATGCGCGCCTCGAGCTGCTCGTCTGCGACATGCAGTACGGGATGGTCATGAAGCTGCGGCCGTACCAGCCCGATGCCCCCATCGAGACCCTGGCGCAGCTGCAAAACCCAGCACACGCCTCCGTCGTGGACCTCGACGGCGACGGCGTGAAGGACGTGCTCGTGGCCGACCTCGGCGACTTCCTGCCGTCGGACCACACCAAGGGCGCCGTCGCCTGGCTGCGCGGTCGCGCGGACGGGACCTTCGTGCCGTTCGAGATCGGCGGTTTGCCACGTGTGGCCGACGTCGAAGCCGCCGACATGAACGGCGACGGCCGCCTCGACTTGCTGGTGGGCGCATTCGGCTGGCGCAAGGTGGGCCAGACACTGCTGCTCATCAACAAGACGACCGACTACACACAGCCGTCCTTCGAGGCACAGACCATCGATGGCCGCGCGGGCGCCATCCACGCCATCCCGACGGATCTCGACGGCGACAAGAAGATGGACCTGGTCGTGCTCATCGCGCAGCAGCACGAGCGCGTGCTCGCCTTCTACAACAACGGGCCGGGCGCCGGCTTCGCAATGGAGACGCTCTACGCGGCGCCACATCCGAACTGGGGGTCCTCCGGGATCCAGCTGACCGACGTGGACGGCGACGGCGACCTCGACGTGCTGCTCTCGCACGGCGACACGCTCGACGATGACATCCTCAAGCCGTACCACGGCATCCAGTGGCTCGAGAACAAGGGCGGCTACGAGATGGAGGAGCACACCCTCAGCACGATGCCCGGTGTGCAAAGGGCCATCGTTGCCGACCTCGACGGGGACCGCGATCAGGACGTGCTCGCGGTGGCGATGCTGGCATCCGACGCCGGCGGCGTCGAGGCGCAGCTCGCATCCATCGGTTGGCTCGAGCAGGTGGCCAAGGGCCAGTTCGTGAAGCGCTCGCTCGAGCGCGGCCTGCAACGCCACCTGACGGTTGACGCGGCCGACTACGACGGAGACGGCGACATCGACTTCGCCGTCGGCAACATCGCCGGCAACTTCACCCCCGACGGGCGCCAGGTGCCCTGGGTCGAGGTCTGGGAGAACCTGACCATCGTCAAGGCGCCCGCGCGCAAGGCGGCGGGTACTGCGGGGGCTAAGCGGGGGCAGTGAGCATGAACCAGGACTGGGAGCGTCGGTGGGGTCACAATCTGCTCGTCGGGGCGGCCCTGGCGGCATCGCTGGCGGCGCCGCTCGCCGCAGCAGGAGCGGACGGCGGCGTGACAGGCACCGTGACGGTGACCGGCGGTCGAACCAACGCGGATGTGGTCGTAAGCCTGGTGGCCCCGGGCCTGACGCTTGCGCCGCCGCCCAAGCCCGTCGAGATCGATCAACAGGGCCTGGTGTTCAGGCCGCACGTCGTCGCGGTGGTGCAAGGCACCACCGTGCGGTTCCTCAACAACGACCAGGAAGACCACAACGTCTACTCGCCCGAGGGTGGCTACAATCTGGGCACGTGGCCGGCCGGCCAGGTGCGCGACCAGCTGTTTGACAGGCCCGGCACCTACACGCAGCTCTGTCGCATCCACGTCGACATGGAAGCGTTCGTCGTGGTGCTCGACACGCCGTACTTCGCGGTCACGGACAGCACGGGCCGGTTCGAGATCACGGGCGTCGCGCCGGGCACCTACACGCTGACCACGTGGGGCAGGCGGCTCAAGCGCGTCGAGCGCCCGGTGACCATCACCGCCGGTGCACCTGTCACGGTGGACCTCACGCTGGGTCGCTGATCGCTCCCCGGACACTCATGACCACGCCCCCGCCGTCCGACCCGCCAGACACGACGAGGCGCCGCTGGTTCTTCGCCGCAGGCGCCACGGCGCTCGGCGCGGGCTTCGCCGGCGGCGTCGCCGCCACCGCGGAGCTGCTCTGGCCCACCGTCAGCTACGAGCCGCCCCGACGCTACGCCGTGGGCCGGCCCGAGACCCTTCCTTTCGATCGCCCCACCTTTCTTCCGGAGCATCGCCTGTTCGTCCTGAACCGCGGCGACGGCTTCGCGGCCGTGTCGGCGGTCTGCACGCACCTTGGATGCACCGTGCGCCATGTCGAGGGCGAGGGGTTCGTCTGCCCGTGCCACGGGAGCCGCTTCGATCTCGAAGGCCAGGTCCGCCAGGGGCCCGCGCCTGGTCCGCTGCCGTGGTACGGCCTGAGCCTGTCCAGACGTGGTGATCTCATCGTGGACGAGCGCCACCTCGTCGATCCAGGCTATCGATTCCTCGCCTGACAATGGAGGACCGCAGCGCGTCGTCGTGGGCAGGCCGGGCTTTCCGATCGGTCTTCCGGGTCGGGTGGCCGGCCACGGATCGCTCGCGCGCCCACGCGATGCTCTCGAGCTTCTTCCTGCACATGCACGCCCCGCGCGTGCGGCAGCACACCCTCCGGGCCTCCTACACGTTCGGACTGGGACTCATCTCGGCCTACCTCTTCATCGTGCTGACGGCGACAGGCATCCTCCTGATGCTCTACTACACCCCCTCGCCCGCCCTCGCCTACCGGAGCATCAAGGATCTGCAGTTCGTCATCCCGTTTGGATCGCTGCTTCGGAACCTGCACCGATGGGCCGGGCACGCGATGGTCGTCGCGGTGCTGCTGCACGCGTGCCGCGTCTTCTTCACCGGCGCGTACAAGGAACCGCGGCAGTTCAACTGGGTGCTCGGGCTCGGCCTGCTCGTGCTCACGCTGGCGCTCTCGTTCACCGGCTACCTGCTCCCGTGGGACCAGCTCGCGTTCTGGGCCATCACCGTCGGCACGAGCATGGTGTCGTACGCGCCTGGAATCGGACCCGCCGCGCGCCATGTGTTGCTCGGCGGCGACACGGTGGGAGCGGGCGCGCTGCTCCGCTTCTACGTGCTGCACTGCGCGGTACTGCCCGCATCGATGCTGCTGCTCGTGTGCCTGCACGTGTTCCGCGTGCGGCGCGACGGCCTGAGCTGGCCCGGCGATGCGCGCCCCGCGCCGCCACCATCCGCGCCCGCGGCCTTCGA
>JAENWD010000149.1 GCA_016650245.1 Vicinamibacteria bacterium
ATCCCTCCGTTGCCGGTCCTCCAATTCGTCTTCCCGAACACGTTCATCAGCTCGACGTAAAGCGTCAGCCGGCTGCGTTGCAGCGTCCACGTGCGGTTGGCGCGCAGATCGAGGCGCTGGTAGACGGGCAGCCGCGCGCCGTTGCGGGTCTCGGACAACCCGTACCGGGACGGCTGGTCATCTGGCACCGGGTGCTCCGCCGAGGACGGCAGCTCCTGGAAGTAGCCACGCACCGGGAAGTTCGACGACGCGCGCAGTTTCATCGCAACGCTGGTGCGGTCGTTGAGGCGGTAGACGCCGTAGAGACTCACGGCATGCCGTTGATCGAAGTCGCCGCCAAACCGCTCGCCGGTCACGACGTCGTGCTGCTGGTAGCGCCCAAACGAGTAGCTGGCCCACCCGCTGAGTCCGTTCGGGCTGCGTCGCTGGACGAGCAGCTCGACGCCATGTGACGTCCCATCGAGGCGCGCGTCGTAGACGGCGTCGGCCTGCGGGGGGCGCGGCCGTCCATCGACGAGTTGCCACTCGTCGCCTGGCAGTCGAAGGCCGTTGCGCTCGTCACGATGGAACCAGACGGCCTGCGCGCGCAGGTGCGCGCCGACGCGGCGGCCCACGCCGATATCCGCGTGCCAGGCATGTTCGGCCGGCAGCCCGGGTGTGCCGCGCAGGCCGGTGATCGCGTTGAAGCCGGGAAACTGATGGAACAGCCCGGTGCCGCCGATGAGGTCGAGCGGCCCGACGCGCACCTGCGCGTTCACCCACGGCGACGCCGTGGTCTCGCCGGTGCCGTCCCAGTGATCGACGCGCGCGCCAGCGCCGAGAATCCCTCCGCGTGGCAGCGTCCAGCGTGCCAGCGCGTAGCCGCCCACCCACCGCGAATCCAGAACGGCGTCCTCGCGGATATCTGGCGGGCGGGTCGGGTTGACGACGCGTCGCTTGGTGACCCGTTCGTCCTGCCAATGCACCGAGCCACCCGCTTCGACCGTGAGCGACGGTCGCACCGCGAACGCAGCATCGGAGCGCACCGAAACGTCCGTGGAACGCCCTTCATCGAGTACCACTCGCGCCAGGCTGCGATTGGAGAACTCGCCCCCGGTCACACCGACGCGCTGCGTCCAGCTGACCCGAGGGCCCGGCACGTACCGCCACGCGAGAGCGCCGAGCCAGCCCCGATTGGTGGCGACCAGCGGATCGTTTGGGCCGATGTCGCGCTGATCCGCATCGAGCGCCGCGCGGCCGGCCAGGCCGCTCACCTGCACCTGGTGGCGGGCGGTGAGATCGACGGCCACCTTGGCGGCCAGATCCGTGAAGCCGAAGGCGAACGTCTCGTTGTCGGCGATCTGCTTGATGAGCAGATCGAGATAGCTCTTGCGCGCCGAGAGCAGCCACGATGCCTTGCGGCCGCGGCCAATGGGCCCTTCGCCCACCACCGATGCGCTCGATCCGCTCAACGCCACGCGTGCCTGCGCGCGATCGCGGCTGCCTTCGCGCAGCGTCATCTCGATCTGCGCGCCGGTGCGGTTGCCGAATCGCTGCGGATAGCTGCCGTTTTGCAACGACACCGACTCGAGGACGTCGCTGTTGATCATCCCGACCGACCCGCCGTCTTCCACGCCCTGCACGCTGTGACTGAGAAATCGGCTCGGCACCCCCTCCACCGCCAGGCCAATGCGACCGAAGTCGCTGCCGCGCACGGAGAACTCCGAGTAGAGGTCGTCGGTGGCCGCCACACCAGGCAGCACGTGCATCGCACGTACGGGGTCGTCGAGCACCAGGCCGCGCAGGTTCTGCAGGTCGGCGCTGCCCAGCACCTGTTGCGCGGGAACGCCGGCCTCGCCCTCCCGGAACAGATCGCCGGTCACCTCGACGCGTTCGCTGTAGGTGCCTGTGCCTTCGGCGAGAGGGATGACGAGATAGATCGAGCCGCCCTCGCCAACGGTGATGTCGCGACGGACCATGACGAAGCCGACCACCGATACAGTGAGGACGTGCGTGCCGGGCGGGATGTCGCGCAGCGTGAACTGTCCGCGCCCGTCCGTGAGGACCGAACCGGACTGTCCCTGGATCTGCACACGCACGTCGGACAGGCCCAGGCCGGAGACACCGTCGACGACCTGCCCCGCCACGTCTGCCCCAGCTTGCGCGCGCGCGCCGGTCGCCATCCCCAAGACCAGCGCGACGCCGAGCGCGGCCCTGGCCAGCGCGACCGTCATTCCGTCCAGACGAGGACGCGGTCGCCATTGGGCTTGCTCTCATCGATCAGCAGGCCTGGCCCAAACGCCTCGAGGTCCTTCACGGTCAGCTTCTCGGCTCCCCGCACGCCGTCGAGCGCGCCCTCGCCAATCGACAGCGTGCCGTCCTTCCCCAGACGCACCAGCCAGAACGGCACGGTGAATCGCACAAGCTTGCCTGCGCGCGGATCGTAGGCCGCGACGTGGAGCGACTGCAGTTGCCCGGTGAACGCGGGCCGGCCTTCCGCGCGTAGCTTTGCGCCGTGGCCGTCCTGGTCCGCGTCGATGAGCGGCGGCTGGTTCTTGAAGCGCGCGCGGATGTCGTCAAACTGCTGGTCGGCCTTCGTCTGGTTCACGAACGTGGCGGAGGGCGCAAAGCTCTGATACGCCCAGAACCCGGCCCCGGCAATCACCGCCACCACCACCATGCCGAAGGCGATGGCGATGCCCAAGCCGATCCAGAGGCGACCTTTGGTGCGCTTGTCCATAGGAGGCTCGGACTACGGACTACGGAACGGCCGCCCTGAAGTCAGAAGTCCGAAGTCCGAAGTCTGCAGTCTAGAGCGTTCGCAAATACTGATAGCTCTGCCTCAACGCCGCGATCGGGTCGCCCTGCGTCTGGTCCTGCTCGACGAAGTAGTGTTCGACTCCAGCGGCGGCGGCCGCCTTCAACACACCCGGGAAGTCGACGGCGCCGGCGCCGACGGGCGTGAATGTCGTGGGTGCGACTTTGGACTCCTGCGTCTCGACTGGTGTGCCCTTGGCCTTGTCCTTCAGATGCAGCAGCGCGATGCGTCCAGAGTACTGTTGAATCAGCGTCACCGGATCGGCGCCAGTGAGGCTGACCCAGAACACGTCGAGTTCCAGCTTCACCAGCTCGGGCTTCACCGCGCCCATCAGGACATCGAGCGGGCGCCGGCCGTCGGCCAGCGGTTCGAACTCGAAGCCGTGGTTGTGGTAGCAGAGCTGCAGGCCGGCCTTCTTCACCTGCTCGCCCACCGTGTTGAGCCGGTCGGCCAGCTGCAGGTAGAACGGCGCGCCGCCGCCGCGCTCGGCGGCCATCAGATACGGCAGCACCAGGTACTTGGCGCCCTGCGCCTGCGCGTCGCGAATGAGCTCGGAAATGCCGTACCCCTCGGGCACGGCGCCGCGAAGAACCTTCCACGCGTCCCAATTGCCGGTGACCAGCGGCGTGTCGACGTGGATGCTGATCGGGGACAGGCCCAACCCGCGCGCCAGCGGGCCGACCTTGGCCAGCGTGCCCCGCAGGACCTCGACTTCCCTGTAGCCGAGGTCGGCGATGGCCTTCAGGGTCGCTTCGGCGTTGGCGTCGATCTGCTGCCGCACGGTGTAGAGCTGGACACCGAGATTTTTCGGCGCCGCCGCCTGCACGTCACGCCCCATCAGCGCGCCTACGCCGCCCAACGCGGCCAGCCGCATCACGTCCCGTCGCGTCATCTCCTGCATGCCTCGAGCCTCCAGGCATCGATGCTATCACCGTCGGCCACAGAGCCGCGGAGGGATCTGCCACAGAGGCATGGAGCGCACGGAGGTCTTGGGAGTTGCCCGCCCGACGCTAGCGAATGCGCGCTTCAGTGATGAAGACAGATCAGCTCAGCGTCCTCTGCGACTCTGTGGCTTACCCGGCCACGCGATCGACGACGGCCCGCACGTGCGCGATTTCGTCGTCGTTGACGGTGTGGTCCATCCCCGGATACAGAATCGCGGTGACCTCGGCGCCCCGCGCGCGCAGGACGTCGGCCGATTCCAGGACGCGTTCCTTCGGGATGTGGAGGTCCACGTCGCTGCACCCCAGAAAGACGGGCACGCCGTCGAGCCGGCCTGCGTCCGGCCACACCGTGCCAGGCGGGCCGATGAGCCCACCGCTGAGGCCCGCGACACCGCCCGCGATGCCGGGAGTACGGATAAGCGTCTCGAGCGCCAGGCACGCTCCCTGCGAAAAGCCGATCAGCACGATCCGAGAGCGCGGCGTGCCGGCCTCCTCCACCTGTGCGACCACATCAGCGACGGCGGCCAGCGCCGAGCTGAGCCACGGTTGATTGGATTCGATTGGAGCGAGAAACCGGTTCGGATACCACGTGTTGCTGCGCGCCTGCGGCGCCAGCCAGGCCAGGTCGGTCCGGTTGAATGCGTCGGCGAGATCGAGGATCGACAACGCGGTTGCCCCACGCCCGTGCAACAACACACCCACCGCACGCGCCGTCGCAATCGGCGCCCCGGCCACCACGATCGGCTGCCCGTGATGCGGCCCGACGCTCCGAATCTCCAATCGCATCTCGACCCACTCCCCTGCAACCCCACGCCCCCACGCCCCCACGCCCCTTAGTAGAATACCCCCCGTGACACTTCGTCTCGCTGCGCTCCTGCTGCTGGCCGTCCCGACGTTGACGCTTTCCACTCTTCGTGCCCAGCAGCCCGTCGCGCGTTCCCTGGCCGAGCGGCTCGGGCTTGCCCCGACGGCCATGGTCCTGATCGTCAACGGCGACGACGTGGGCGTGAGCCATGCGGCCAATCAGGCGACCATCGACTCGCTCGAGCGAGGGCTGATGACAAGCGCCACCATCATGATCCCGGCGCCGTGGTTCCCAGAGATCGCTCGCTACGCGCGAGAGCACCCCCGCGCCGACTTCGGCGTGCACCTCGTGCACACGTCGGAGTGGACCGGGATCAAGTGGGGTCCGGTAGCCGGACGAACCGTCGTGCCGGGGCTGGTGGACCCGCAGGGATATCTCTGGCCCGACATCGAGCGCGTCTACAGCAACGCCACGCCCGAGCAGGCGGCCGTCGAGGCGCGGGCGCAGATCCGAAAGGCGCTCGACGCCGGCATCGACGTCACGCACCTGGACTCGCACATGGGCGCGTTGCAATACGCCGAACCGTACTTCCAGGTCTACCGCGCACTGGCCAGAGAGTTCAACCTGCCCATCCGCATGGGCTCCCAGCAGATCCTGGCCGCCTTCGGCGGAGGCCACCAGCGCGGCCAACTCGACCACGACGGCGTCGTCTACACCGACGACCTCATTCATGGGGGGCGCCAGAAGGGCGAAGCGGTGCAGACGTACTGGCGGCGCATGATCGAGGGCCTCCGCCCCGGCGTCACCGAGCTCTACATTCACGCGGCCCTGGCGGGCGAGGAGATGCAGGCGGTCACCAACTCGTGGAAAGACCGCGCTGCCGAGTTCGAGCTGTTCACCAACGACGCGTCGATTCGCGCGCTGCTCGAGCGCAAGGGCGTCCAGCGCATCGGCTACCGCGCGCTGCGCGACCTGCAGCGAGGGGCGCGATGACAGATGCCGCGACCGATGCAGGCGAACGGCCGTCGCGTCTGATCACGCTGTTGGTAGCGACGGGGGCGCTACTGGCGCTGGCTGCGCTGGCGCCACTGATCTTTCAGCGAGACTCGGTTGCCACAATCGACACCGCCATCAAGCTGATCCAATCGAGCGAGCTCGCACGGACGGGCTTTCAGTCGATGGCCCTGCCCTACCCGGCGCGCGATCTCGATCCGGCCGAGCACTTCCTGCCTCTCGGAGCGCCTTTCGTGTTTCTCAGCGCCGGCAAGTGGCACTCGATCTTCCCGTCGTTCTACGCCGTGGTCGCCGCACCCCTGAGGCTGTACGGCGTCGAGTGGCTGGTCGCGCTGGCCGTGGTCGGCGCGGTCGTCGCCGTCACCGCGACGACGTGGCTGCCGGGCGCACACCCGGTCGCCGGCGCCCTGGTGCTGCTGGCCACGCCCATGTGGCTCTACGGGCTCAACCCGACCGAGACGACGCTTGCGCTCGGATGCGTCACCGCGGCGCTGGTCGTGGCCACGCGCGTCCAGGGAGCCCGCGGCGATTGGATTGCCGGCCTTCTCCTGGGCGTGGGGACCCTGTTGCGCGACGAATCGTTGCTGCTTGCTCCTGGCCTGCTCTACGCGCGTCATCTCACCGGCGCCTCGGTACGGCATCTCGCTCGCGTGGTCGTCGGCGTGGGTGCCCCGATCGTGTTGATGGCCGTCGTGGATCAATGGTGGTTCGATCGGCCCATGCTGGCGCATCTCCGGCACGCAGTGCCCGGCTTCGACCAGCTCTTGCCGCGCAGCCGTGCACGGCTGCCGGCACTGGCCGTCATGGGATGGCACGACCGGCTGTCGACGATCGTCGAGTACTGGCTGCTTGGCTTTGGCGGCCTGGCGGCCGGGGCAGCCCTGGCGGCATGGCTCGGGCTCGCCCATGGCCTCCGCCGCCTGACGCCGGTCCTGGTGGCAGCGCTGGCGCTGACGGCGGTGGTCCTCCATGCCGTCGATCTGGCGTCGCTGGTGCCGGCGCCACGCATCATGCCCGGCTTGTTGCGCCTGTCGCCATTCCTGCTTCTGGCCGTTCTCCCGCGCGCCGGCGGCGAGCCGGCGCCGGCCCTGGTGCGCCTGGCCTGGGTCACGGCAGGTTGCTACCTCGCCGCGGTCGGGCTGACATTGAATACGGCCGGCGGCAAGGACGTGGGCCCACGTCTCATCATCGGCCTGTGGCCGCTGCTGGCGGCCGCCGCGGTCGAGACCCTGTCGAGCTACGTTATCGCCGCGCGCCGCTCTGGGACCGCGCGTGTGACGGCACTCTCAGGGGTTGTGCTCGTCGCTGGTTCGCTGGTGATGCAACTGGGGGTGGTGCTGCCGGCGCGGTCGGGCCGGAATGCCGACGACGCCGAAGCCGCGCGCGTCCTGCGCGCGATCGGCGATCAGGTCATCGTCATGGACGGGCTCTTTGACATCGATGTCGCCGGTGGCCTCTTTTTCGAACGCAAGCTGATGCTGGGACAGCCGTCCCAGTGGCCCGCGTTGTCCCAGACGCTGTCGCGCCACCAGATCGATCGGTTCACCTACATCGCACGGCTGCCAGGCGCGACGCCGCGGTTCCCGCACTACCGCCGCGCGGAAGTCTGGGAGCCGGGTCGCTTCGTCATCTCGCGCTGGGTGCGCGAGACGTCAACATCACCGTGAAGGTCGTCGGCCCGCCCCTGGCCGCTTCCAGCGCGAACGGGAAGCCGTGTCCAGCCAGGATCTCCTGCACCATGGTGAGCCCGATGCCCTGCCCACCCTCCTTGGTGCTGAAGAACGGCGTGAACAGGTGCGTCCGCACCTCGTCGGACAAGCCAGGGCCGGTGTCTTCCACTTCGATCACCGCGACGTCGTCGCGACGGAGCAGACGAACCGTCAGCGTCCCGTCCTGGCCGATCGCTTCAAGCCCGTTCTTCATGACGTTGAGCAGCGCCTGCTCCATCTGACCTCGGTCGAGCCGCACGTCGCCCATCGAGCCCAGGCCCTGGCGGACGACCGTGATGCGCCGCGTCTCCGCCTGTGCGCGAATCAGCGGCAGCAGGCCGTCCACGAGGGCCGCCGGCTCTACCGGCGCGAGTTGCGGCATGGGCAGGCGCACGACGTCGGCGAAACTGGCCATGAACGCGCTCAACTGCTCGGTGCGTGCGATGACGACTTCGAGCGCGTGCTCGAAGTCGACACGGTCGTGCGGGTGGAGCTGCACGCCGTAGGTGAGGCACGAGTTGAGCAGCGAGTTGGAGGCGCCGACGGTGTTGTTCACCTCGTGTGAGAGCATCCGAATGAGCTTCTCGTAGGCCGCCTTCTCGGAATGCCGCAGTTCGTCGGTCAGCTCCTCCAGCAGATAGAAGCTGCGGCGGAAGCCGCGATCGAGAAACGTGCCGTGCAGCGCACGCACGCGGCGTCCCCCCCACACGGCGAGCACGCGCCGCTCGCCGGGCGCCAGCGCCACAAGGGCGCGGGCAAGAGCGCGGTCGAGGGCCCCCAGCTCGACCCCTGCCAGACTCTCGCCGCCTGCCTGCAGTAGCCGCTCGGCTGCCGGATTGGCCAGTGTCACCCGTCCGTCGAAGTCGAGCACGACGATGCCGCCGGGCGATTCGCGCAGGACGAGCGAGAGGAATTGCTGCTGCTCCTGCACCTGGACGCGCTCGCCGCGCAGCGCATCCACCATCCGGTTGTAGACGTGAATCAGCCGGTCGACATCGGCCTGTTTCACCTCGCGCACGCGCGACATGAAGTCGCTGTCTTCGAGTAATTGCGCGCTCTCGCGCACGAACTCCAGCGACTCGAAGAACCGGCGCGTCAGCGCCAGGCCCGTCAGGAACGAGAGGGCGAGTACGGCCTCCACGGCCAGAAGGTACAGGCGGTTCTGCACGACCACGAACCAGGCGACGCCTGCCATCAGCAGGTGCACGACCACCAGGTAGGCGAGAAACCGCGCGCGCAGGCTCACCCGGCGATCTCGTACTTCTCGAGCCGCCGGTACAGCGCGGCGCGGCTGAGCCCGAGCGCCTGCGCGACCTTCGAGATGTTCCCGTTGTGGTGCTTGAGCGACTTGACGATCATCGCCTTCTCGAGTTCGTCCATCGTCATGCTGCCAACCGGCGGCAGCACGTCGCGCCCGGCCTCCCGCGGCTGCATCTCTGCCGTCATCTGGAAGTCGGCGGCGTCGAGCACCGGCTTGTCGGTGACCAACACCGCGCGCTCGATGCCCTGCTTGAGCTGCCGCACGTTGCCCGGCCACCGCTGGTTCTTCAGCCAGACCAGGGCGTCGGCGCTGATGCGAACACCTTCGCGACGATAGACCTGCCCCACCGCCTGCAGGAAGCGGCTGGCCAAAATCGGGATGTCGTCGCGGCGCTCGCGCAGCGTGGGCACATGGACGGTGATCAGATTGACGCGGTACAGCAGATCCTCACGGAACTCGCCGCGGCTGACCATGTCGCCGAGGTTGCGATTGGTCGCGGCGACCACGCGCACGTCCACCGTCCGGCGCTGACTCGATCCCAGGACCTCGAAGGTGCGGTCCTGCAGCACGCGCAGGAGCTTTACCTGCGAGGCCGGGTCAAGGTCGCCGATCTCATCGAGGAAGATCGTGCCGCCGTTGGCAAGCTCGAACCGGCCCTTTCGATCGTGCCGCGCGTCGGTGAACGCGCCGCGCACATGCCCGAACATCTCACTTTCAAAAAGCGACGCCGAGATGCCGCCCAGGTTCACCTTCACGAAGGGCGCCAGGCGGCGGTGGCTGTTGCGGTGGATGGCGTCGGCGACCAGTTCCTTGCCGGTGCCGCTCTCGCCGGTAATGAGCACCGACGCGTCGGTCGCGCTCACGCGGCCGACCATCTGCAGGATGCGCAACAGCCGAGGATCCTCGCCAACCAGATTGCCGAAGTCGTAACTGGCGTCGAGCTCCTCTCGCGATCCCACGCGGTCATCGACGGTCACCGACGCGGCAAGCCCGAGCACGGTGCGCACCGTCTGCAGGATCTGCTCGTGCGTCCAGGGCTTGGTGATGAAGTCGGTGGCGCCGGCCTTTATGCCCTGCACCGCCAACTGGATCGAGCCCCAGGCCGTGATGAGCACCACCGGCACGCCCGGGCGCAAGGCCTTGATGCGCGCCAGAAGGTCCATCCCTTCCTCGCCGGTCGTGCGTCTGCTGAAGTTCATGTCCTGCACGACCAGCTCGCACGGGTGCGTGTCGAGCCAGGCCAGCGCGTCGGCCGGCGACGCCGCCGAATGGCTGGCGTGGCCGGCCTGTTTCAGCAGCAACGCCAGCGAGGCGGTAACCGACGGGTCATCGTCGACGATGAGGATCATGGGAATTGACGATTGCAGATTGCAGATTGACGATTACGTCGGGGCAACGCTCCGGTTCGTGCTGAACGCCACCGACACTGCCATTCGCCGGCCATCACACAGTTGACGGCCTGCGTCCTGCAACAAAGCCACCTTTCCAGCACGAGCCCCAGCGTTGCCCCAACGTAATCTGCAATCGTCAATCTGCAATCTGCAATCTGCAATTGACTACTCGTATCGCAACGCCTCTGCAGGTTCAACCCGTGTAGCCAGCCGGCTCGGGTACCACGCGCACGCCAGAGTCAGAAGATAGATGGCGGTCACCGAGATCGCAAGGCCGATCGCGTAGATGCGCGGCTCGACGAAGTAGATGATGTCGAGCAGCGGAAACTGGATCGCCACCAGCACGCCTGCCAGCAGCGCCAAGGTCGTCATGACGCCGATCTCGGCGAGAATCTGGCGCTGGACGTCGACCTTGGCAGCCCCCTTCGCCCGGCGCAGGCCCATCTCGCGCGTGCGCTGCGTGACGTTCTGCCACAGCACGCCCAGCAGACCGAGCGCCACCATGAGCATGAGGAACGCGGCGACCAGGCCCACAGCCACCAGCGGCGCCGTCGCGAAGCGAATCGACGTGTCGCGCATCGACGAAAGCGTGGACACCTCGAAGGACCACTCGGGCGCGGCGGCCTGCAGCCGCCTGATGAGGCGCTCCTCGAACGCGGCGGTCGTGCCGGGGCGTACCCTGATCAGCAGGTTCCGCGGCGGGCGATCGCGGTGGCGCTCGGCGGCGCCGGCCATCGTCTTGCGATAGAGCACGTAGTTGCGCTCGCCGTCGAACTCGCCGTCTTCACGATACGCAGCGACGACGCCGACGACCCGACGCTCCTGCTCGGCAGCCGAGTTGTCCGGCGACCTGTCGTTGGCGATGTTCTTGCCGACGGCAGGGCCGTCGCCGAACAGGTCGCGCCGCATGTCCAGATTGATGACGACCGGCTCGTAGGTCTGGCCGTCGTC
>JAENWD010000150.1 GCA_016650245.1 Vicinamibacteria bacterium
GCCGGCAGGTCGCCTGTGTCGACCGCGTCGTTCATCGTCGCAAGAGCAGGCGGTGTCTCGGTGGAAAACGCGTCGATGACGTCGGCGAGCAGCGCCGCGTTACCGGCAAACGCGTGGGTCAACAGCTTCTGCTCGTCCACGACAGGGGCGGCGCCCTCTTCCGGTGGCGCCTCGCCGGCGACCACGGCGGCAATGGTCGCAAACATGTCCGCGATCCTGATCGGCTTGGCGACGTAGCCGTCCATTCCCGCAGCCAGGCAGCGCTCGCGGTCACCGGTCATGGCATACGCCGTCATCGCGATGATCGGCAGGCGGCCGCCACTGCCGCGCTCGGCCTCGCGAATCGCCGCCGTCGCCTCCAAGCCGTTCATCTCCGGCATCTGGATGTCCATCAGCACGACGTCAAACACCTGGCGCTGCACGGCCGCCACCGCCTGCTGGCCGTTGTCGACGACGACCACCTGGTGACCGCCGCTGGCGAGCATGCCCGACACGATCTTCTGGTTGATCGCGTTGTCTTCCGCCAGCAGGATGCGCAGCGGCCGGCGCGACGCGCGCGACGAGGTCGTGGCGAGGTCAGGCTCCGGTGGCGGCGGCTGCACCACCTGCGCGTGGCTCGCGCGCGCGAAGAGCGCGCTGAAATGAAATGTGCTGCCGCGTCCCACGACGCTGTCGATCCAGATGCGGCCATGCATCAACTCCACCAGCTCGGCCGAGATCGTCAGGCCCAGGCCGGTGCCGCCGTATTTCCTCGTCGTCGAGCCATCGGCCTGCACGAACGCGCCGAAGATCCGCCACTGCTTGTCGGCGGGCACGCCGATGCCGGTGTCGCGCACGGCAAAGTGGAGCTGCACCTCGCTCGCACTGGACTCCATCACGTCGACGGCAACCACCACCTCGCCCTGTTCGGTGAACTTCGCGGCGTTGCCGACCAGATTCAGCAGGATCTGTCGCAAGCGAGCCGCGTCGCCCACCAGCGTGGCGGGCACGGCCTCGTCGATCTGCGAGGCCAGCCTCAGGCCTTTCTCGCGCGCCTTTGGCGCGACCAGGCGCAGCGCGTCGGCCACGGTGTCGCGCACGTCAAACGCCACGGCCTCGAGGTCCAGCCGCCGCGCTTCGATCTTCGAGAAGTCGAGGATGTCGTTGATCAGGCTCAACAGCGACTCGGTTGCCTCGCTCGCCGTGCCCACCAGGTCGCGCTGCTCCTCGGTCAGTGAAGACTTGGCCAGCAGTTGCGTCATGCCGAGGATGGCGTTCATCGGCGTGCGGATCTCGTGGCTCATGTTGGCGAGGAACTCGCCCTTGGCTGCGGTGGCATCCTCGGCCCGATGCCGGGCGACGTCGAGATCCGCGACCAGCTGGCTCAGGCGCGTGGCGTTCTCCTCCTGGACCTGCCGCGCCGCGGCCATCTCGGCGGCATACCGTCGCAGCGCGTCTTCGGCCTGTCGTCTGTCCGTGATGTCGCGCGCCGAGGCGTAGACCAGGCCCTGTTCCAGAAACGGCGCGCACATCCACATCAGCCACCGATACGTGCCGTCCTTGCACCGATACCGGTTTTCGAACCAGACCACCGGGTCGCCCGCTGCCAGCCGCGCTCCGGCGGCCAGGGTCGACTTGCGATCCTCGGCATGCACGAAGTCCAGATAGGGCCGCGCCAGCAGCTCGGCTTCGGTGTAGCCGGTCACGCGCGTCCACTGCGGGTTCACCCGGACGAAGATGCCGTCTGTCCGGGCGATGCACAGCATGTCCAGCGACAGCGTGAAGAAGCGATCCAGGTCGTCCAGCGCCGACTTGCGGCTCATGAAGACGCCCATCTGCCGGCCGACGGCGGCAAACAAGTCGAGCAGCGCCTCGTCGGGCTCCTGGATCTGCCGGCTGAAGAATTCCATCACCCCGCGCGTGGTGGTGCCGACGACAAGCGGAAATCCCAGCGCCGAGCGCAGGCCATCGCGAGCGGCCATCGGCGCGCGCGGGAAGTTCGGGTCCGACAACACGTCGGGAATCCACGCCGGCCGGCCGCTGGCCCACACGCGGCCCGGCAACCCCTCGCCGGGTGCGAACGTGCGGTCGCGGCTGGTGGCGGCAAACGGCTCGAACGAGGCGGGCGCTGCCGACCAGGTCGCCGTGCAGCGCAGCACGCCGGCCCGCGGGTCCACGTCCCACAACGCGCCGAACTCCCACCCCAGCGCCTCGCCCACGGCGTTGAGGATCCTGGGAACCGCATCGGCGTAGCTCGCCGAGTCGGCCAGCACCCGGGCGGTCTCGTAAAGAACCGTGAGCTGGCGCTCCGCCCAGGAGCGCGAGCCGGGGGGCGTCGGGGTAGGGGTCGTCACGGGACGGCACTACGATACGCTCAATCAACCCGCCCCAACCCGCCCCAACCCGCCCCAACCCGACCAACCTGGTCTAAGATGCTGTTCTGGCCGCGAGTGTCCGCGCCATGGACTCCACACAACCTTCGCTCCAACGCGTTCTCGTGGTCGACGACGACCGCGTGCTGCGGATGGCGTTGTCGCGCCTGCTGGCCGAGTCGTACGTGGTGGGGGAGGCCGGCGATGGCCTCGAGGCCCTGGCCAAGGTGGCGTCGGAGGCGTTCGACCTGGTGCTGCTCGATGTCGGGCTGCCGGGGATGAGCGGGCTCGACGTGCTGGCGCGGCTCAACGGCGACGGCAGGCATCGCCGCGTCGTGATGATGACGGCCGACGACACGCCCGAAACGCTCCTGCAGGCGATTCGCAACCAGGCCTACGACTTCATCGTCAAGCCGTTTCCGCCAAGCGACATCCTCGGCATCGTCAGCAAGGCCCTGGCGGCCCCCGACGACGCGTTGAAGATTCAGGTGCTGTCGGCGCGCCCCGAGTGGATGGAGCTGCTGGTGCCCTGTTCGCTCGACGTCGCAGACCGCTTGCAGAACTTCGTGATGCGGCTCGATACCAAGCTGCCGGATGCGGCGCGCGAATCCGTGGGGATGGCGTTTCGCGAGCTGCTGTGCAACGCCATCGAGTGGGGCGGCAAGCTCGATCCCACCAGGCACGTGCGGATCGCGTGCCTGAGGACCAAGCGCATGTTGCTCTACCGCATCGCCGACCCCGGTCAGGGCTTCCGGCTGGCCGACCTGGCGCACGCCGCCATCAGCAACGCGCCCGATCGGCCGCTCGATCACTCCCTGGTGCGCGAGGAGCAGGGACTGCGTGCCGGCGGCTTCGGCATCTTCCTCGTCCGCGAGATGGTGGACGAGTTGATCTACAACGAAGCGCACAACGAAGTCGTGTTCGTGAAGTACCTGGATTGAGATCGACAGCGAGGTGTGCCATGCAGGTCGGCCGGGAAACTCGAGGCGGTCGGCTGGTGCTCACGCCGCAGGGGTCGCTGCTGTGCGCCGGCCCGGCGGAACAGTTCGAGGCGCTGCTGCAGAACGTGCTGGCCGAGGGGCACCGGCACCTGATCGTCGTGCTGGAGAACGTCCCCCACGTGGACAGCGGCGGCGTGCGCGCGCTGGTGCGGGGGCATCTGACGGCACAGCGGCTGGGCGGGTCCATCGCGCTCGCCAGCATCGATCGCCGGGTCCATCGCATCCTGACGATGATGCGGCTGGACATGGTGTTCCCGATCTTCGCGACGGTGGAGGCGGCGATCGCCGCCGAGCCGGCGGGCACCTAGTGGAATTGACGATTGCTGATTGACGATTGCAGATTACGTCGCACGCGGCACCCGGCACATCAGAGCATCAGCTCTTCCGAGTGCGTCGGCAACCCGTGCACGCGCCGCGCCTCGTCGCCTTCAAACAGCGCGCTGACCTTGTAGAGCTCGAAGCGTCCATCAGCGGCCGATCCCGCCACACGCCGGCGTAGCGCCTCGCGCTGCTTCTCGGTCATCGGCCGGAAGCCTCGCGCGATCTCCACGTTCTGCTGCAGGACTTTGGGCGTGCCGATGCCGCTCACCAGTGTCGCGATCGGCAGGCTCATCGCGTACGACAGCGCCTCCCGCGCGGTGACGATCTTTTTCGTCAGCGCGCGGCCGTCGCCGCCGAAGCTCTTCATCCCCACCACCGCGATGCCGCGCCTGGTCAACTGGGGCAGCACGCGTCGTTCGAAGCTGCGGAACGAGGCGTCGAAGCAGTTGAGCGGCAACTGACACGCGTCCCACGGGTAGTTGTGTCCCAGCATCTCGAGGTGCAGGCGCGGGTCCTTGTGGCCGGTGAAGCCGACAAAGCGCACCTTGCCCTGCTCTCGCGCGCGGTCCATCGCCTCGACCACGCCGCCTTTGGCGAAATGCCGCGCCGGCTCGTCGTCAAACACCACTTCGTGGATCTGCCAGAGGTCCAGATAGTCGGTCTTCAGGCGCTTGAGCGATTGCTCCAGTTGCGTCATCGCGACCTTGGCGTCGCGCCCGTGCGTGCAGACCTTCGTCATCAGAAATACCTGGTCGCGCCGGTCGTAGATGGCCTTGCCCATGCGCGTCTCGCTGAGACCCTCGTTGTAGTCCCAGGCGTTGTCCAGAAACGTGATGCCCGCGTCGATGGCCGCATGCGCGAGGCGCGTGGCGGCGGCGTCAGTCCTGGGCAGGCCAAGGTGCCAGCCCCCGAGCGCCAGGATCGAGACCGGGATGCCGGTGCGGCCGAAGGGCCGGGTGGGGATGGGGTGGGGCATGGAGGGAAATCGTATTGCAGATTGACGATTGTCGATTGCCGATTGAGAAATTACGCGGATTCTGCGTCGCTCCGACCAGGCCGCCGCCTCCCGAGGCCTGAGTGGTGTGGTTCTGAAATGGAGCTATAATGGCTCCATGGGCGTCAATCTCTCTGTCAAGAACGTGCCCGACGCGCTGGCGGGCGCCCTTCGGCGGCGTGCGCGGCGACATCACCGGTCCTTGCAAGGCGAGCTGATGGCGATTCTGCAATCGGCCGTGAGCCCGGCGAAGTCGTTCGCCCGCGAAGCGGCGACCGACATGGCGTGGACGCCGCTCCGCGCGCCGGTGGCGCCGCAATCCGAGTCGGCGCTCATCATTCGCGCCGCCCGCGACGGCCGCACGATCACCGTGGCCGATGTGTTCGACGAGTTGGCGACGATGGGCGAGGGGACGCCGAACGAGTCGACCGCCATCATCCGCAAGAGCCGGACGTCCAGATGACGTCCCTTGTCGTTGTCGACGCCTCCGCGCTCGCAGCGGTCGCGTTCAAGGAGCCAGCCGGGCGGGACATCCGCGACCGGCTGGCCAACCGGCAGCTTGTGGCGCCACATCTGCTTGCCTACGAGCTGACCAACACCGCGTTGACCAAACTGCGGCGCCATCCGACCCAGGCGACGATCATCCGCACGGGCCTCTCCCGCGTGTTGTCGGACGACTTCGCGATCGGCTGGAGCGACGTGGACCACGATGCCGTGCTCGCACTGGCCGGGCGAACCGGTCTCACGGGATACGATGCCAGCTATCTCTGGCTCGCCCGGCATCTGGACGCCGAGCTGGTCACACTCGACGCCGAACTGCAGCGCGCCATCAACCGCCCAACCTGACCAGCAACCTGCCCCAACCAGCCCCAACCCGATCCCATGGCCGACATCCGCATCACACACATCATCGCGATCCCCGCCAGTGAGCTACGCGTGTCGTTTGTCCGCTCGGGCGGGCCCGGCGGGCAGAACGTCAACAAGGTCGCCAGCAAGGTGCAGGTGCGCTGGACGCCGGCGGCGTCGGCTGCGTTTTCCGACGCGGACCGCGCGTGGCTGCTGAAGAAGCTGGCGTCGAAGCTCACATCGGACGGCGATCTGATCGTCGTCTCCAACCTGACGCGCGATCAGGGCCGCAACCGCGTGGACGCGGACGCCAAGCTCGCCGCGATCGTCGTTGCCGCGCTGGTGCGTCCGAAGAAGCGCCGCTCGACAAAGCCAAGCCGGGCCGCTCGTGAACGACGCGTGGACGAGAAGAAAGCGCGCGGACAGGTCAAGAAGGCGAGGAAGGATACGGGAGACTGACGCAACCCGGTTCGGTCGGGTTGGGTCAGGTTGGGTGCGCGGCGAGCAGTTTCCCTGGCGCGCGCGCAACACGCGCGCGTGACTCCAACGGCGCTGTCTTGCCGCTGACGACTGGCAGCCGCAGATCAGTGTCGGTTCCATACAGCCCAACAAACGGCTGCTCCTGGCGACGGCCGTTCAGCTGTTCGGCTCCTGTGCGAAGCGCCTGCAGCAGATCGAGGTGTGGCGGGAGCCCGCGCGTGTCACGCGGCATCTGCTCGAGCAGCGCGCCGGTGAAGTAGCCGCGGCGGAGGTCCTCGCGCGATAGCGCGTCGGCTCCGCCCGCGGCCAACACGGCCACACACTCGTCGTCGGCCGCGTGACGCGACAGCGCGCCGAGCTGCGGATGCGCGGCGGCGGCGTTGCACGTGTCGAGAATCAGCACGCGATGCGCGACTCCTGCGGCCATGCCAATCGCGTTGGTCAGCACGTCCAGTCCAATGCCGTTCGCGCTGCCTTCGACGCCATCGTCGTGTGTGGCCAGGATGTGTTTACGGCCGTTGGCGTGCAGGTGGCCGGCCCAGTAGATCAGCAGCAGGTCGAGGTCCGCCGCGACTCGCGCGCTTTGAATCTCGTCGGTCACTCGAGCGGCGGTTGCGCCCTGGTTCAACAGCAGGACGTGGCGCGCACGGTGGTCGTAACCCCACCCGCGAAAGCGCGCCGACATGGCCTCGGCGTCACGCGCGGCGGCGTGAAGCGGCTGACTGCCGGGAACGGCATTGACGCCGACAAAGAGCAGCCGGTAGCGGAAAGGTGGCTGTTTCAAATTTGCCCGTCAATGTATCGGTCGAATGCGCATGCGGCTATAGAGTAGCAGGGCCAAAGCTCCGCGCGGCATTCCCTTGACGCCAGTTCAAAGCAGCGTGAGCGGGTTCGGTCGGGTTCGGTCAGTTGGGCCTGGTTAGTCGGGTTGCTGCACGCCGACGTACAATCGTGCATGCATCGCCGACTTCTGCTGCCCACTGCGTCGGCTCTCGTTCTTGTCTCCCTTGCAGTTCCTGCCGAGGCGCAACGGTACACCTTCGATCGCAGCTTCGATGTCGGCAGCGCGCCAGCGCTCGATGTGTCCACGGTCCGCGGAAAGATCGCAGTCACCGTGGGCGGGCCTGGACGCATCGTCGTGCGCGGGACCGTGTCGGTGCGCGTCGGCGTAGATGTGCCGGCCGACGCGGTAGCCATCGCGCAGCGCACGGCCGCGGACCCGCCCGTGGCGACCAGCGGCGACGTCGTGCGCCTGGCGACGCCCACCGATGGCCGCGTGCGGCGAGCGGTGACGGTGAGCTACGAGGTGCAGGTGCCGCCGGCGACCAGCGTCACGACGACGAGCGAGTCGGGAGAGACACGCGTCGCCGGTGTCGCCGGGCCAGTGGTCGTGCGAACGCAGTCCGGCGCCATCGCGCTCGCGCGGCTCGAGGGCAACGTCGAGGTCACGACGGGATCGGGCGCCGTCGACGTCGACACAGTCGCGGGCACGCTGAAGGTGACGACCTCCAGCAGCGGCATCGCCGCGAGGTCCATCAGCGGCGGATTCCACGTGCGCACTCAGAGCGGCTCGGTGGAGGCCACAATGGCCGGCCCTGGCGCCGTCGACGTGCACACGGGATCGAGCGGCGTCCGCCTGCACGGCGTGTCGGGCCCGACCGCCGTCGAGACCGGCAGCGGCCGCATCGAGATCTGGCTGGCGCCGGGCGCGGGCGTGGACCTCGACGCGCTGACCCGGTCCGGTGGTGTCGACGTGCGCGCGGTGAAGGTCGTCGGCGTCATCGACAAGCGCCACGTCGGCGGCGCGATCGGCGGTGGAGGCGCGAAGGTGCGGCTGGTGACGCGCAGCGGGTCCATCAGAATTGCAGATTGACGATTGCAGATTGCAGATTATGCTGTGCGCCATGCGCACGAAGCGACCGACGCCATTGGTCCTGCTGACTTTGCTCGCCCTGCCCGCCCAGTCCTTTGCCCAGGACCCGCAGCGGATCTCGCTGTGGCCAAACGGCGCGCCGGGGTCCCAGGCGCGGCGTGCCGAGCCGGAGCAGGCCCAGGACTACTGGGTCAAGAACATCCACGACCCGTCCATCACCGTCTACATGCCGCCCAGGGAGAAAGCCACCGGCGCCGGCGTCGTCGTCATTCCCGGCGGCGGGCATCGCCTGCTGGTCTACAAGGCCGAAGGCGTCGAGCCGGCCCAGTTCCTGAACAGCCTGGGTGTCGCGGCGTTCGTGCTGAAGCATCGGCTGCAGCGCGAAGAAGGGTCGACTTACACGATCGAGCGCGATGCGAAGGCCGATGCCTACCGCGCGATGCGGACCGTGCGCAGCCGCGCGGCCGAGTTTGGCGTGGACCCGAAGCAGCTGGGCGTGATGGGATTCTCGGCGGGTGGGGAAGTGGTGGGCCTCATCAGTTTTGGCAGCGGCGCCGGCGACCAGCAGGCGCCCGATCCCATCGACAGGATCAACGGCCGGCCCGACTTCGCGATCTTCATCTACCCAGGGCCGCTGGCCGTCCAGGCCACGGTGCCTGCGACCGCGCCGCCAGCGTTTCTGGCCGCCGCCAGTGACGACCCGTGCTGCTCGATTCCCACACTCAAAATCCTGCAGCAGTACAAGGACGCCGGCGTGCCCGTCGAAGCGCACGTCTTCGCCAAAGGCGGCCACGGCTTCAACATGGGCCAGCGCTCGAAGCTGAAGGCGGTCAACACCTGGCCGCAACGCCTGGCCGACTGGCTCAGCGATAGCGGGCTGCTGGGGAAGTAGCGCAGGCCTTCAGGCCTGCCAACAGCCTCAGACCTCGGGAGCTTCGCTGCCAGCCTCTGGAGGCCGGGGAGCTAGCCTCGAGCGCGCTCCGAATCGGTGCTATGGTTCGTAATCGGACCGGAGGTCACCATGTCCGCTTGGCGTCGTCCCGTTGCACCCCTCGTCGTCGCCCTGCTCGCCCTTGCTGGGCTGGGGGCCCCGGCACACGCGCAGCTTGGCAGCCTCCTCAAGAAGGCCATCCCAAAACCGGCCAGCCCGGTCGCGCCGCCGCCGCCGGCAAGAAAGCTGTACTGCGAAGGGATCACGCCCGAGATGGTAGACCAGCTGTTGAAGGGCCTGAAGGGCGAGCGCGCCGCCCACGAGAAGGCGCAGGCCATGGAAAAGGCCGCGAAGGCGGCGCAGGACAAGAACGCTCAGGCCGGTGCTGCGAGGATGATGGCCGCGATGGAGAAGCAGAGTGCCTGCGAGCAGGCGGCGATGGAGAAGGATCCGCGCTACAAGGAGATCGTGCGGCTGACGGACCTGCGCAACAAGGCCCAGGATCGGGGCGACGAGGCGGCCGCCGACAAGTACGGCGAGCAGTTTGCGGCCTTGAACGACGAAGTGGAGAAGACGGCGAAGAAGGCGTGCATCAGCGGCGCCTGCATCGCCAAGGCCAAAGAGGAAAGCGCGCACCAACAGAGCCTGGCCGAGGCCAGGGCAGCGGCGGCCAAGGAGAAGAACCCTGACCTGAAGGCGACCTACGACGCGCAGGTCGCGATGTTCCTCGCGATGATCGACGGCGAAGCGGAGATGAAGTGCGGGGCCATGGGTGCCGGCCTGCCGTCGGCTGACGAACAGGCCGCCACGGATGCGGCCGCTGCGGCGGCGAAGCAGGCGAGAGATGGGACCTCTGCTGCGGGCGCCGATGCCGCCGGGCTCGCCGAAGACGCGTACGGCCGGCTGATCGAATGCACCATGGGCGCGCTCAACAATGCCGCCGCCACGCCGCTCACTGACGACTCAAAGAAAAACATCAACCAACGAAGCCCGGACCTGGAGTCCGCCCTGAAAGCAGCCGGTAGGTAATGCGAGCGCTGACGGTCATAGTGGCGGTGCTGGCAGCCGGCGCCACCGCGCCACACGCGCCGTCGGCCTCCACTTTATTGGAGGTGCCACCGCTCGAGTGGCAGGCCAGCGCGCCTGGGATGGAACGCACAGCGTTCGAGATCCAGGCCGACCCCAATCTCTGGCACACGCGTGTCGTGGCCGTGCGCGTGGACCCGGCGCGGTTCAAGTTCCGCCTGCGCGGACGCCTTCGCGACCAGGCGCCAGGCTGGACAGTCGATCGCGCGCCGTCGACCGCGACGCTCGCCATGAACATCGGCATGTACACGGGGATCGTCCCGTGGGGCTGGACGGTGATGGAGGGCCAGGAGGTCCGTCCGCCTGGCCGGGGTCCGCTGTCGACGGCAATCGCATGGGACGCCACGGGCCGAATGCGCTGGCTCACACCTGACCAGATCGACGCCGCGCGCGCCTCGGGTGATGTCGTCGAGGCGATTCAGTCGTATCCGACGCTGCTCGACGCCGACGGCGAGGTCCCGCTCGCGCTGCGACAGGATGGGCTGGGTGTGGACGTCGGCCATCGTGACGGCCGCCTCGCCATCGGCGAGCTCGACGATGGCCGGCTGCTCGTCGCCATCACGCGGTTCTACGCGCTGGGCGAGCTGGCGCCGGCGCTGCCGATCGGGCTCACGCTCGACGAGATGGCTGTCCTGATGCGCGACCTCGGCTGCCGTCGCGCCGTCTCACTCGACGGCGGCATCTCCGCGCAGTTGATGGTGCGCGAAGGCGTGCACACGCGCACGTGGCGCGGCTGGCGCTCGGTGCCGTTCGGGCTGGTGGCGGAGCCTGTAGCCCGTAGCCTGGAGCCTGCGGCC